>CAZBJW010000011.1:0-37534 GCA_964492135.1 uncultured Anaerolineales bacterium
AGCGGGGATTTCAGCCCCGCATCTTACAGGTACCTGCCATTTGGCACAACTATAGGTAACCGCTTTCAGGGCGTTGGTAGGCGATGCGCGGCATCAAAATCGGCCGACGTGCGATATCCAAAGGCAAAGTGAACCCGATCGGTCATATACACCTCCTCCAGAGAGTGGCCTATTCGATGATGACTATGGTCAAAGTCCTCACACTGATTCAAGTACTTCCTCCTAGTTCTTGCCTTCGACCGGTTTGGATCAAGAGATTGCTCCTCAGTAGTATCTCGCCGGTTCGCCTGTCATACCTATCGCATGATACTGTAGGCTGCTGAGGAGCTAGCTGCAATCATCTATGTAGGTCGCGTTCAATATGACTTCAGCAGCTAACGGAGAACCATTACGAGGCAGAATCTGCGATGCTGAATCAACCATCCTCTGCCGTAAGCGCTTATCCTCAATCATAGCTTCGAATGCTTGAGCTAGACTATCTTGGTTCAGTTCATTTGTAGGCAAGACACAGGCGGCTCCTCGGACTCCCAGTTTGCTAGCAGTCTCGATAGCCTCGTAGTCGCTGGGGATCGGAGTGAGAATCATCGGCCGTCGCGCAAGTATCATCTCTGCGACAGTGTTCGTGCCGCCGCGCCCGACAACCAGATCTGATCCGACCATGTAATGCAGGATTTCCTCTGTGAACTCGATAACTCTCACTTTTGCTTCTTTGTGATCGAGCAGAGAGTCGCGCTTATCTACCTCTAGACCCAGCCCAAGGATGACTACTAAGTACACATCCTTTCGGTTGAGCACATGTAGCGCATCAATTGCCGTCTCTATGATCTTCAACGAATCCGCCTGATATGCGCGCAGTGTGCCTTTCCCCTCTATGGCCGTGTGTGGAAACTCTTCCCCTCCTCCTTTCGTGACAAGTATGACCACCTTATCTTGAGGAAGTCCGAGATTCCTTCTAGCTATCGTCCTCGTAAGACCGTGATCGAACTGGCGAATGAGAGGTCCAGTTCTTACGGTCTTGTCACGGATCCCTGCGGGTGGCGGAGAAGGATCGAGATCGAGTGAATAGTCGAGTATGAGATCCGCCATTGCTAGTAATCCCACCAACGCTTCTCCGATTTCTTGGAAGAAACCCTCGCGGGAACGCAAGCGTGGCATCTTTTCGATCATGCAGCAGGGAATCCCTTTCAGAGACGCCAAAAGGGGTAAGTAGTACTCACCACACCCGATCAGTAGATCAGGCCGCTCTGTATCAACGATGCGGCTCAAATGAGGATACATTTCGCCGATGAGATGCAAACCCGGATAGGTCATTGCACTTGGCGCATACTCCAGAGAATGGAACGATAGCCCAGATCTGCGCAGCATTGCAGTTCCTAAGCCATACGAAACGAACTCTACGGTCAGGGAGTCAGACATCATCTCTAGATGCTGTGCTAGTGCGATGCAGGGAGCCACTTTGCCCAAGCCCGGCTTACCACGCGCGATTATGAGAATCTTCGACAAAGTTCCCATTCTCTTCCTTATCCATCTTGGTGGCCGAAAGCTTGTTGATAGTCGATACCTTGGGAGGACCACCGCAGTTTGCAACAACGTACGCATCCCGGCAGAAGACTCTCGGAAACAACCTGCCGGAATGTTCGCGCAGGAACGGATTGGAAGATCTCCACAAAACCCGTCTCTCGAATATTGCCAAGGGAGTAGTCAACTTGCGGACAAGGAATCACTTCTCCGTTTGCCTTCACGCGGCCCACATTTGACACGTAGTCACATCCATAGGCGCTACAATAGCCAAGATCTGTGTACCACTTCTCCACTTGCCTCCCTGTAAGCGCAGGTAGCGTAAGAAGTGGATCCACTGGACCTTGATGCCCCAGGTAGTCTTCCGTCCTCAGCACGTTTAACAACATCTTGTAGTCGAAGTCGTGTGCGTCATTGACGAAACCTCTCAATGTGTCATCATTGAGGTCAAAAAGGTCTTTCAGACGCGACATATGCTCTCTAACAGTGCGCTCGTCGTACCATGTTATGTGCTGTAGTCTGACAGGGACACCGAGCTGCCGACCAATTCTGATAAGGTCTGCCAAACCCTCTACGTTATATCGAGATATGACGCAGTTTATCATCGATCTTGGCTTTGGTGCCGACAGAGTTCGTTTGACCGCCGTAAGATGCTTGATCGCCGCAATAGTCTTGTCGAAAGCCCCGGATCCTCGCACTCGTGCATCGACTTGTCGGTCTCCGTTCAACGAGAACGTAATGTGTGAGACTGTACCTCCTTCGACTAGACGTGTGGTGCTCTCCAAATCGCACAGAGTGCCATTCGTTATCAGCGAACAAGACATCGACTCGTTGCGGATGTACTCGATCAATGCGAACAAGTCTTGTCGGATAAAAGGTTCTCCCCCTGTAATCCGAATGTGTGGTCGAAAGGGACTGACCGAATGTACGAAGCGCCGGAGTTCTTCAAGAGATAACTCATCCTCTACATTCTCTCTTTGCCGCAAAACCCCCGAGTCGCCCCACCACCAACACATTCTGCAGCGAAGATTGCATCGGTAGGTCAACTCCAGAACGATTGTGCGCGGTGGGTCCGAAGATCCCCCTGCGCAGGTCATTCTCCGTGTTTCCGCCATGATACGACTCCGGACTCATTGTGCCCAATAATTTAGAGGTCGGGAGGGGATTGGCTACGCAAGACTAATTGGGGTAGCATTTTCAGTGCACACTCACCTATCGTCTTGAATTTCATTGTAGATGTAATATGGCGTGCTCCCACCGTCAATCCTTTTCATCCCGTAGATTCCTTCAAACAATTTCCCGTTCATCCAATACTCTCTCAACGCTCTAAGATATCCACGATCAGTAGGGAAGTTGTTCGCCAGCTCAACAGCCTCTTCATACCCTATCTCTCCATTCTCTTTTGCCAGATTCCAATAGTCGATCAGTATTGGATACCTTAATCTGTAGGCGCCAGATATCTTAGCCGTGTTGAATTGCGGGTTTGTAAACGCCCAGTACGCAATGCCATATTCTCTGCATAAGGATGAAACTCTTTTCTCAAGTGCGTAGTGCTCGTTTTCGGATGTTGATATCCTCCCGCCCAGTTTGCGACCTTTCTCAAAATACAGCTCTTCATACCTAGGCACTAGACTAGCGAACTTGTCTTCTTTCATCAGGCTTTTCGACAGACGACTCCAAATGTATGAGGACAATTCCAGGGGAGCCGTAATAACACTACCTATACCTGCATCAGAAGCATCCGATATGATCTCTTCTATGTCTCTATCTGTTATCTCGGGGAAATATGGCGTAATATGCAGGTATGTATCGACGCCGATTGAGGACAACTCCTTGAGAGTGAGAATTCTCTCCTTCTGATGTACTTCGGAACGTACAAGCTTGTGTTTGGGAATGAATGGCTCAACGAGTTCTGTAAACTGGTTATCATAGCAAGTCACCGTCATTCCAACACCAATCAACTGACGGGCAGCTAGTTGTGCAATAATATCCAAGTCCTTAAGAATCAGTGGCGATTTCGTTTCGATGAAGCATGGGAAATCATGTTCCAAGCATAGTTTCAGAATCTCTCTGGTCAATCGATATTTCATTTCTATTGGTTGATATGAATCCGATACGTTGCCGATTACAATCACGGTTTTCCTTTTCTTCCCGCCACGGTATTTCCTCAGTTCCCTTTCAAATATCTCTGGTGAATTGACTTTGACAAAGATGGTCTTGGAGAAATCGTTGGGGCTTGCTCTCATATAGTAGTGCGTAGAAGGGGCGTAGCAATACACACATCCGTGCGTGCAACCTCTGTAGACATTTCCGGTCAATCTGAATGGCAAATACCTCATGGCAAAGTATCCATCCTTCATTCGGTTGATGAAAGACTTGCAACGTATTTCTACCGCTTTCATGTTAGTGCCTTTTGCGATGCCCTGATTCTCCGGCTGTTCTAGGGAGTGCGACGATGTTGAGAATCCTGCGCTTCCATGTGTATGATGCTGATGCACATCGCTGTACTCGCACCGAACATCGAAAGAGCAGGACTCTCACAGCGTCACCACTTCCAATCCTACTAGACAGCCTGGCGTTTGTCAAACCCATACTATCTACCGGTCTCCTATCTACTGAGGTCTACCGCAAGAAGATGTCTCCCCGGACACGCCTGTGACCTGGGCCATCCCAATGCCTCCGTGCTATCCATGTCTGGGACACGGAACCAGGATGGGCGCACCTCCACTTATCCACAGACTCAATTGTGCGTACAGTGCAGTTTGAGCTTACGTGAGGCGCAGTGGTATGCCCCCCCTGCCTGTCGCAGCCATCTCGCACTCCCTCAATACCTTCAGGCTCCCGGCCTGCTCGAGGTGGAGTTTGCGAACCCCGCCATGTTGCGCTTGGTGGGGCGGGCCAGGGGGCACATCCCCCCAGTCCAGTAATGCCCCACCCTCGCCTCAAGATCGCCCGAGCACTGCTCTCGGCCGTGCTCTATCGAGGCCGTGATGCTGGAAGAGGTACGGGAGACTGTGGGGCTGGCATTGAAGGTAAGACCTAGATATCCTGCGGGCCAGTCCCCTCGACCTGACCAGGAGGTGCCCCTTCGGAGCAGTACCCTGGTGCGGTGTTGTTCAGATCACTGCGCTCGTGGATTGCTGACCCGACCAAGAATAGGAGATCGGCAAGATTCACTCAACTATCCAGAGTGAGAAACTAGGTCGTCCATTCCTCAGATAAGTATGCTTATCTTAGGGAAAATGCCCTTGACTGTATTGACACCCACTGCTACAATGGACTAGATAAGGCGCAGAAAACGCCTAAGATAATGTCAGACAGTCAACCGGAAAGGCTACGTGGGAGGGAAGAGGTTGAACGAATCTCGCAACTCCTCCAACAGTTCATCAAGCATCTACACTCCCGCGATAGAAGTGAGCAGACTACTAGATCTTATTCCAGTGACCTCAAGCTCTTTGCCAAGTGGTTCTACGAGACCAATAGGGAAGAGCTGACCCCGCAATCCATAACCCCGCTCGATCTCAGGGAATATAAGGGTTACCTCTTGGAGGATCGGCGTTTCAAGCCAGCTACAGTCAACAGGAGAGTTGCCAGTATATCGGCTTTCTGCAAGTGGGCGCAAGAACAAGGGCTTGCCGATGGCAATCCCTGTGATGAGATCAGCATAGTTCCAGAAGTACGTACAGCCCCGAAGTGGCTAACTAAGAGAGAACAATATGCTCTAGTTCGAGCAGTGCAGAAAGCAAATAGACCAAGGGATGAGGCTTTGATCATGCTAATGCTACATACTGGCCTACGGGTTAGCGAGGTCTCGAACTTGCATACTGGCGATGTTTCGATCTCCCCTCGGAAGGGAGAAGTCATGGTCAGGGGAGGCAAGGGCGAGAAATTCCGAAGCGTACCGCTGAACTCGAACGTAAGAAAGGCCATCAAAGCCTATCTGTCAGTGCGTCCGGAGGTGGATCATGATCATGTTTTTGTGGGACAGAAAGGGGAGCGGCTCAGACCTCCGGGGATATACTACCTCGTCAGGAAGTATGCGTATGAGGCAAGGATTGAAAACATCAGTCCGCACACGCTACGACACACCTTTGGCAAGAACTTGATAGATGCCGGTGTGTCCTTAGACAGGGTTGCGACACTGCTCGGACACAGTAGCCTAAACACAACGCGCATCTACACAGTGCCAAGCCAAGCGGACTTGCAGGACGCGGTTGAAAGCATAGCTACGGGATAGGCTGATCAGTCTGGGCCGGACGAGACTCCGACGGGGTGGTTGCTCCACCCTTGACATCGTTGGAACGCAGCACTACAATGGTTGGACAATGGAGAGAGAGTCTCGTGGTTTGCATGGAACCACTGAGGCTAAGGCCCAGGGTGCAACGGACGCCCTGGCACACATCCTCTACTACAACGGCTCGTCTGTTGCGACTGGCAAGCGAGCTCTGTTTGATTCCATATCCGACTTCCACACGTTGAAATGTAGACAGGACGACCACTGACTGCGTGGCGAAGGAGTACAGCCCAAGTGCTGAACGAGGACGAGACCAAGGCCCAACTCATCACTCCAAGCCTTCACGAAGCAGGTTGGACCGAGGAGTTCATCCGCAGAGAACGCTACTTCACCGACGGGCGGATCGTTGTTAGCGGAGACAAAGCGCAACGACAGGAGCGGAAGCGTTACGACTACTTGCTCTGCCACGCCGGGACATTCTCGATCGCCGTGGTGGAGGCTAAAGACGAATCTCATGCCCCAGGCGACGGGATCGGGCAAGCCAAGAAGTACGCCCAAATGCTAGATGTCCCGTTTGCGTACTCCACGAATGGACATGGGATAGAAGAATTTGACTTCACGACTAACAAGCAGGAAAGCGTGGGTGCGTTTCCTTCACCAGAAGACTTGTGGAACCGCTGGCACACTCACTTGAGTGCCGAGAAAGAACCTGCTATTCGCGAAGGTGAGACGCCCTATGGCGTGCTCACTCCCACCGAGAACCCCTTGCTGTATCCCTACTACCATGAGCCGGGTGGCAAGATACCGCGATATTATCAGGAGATCGCCATCAGGAACGTGATACAGGCCGTACTAGGCGGTAAGAACCGCATTCTCCTCGCGATGGCTACCGGAACGGGCAAGACCTTTGTGGCCTTCCAGGTTGCCTGGAAACTGGGGAAATCCGGCTATCTACGCCGAGTCCTCTACCTTGCAGATCGCAATTTTCTAAGAGATCAGGCCCACAGCAACGAGTTCTACCCATTCGGCGACGCGCGGGCTCTAATCGAGGAAGGCAGAGCTCCAAAGACCAGGGATATCTACTTCAGCATCTATCAAGCGCTTTACGCAGGAGAAGAGGGAAGCCGCCTCTATCAAGAATACGACCAAGATTTCTTTGATCTGATCATCATCGACGAGTGCCACCGATCAGGCTTCGGTACCTGGCATGAGATTCTTCAGTACTTCTCAAGCGCCATCCACCTCGGTATGACCGCTACCCCCAAGCGAGACGATAACATAGACACCTATGCCTATTTTGGAGAACCTGTCTACTCTTACAGTATGGGTCAGGGTATCGACGATGGCTTCTTGGCCCCGTTCCTGATCCATAGGATCTTCACTAATGTAGACCGTGAGGGCCTACATCTCAGTGAGGCCATCTATCAAGGGGCGCAACTCTTCGTACCTGAAGAAGCGGGCCTTCGGGAGGTCTATACACTAGAGGATTTCGAGAGAGAGATCAGTCTGCCCGACCGAACTCGCCAGATTTGTGAGCACTTGGCCGATGTCTTGGCCACTTCTGGCCCCTTGGACAAGACTATGATATTCTGCGTCAACATAGTTCATGCTGGAGAGGTGGCCAAGGAGCTTCAGAATCGCTTTTCCGATCTCGGATATCCCGATTATGCAGTGCGTATCGTAGCGGAGGATGGAGATATTGCCAGGGCGCACTACGAGCAATTCCGAGACTCCGACAAAGCGACACCGGTAGTTACCACGACGGTGGACCTTCTGACGACCGGTGTAGATGTGCCTCCTGCTCGTAACATCGTCCTCTTGAAGCCCATTGCCTCCAAGGTGGTCTTCAAGCAGATCATTGGACGAGGAAGCCGGCTTGACCCCAACACTGACAAGTACTACTTCCGCATCATCGACTATGTCAACGCCACACGCTTGCTTGATGATTGGGAGTTCCCTCCAGAGGCCGAGCCTGAAAAGGTTCCCCAGGGCCCGTTTGATTTGACTCTCTCCGGCGCGGTGGTACATCGACATACGGAAGAACCCATCTCGGACGCTCGCGTGGTGGCTCAAATTGGCCCCAACTTACAGCGCATGGCCCGCACCGATGGCCAGGGGCGGTTCATCCTGACCGAGTTGCCTCATTCTCCGATCACCCTGTATCTATCTGCCACTGCCTTCCGTAGCCGCCAGATGACTCTCACACCTCCCGAAGACCCTGCATTCTTCTTGGTGATCGAGCTACGACCTGAGGTTCCAGTTGCTGAGAAGGTTCTTCTCAAAGGGATAGAGGTTCACATCGCCGAGGAGACGCAGATCATCTTCACCGCCGACGGGAGGACTCTGACCGAGGCTGAATACGTAGGCTATTCTCGTGACGGCGTGATTGAACGAGCGGCCTCTCTCGAGGATCTCCGCCGGGTTTGGATCGACCCAGAGAGACGCCATGCGTTCCTGCGGGACCTAGTTGAACACTCGATCTATCCGGGTCTCCTAGCGAGTTTCTTGAAGGTACCGAGAGCAGACGCCTTCGATCTCTTGGCGCATATCGCTTTCGATGCGCCGATCCTATCACGTGATGAGAGAGCCGTGGGCTTCAGAAATCTTCAGGGACGCTTCCTATCCGCCTTTGGGCCGGAGGCCCAAGAAGTTCTCTTGGTTCTACTGGAAAAATATCGTCTGGCGGGCATCGACGAGATTCAGCCCAAAGTCTTCGACGTGCCACCCTTCGACCGGATGGGTTACGTACCAGGGGTGATCAGGCGTTTCGGTGGGGCCAAGCCTCTAAAGAGGGCCCTCCTTGAACTGCAGAAGAGAATGTACACGCCGGAGGTGCTCATGTGAACCGTGAGACATTGGCCAACGAAATATGGCGTGCTTGTGACATCATGCGACGTGACGATGGTACTACGGGCATCATGCAGTACATGGAGCAACTTTCTTGGATGCTCTTCCTCAAGGCCTTCGAGGCCATCGAGGATCGGTATGAGGCTCAAGCAGCCTTGGGAGGGCCGACATATCAACGGGTCTTGGACGGCGACTACCGATGGTCGGTCTGGACGACCAAGGACTGGCCGGGCCATGAGCTCGTGACCTTTGTGGATGGGGCGCTCTTTCCTTACCTGCGCTCCCTGTCCGGCTCACGGGAGCGCGATGTCATTGGTCATATATTCACCGAGATCCCCGGGAACCGAATGAAAAATCCCTACAACATGAAGGATGTGATCGCTATCCTCGATAAGATCGATTTCCAGAGCCTGGAGGACACCCACGTCGTGTCTACTGTCTACGAAGGGTTGCTGCTTAAGATGGGACAGGAAGGCGGTATCGCAGGTGAGTTCTACACCCCGCGGCCTATTGTGCGGCTCATGGTCAAGATCGTGGATCCAAAGATTGGAGAGACGGTCCACGATCCCTTCCTTGGTTCGGGCGGATTCCTGGCGGAGTCTTACTTGCTTATGAAGGGTTCCCGCGAATTGACGATCGAGGACCACGAGACACTGCAGCGGCACACCTTCTACGGCCAAGAAAAGAAGCCCCTACCAACTCTCTTGGGGATGATGAACGTGATCCTTCATGGGATCACGGCTCCCAACATCGTGCGCAAGAACACCCTGGAGGAGAACATCCGCAACATCCCCGAGGCCCAGCGCCATGATGTCATCCTGACCAATCCGCCTTTTGGTGGGAAGGAAGGCCGCCATGTCCAGCAGAACTTCCCGGTGCAGAGCCAAGCCACGGAACTCTTGGCCCTTCAGCATGTGATGAAGAAACTGAAGCGAAACGGTCGCTGCGGCATCGTGGTCCCCGAGGGTGTCCTCTTTCGCGGCGATGCCTTCGCCACCGTCAAGAAAGAACTTTTGGAGAACTACAATCTCCACACCATCATCAGCCTGCCAATGGGCGTCTTCGGCAATGTTTCCTCCAGTGGGAGCGGGCCAAAGACTAACCTCCTCTTCTTCAACCGCACGGGCCGGACCAAGGACATTTGGTATTATGAACTCCTCCCGCCACCAGAGACCAAGTACACCAGGACTAACACCATCCAGGACGACCATATGAGCGATGCCTTAGCCAAATGGTCGGATCGCGCACTCTCCCAGCAGTCCTGGATAGTGCCCGTGGAGGAGATCGTTGAGCGGGGCTACGACTTGACGGCCAGGAATCCCAACCGCGAGGAAGAGTATGAGCACCGGCCGCCAGAAGAATTGGTGGCTGATGTCCTGGCTAAGGAAGAACTAATCAGCCAGATCCTGGATGAAGTTCAATCATTGCTGGTAGGGAACAATGACACAGGGTGAAGTCCCTCAAGGGTGGGAGGTCAAGCGGTTGGCTGAGGTCACTCGAATCGGCGTACCCAAGGGTTGGAAGCCAACTCCCGTAGGTGGTAAGATCCCTTTCATCGCGATGGCTGATATTGATGAGTTAACGGGACTGTCCTCCAGATACGTTCTCAAGGATTTTCAACAGGTAAGCAGTGGGAAGGTAAGGTTTGGCGCTGATGCGATATTGGCGGCCAAGATCACGCCATGTGTCGAGAATAGGAAGACGGCGCTGGCTCCTGAGATTCCAACCAACGGCGGCTTTGCAACTACGGAAGTCTTTGCCGTTCATCCTAGTCCAAAGACGGATCGCAAGTTCCTGCTCTACTTCCTTCGCAGTCCTTATGCGAGGGATATTCTGGTTGGAAGCATGACGGGCACAACCGGAAGGCAACGAGTCCCGAAAGATGCTCTGGAGAACTTGCGAGTTCCCCTGCCGCCGTTGGAGGAGCAACGGCGGATTGTGGCCCGGATTGAGCACTCAGTTCGTCCTATTGAAGAAGCCAAGCGACTGCGCCGGGCGGCCCGGGAGCAGACGGAGAAGATCATACCCGCGGCCCTGGCGGAGGTATTTGCCAGGGCGGACAAGGAGGGATGGGAGACACATGGGATTGCCAGTGTTTGTAGAATGAAGACAGGTACAACGCCGCCGTCCAAGCAAGAAGAGTACTATGGTGGAAAGACACCCTGGTTCTGCCCAGGAGACTTGGGCGAGCACAAGTTGCTCACTCACTCATCCCGAACGATCACGCAGAAAGCAATTGATGACAAGAAGGCCAAGGTATTCGAAAAGGGCACTGTTCTTCTCGTTACGATAGGTGCAACACTTGGCAAGGTGGGACTCTCCCCCAGACCAGTGTCATCCAATCAGCAAATAACGGGTATGCGATTCGCAGATTCCATCATGCCAGATTATGCATATTGGTGGTTTCGATCCCAGTATCAGGCTCTCCGAGAGGTAGCACCGGCGGCCACTCTGCCCATCTTAAATCAGCGAGTACTAGGAAGTCTCCCCATCAGGGTCCCGGCTTTGGGAGTACAGCGACAGGTCGTTGATTACCTAGACGGCGTGCAAGCCAATGTCGAGCAATTAGGTCGCCTGCAGGAGGAAACGCAAGCCCAACTGGATGCGCTGATCCCTGCTGTCCTGGCCAAGGCGTTCGGGGGAGAGTTATAAATGGGATCTGATACTAATTGGCATGGGATAATGGACTTGACGAGTCTGCACGGCGATTTGCCGAGACGGACCACTTGCCTCTGCAAGGACTTGCAGGCTTCGGTACGGGAAGGACATCTCCTCTCATTCGACACATAGGCACCTCTTGGAGTCCGGATAAGGCGGAGAGCGCATCCCTTCGGCACGTTGGCTAGGACGGTAGCCTTTGATCTGATCGCCCAACTGCGAACCTCAATGTTCCTGGTTGCAACAGTGTGCAAGCTTCAATACTCCACAGGTTCTGCTTTCGCACCTTGAGGTGCCAGCCAGTTTTGCTCCTCACGAGGCGCTCTCCAAGGTCTCTGCTAAGATTCGAAGTACAATCACTGTTGGGATCTTCCACGTGTATTTGGGAGGGCCAGGGTGCGAGAAAAGTGACTTCGCCCCTTTGGGTCCGTCTTCAGTCCGATGAACCCGAATGGCCTCAGGGTCCTATTGATAGAGCCTTACGGGAAAGCGTGTCTCACGACGATCGCAGACTACCTTCGTTCTCTTCTTGAATCGAAAAACGAGACCTAGTCCTAGCAACCACTTCCCACAGGCCCTAGCCGACGAGAGGGCTTCTGACTTTCTAGAGTTGGAGCCCTCTAGTTTCTTGCGTAGAGGCATTTGACAAAATAGGTTCAATAGCGTATACTATCCGTGCGAGCTTTCCAATTCCCATAATCTGTGGAGGGCCAAGGCTATGGCCAAGAAGCTCACTGAGCGCCAGAGGCTTGTTTTGAACCTAATAGTCAGCTGTATCAGAGAGCGTGGCTACCCGCCGACTCTCAGAGAGTTGCAGCATCACCTCGACATAAGCACACCTCGTGGGGTCCTAGCTCACATCAAAGCTTTGGAGCGGAAAGGGTACATCAGACGGGATTCAACCCCGCGAGGCATCCAGGTCTTACGTGAGGCAGACGAGAAACTGGACGAGGAGGTCGTCCATTTGCCATTAGTGGGTTGGGTTCCGGCAGGTACCCCGCTACTGGCAGAGGAGACCATTGAGGAATGGGTTCCTTGGCCTAGAAGCTTGCTCGGCGGCCGAACAGACGCTTTTCTTCTCAAGGTATGTGGCGACAGCATGATCGGGGACGACATTCACAGTGGAGACTTAGTGCTGGTCCTACCCGAACCCAAGGCCCAATCCAAAGTCAATGACATCGTGGTGGCCATCCATCATGGTGAGGTCACGGTGAAGCGCCTAGTAGAGGAAGATGGCCGCCTCGTCCTAAAGCCATCTAACTCTGGCTATGCGACCATAGAGATTGATCGGGACACCGCGATCCGAGGGAAGATCATTGGAAGAATGCGAAGACCCTAGTACACTAGTAAGGAGGTCTTCTGAGATGCCCAGTAGGAGAGAGCTGATAAGACGGCGCGGGAAGAAATGCTGCGTCAGGCGAGATCAGCAGACTGGCCGCTTCGAGCAATCGGTCGAGGTTGCCAGACCTCTTTCGCGTGACGCAGGGCAGCGTGCCAAGGGGAGGGGTTTACCCGTACATAGCTCCTGGAGGAGCTCAGCTTTTTCACAAATGCACTCGTGCAACCTCCTGGGCACAGCACCAGGCAGTAGAGCCGACGGAATAGCTATAGAATTCAAGCGAGTGGTTGGTTGAGATTCAACTATCGCAAGGCGTCAAATGGCTAAGGCAGTGATACCTCGCATGCAAGGTGACGACTATCAGGCCCGCTTCTTCTGGTTGCAGGCATGCCGTCTCTTTGAGCCTCATAGCAAGGTGAGTCGTGTTGGCTATGAGCTTGAGGATGTCCAGTTTTTTGATGATGTTGCTGCCTTCTATGACGAACCGATTCCTGATGAGCGGGGGGACCTAATCCGAGCGGACTATTACCAGATAAAGTTCCATGTGGATCAAGCTGGTGCTTTCGGCTGGGAGGCCTTGATGGATCCGGCTTTCATCAGAGCAAAGTCCTCTCTACTCCAAAGGCTCGATGTCGTTCAAAGGCGACTGGCGCCTAACGGTAAGGGGTGTCGTTTCTACATCGTAGCTCCTTGGCCTATTCATCCTGACGACAAACTGGCCAGACTGATCAGCAACCAGGGTGGGGAACTGCGTCTGCAGGTGCTCTTTGATGGAACAACCGACCGCAGCGCCATGGGAGAGATCCGCGCAGCCTGGCGCCGACATCTCGAGCTGGATGATGACACAGACTTGCAGCGTGTGGTTCGACCACTGCGCATCTGGGCAAATGCGGGCGATCTCCTCGCGGTACGAGAGCGATTGAATGACAAACTTTCTTTGGCTGGACTAGTGCCCATTGGCGGACAATCACGGGTTTCTCCGTATGACGACTTGATTCGGAAGGTCCGGGCGACGGGTCAAAGCGAATTGACACGCGACCAGATCAGAGAGATCTGCGAGCGTGAAGGCCTATGGTGTGGCGGTGAGATGGCCCCTCAGCAAGCCGCGCAAGTAGGAGTCCGCAGCTTCCTGCGCTGGACAGAATACATGGAGGATGAGACTGATCACATGCTCTGTCTGGTTCGGCATTTTGACAATCGCATGATCCGAGATCCACAGCTCTGGCAAGGGGCCCTGTTTCCTGAACTAGCGCGCTTTCTTTCGGAGAACTTGCGAGAGCCATGCCCCTACCATCTTCACCTCGACGTGCACGTTTCGATCGCATTTGCTGCTGGTTACTGCCTCCATTCCAAATCTGGTGTCAACGTAGTGCCTGTCCAGCAAACCCCATCGGGCAGAGTGCCCTGGCAGCCGATATACACTGAGCGAGATGAGGATTCACCCAATTGGTCACATGCCGAGATCGAATGTACTTCAGATGGAAATGATGTTGCAGTTGCGATCAGTGCGACTCACAATATGCTAGGAGATGTTCAACTCTACGTTGACCGAACGCTGCCGGAAGTCAGACGAATAGTGTCATTGGCGGCCCGCCCGAAGCCAAGTTCCACAGCGGTGAGGGACGGAACTCATGCTTTGGCCCTTGCCCAGGAAGTGGCCTCCATAGTGAAACAACGGTCGTCTGAGGAGCGAATGGGAAGACTGCACATCTTCGCCGCTGCCCCCAATGCGCTCGTCTTCTTCCTGGGGCAACTTGCACGCAGCTTCGGTTCTTGCATCGTATACGAGTACGACTTTGAAAGCAATGCCCCGGGGGCGTATCAACCGTCTCTGATGTTCCCAATCCAAAGCCCTGAAACGAACTGGATCTAGAGGAGGGTAAAATGGATCTATCTTCATACTTCAACGATTTTCTTCAAAACATACGTCTGACCGAGAAGCAAGTTGATGACTGCAGGAGAGGGCACCGCACGCTGAGGCAGCGGCTCAAGAAAGACGAGGAACTCACGCCTATTGTCGTAACTACGTTTCTCCAAGGTAGCTACCGCCGCGCAACGGCGGTTCGTCCACATGGCGGAAAACGTGCCGACGTTGACGTCATAGTCGTTACTCGGCTGAGCGAAGAGGAATACTCACCGGATGAGGCGCTTGAGTTGTTTGTGCCGTTTCTTGATCGGTATTACGACGACAAGTATGAGACACAGGGACGCTCCTTTGGCATTCAACTCAGCTATGTCGATCTTGATCTTGTGGTTACCTCAGCGCCGTCGGAGAGTGAAATCGGAATACTGGCATCCGAAGCCGCTAGCATAATCACGGAGGACACGCTCGAGGACGTTGACGACTGGCGCTTGGTGAAGTCCTGGGTTCCACTGGAAGAACGCTCCGCCTGGAATGCTCGCTTCTTGCTGGAAGCTGCTCAGAAGGAAACAGAGTGGATACTGTCGCCACTGCGTATTCCTGACCGGGAAGCCAAGCGCTGGGAATCGACGCACCCATTGGCCCAGATCCAGTGGACACGTGACAAGAATCAGCGGTGCAATGGCCACTACGTGAACGTGGTGAAGGCTGTCAAGTGGTGGCGTCGTGTCAAGCACGGGACACAGCACTATCCCAAAGGCTATCCTGTCGAGCACATCGTTGGTCTGTGTTGTCCTGACGGGATTACGTCTGTGGCGCAAGGTGTTGCTCAAACCCTTGAGACCATCGTGGAGAACTACTTGCAGGAGGCGACAAGAAAGGAGACCCCCTTTCTGCCTGATCACGGCGTGCCTGAGCACAATGTGTTTGCCCGAGTCTCTGGTGAAGATTTCGCTGCCTTCTATTGGCAAGTGCGTCGTGCAGCGGAGATTGCCCGCAGAGCTTATTACAGCCAGGATCCTCGAGAGAGTGTGCAGGGCTGGCAGGCGTTGTTTGAGAGTGAATTCCCAGATGCACCTCCGCCAAGCGAAACTGACGATGATAGTGGCAATAGTGGAGGAGGTGTTGTAGGAGGCTACACCCCTCGAAAAGACAAGACGCAAATTGGAGAAGGGCGGTTTGCGTGACCAGCCAAGATAAGGTTCCCTCCGAAGAGCTTCTTGCTGGTAGAAGAGCTCTTGAGGGCATGGAAGGTGTCATGCTCTTGAATGACTGGACATGGGATGCACATGTGAACAAGTGGGTTCTTCACTGCCGACTCTCGCCCAGCGTACCGCACAATAGCCCAATCCCGGCCGAAACAGACTGGTACATACTTGTAGACGAAGCTTACCCGTGGGGATCGATCAAACTCTACCCGGCGAAAGAAAACGGCATTGTTCGGACTTTTCATCATCAGAGCTTCAACAGTTATGGCAAGAGCGAAGTACCATGGCGAGATGGTGATATTTGTCTAGATACGACTGTTCGGGTGTTGGGAAGACATGGATACGACACCGAACCTTATGGCGCACACGAGCGCCTTCGATGGCGATTTCAACGTGCAATTGACTGGTTGGAGGCGGCATCTCGTGATGAACTGGTCCTCAGTGGGGAACCGTTTGAACTTCCTGCAATGCCCCAACCACGATTTCGGATGACAGTAGCATTCAGTGAAGGCCGTGGCACCTTCGCTGGATGGCAGGATACTGCGCAGCAAGCGGGTTTGGTCGACTTGTCCTTCTTCAACAAAGAAAGTGGTCTACTTCTCACAAGATGTTTTCGGTCCAGTGGGAACAAAGAATTGCTCACCCCGAACTGGGGGGCAGTTCTCCAGGATGTAGCCGACGAGCCATTACGCGGAATCTGGCTTCGCATTAGGGAGGTGCCGGTTCTTTATCCTTGGCAAATCCCAACCACATGGCAGGAACTAAGGAAAGCTTGTAGAGCGCAAGATGTTGACATTGATGATCTCCTGGGAACGGTGGTAGAATTCGTTCGGGATGGGAAACAGCACGTTGCCCTCTTGGGGTATCCCATTCCTGCACGAGTTGGTGATCTACCCTGTCAAATGCACTGGCAGGCTTTCATGATGCCGAGACTGTCATTTGGCACGCAGACGGCCAAGGGGTTTCGAGCAAACGAAAGAGGATATTGGCAACGTGATCGGACGGAAGTCTTGCTTGGAGAAGCACCTGTGGATTGGCTAGCTTCAGAAAACTGGCATGCGGAGCAGGTTTCTACGCGAGGGAGGCTTCCTGAACCGCTCATTTCAAGGCGACTCCTGTTGCTGGGGGCTGGCGCAGCAGGCTCTGCATTGGCTGAGCTTCTGGTGCGCGGCGGTGTGCAAGCTCTTACGATCATGGATGAAGATCGCCTGGAGGCGGGTAACCTTGTGCGTCATAGTCTGACGCTTGACCAGCTCAAGTGTCGTAAAGCCGGCGCCCTCGCAGAGTGGCTCAACAAGTTGACACCCTTTGCGTCAGTCCAGGCAATTGACACGAACTTTCCACCAGTCGCAGAAACGCATAAATCCCTGGTTCAGGAGTGCGAGATTGTCATTGACTGTACGGCGCGCGATGAAGTTCTCCACTACCTGGACTCTTTTCCTTGGGACGACCCCAAGCTGTTCTTCTCGATTTCGTTAGGGCTTCAAGCAAGACGGCTGTTTGTTTTCATTGCGTATGGAGACAAGTTTCCTCACTCCAGATTCAGCGAACTGATCGCCCCGTGGCTGATGAAAGAGATGGAAGAACACAAAGGAGAAGAGTGGCCAAGAGAAGGTATCGGGTGTTGGCACCCAATCTTCCCAGCGCGTGTTGATGATGTCAGGATGTTGGTCTCCATCGCACTCAAGCACATCGAATCTGCCACAGTGGTGCCTCCAGCCGAGCCGGAACTAGTGGTCTTTGAGCAGCATTATGAGGATGACCGTCTGATCAATGTCAGCCAAGTCTACGCGTAAACCGACGACAAATGGTCTGGAATTCTGGTCCGATGATCACAGATTTGGACTCAGGATATTCAATAGGGAGGTATCAGAACTGCTGAGGATATGTGCTGATTCCGGTTCGATGGAGGCCGGCGGAATTCTGGTTGGCTTTTACACGGCCAGACACGACTGCGCAGTGGTAAGAGCCATCTCCGGGCCACCTTCAGATTCTCAACGTGGGAGAACTTGGTTCCACCGGGGAGTACATGGTCTTCAGGAATGGCTGGACCGATACTGGTACGTGAGTCGGCACTACTACTTAGGTGAATGGCATTTTCATTCACATGGATCTCCGCTTCCGAGTCAATCGGATGTCTGGCAGTTGAAGTGCATTGCGAACTCCGCTCTCTACAAGTGTCCAGAGCCAGTGCTCTTGATCACCGGTGGTGACCCCCTGGTGGGATGGACTGCTGGTGCATACGTGTTTCCACGAGGTGAGAAACCGATTCAACTATCCATGGTCACTGCATCGCTGGATCACATCGAACAGCGATTTGTGCGCCGGGAGTCTGCAGTGACTCCCTAAGACTGTGAAACAGGGGCATCCCAGCGCAGCTTGAGCCAAATAGGGCTTGGCCTCTTACCTGCACTGGGGAGCGGGACCAGGGCCATAAGAGATGGCACCACGTGGGGGTGCAACGGACTGCAACCTTGTTCCATGACGTGCCGACTGTGGCCGCGGGACGTTGGATCCCAGGGGCCATGGCAATGACAGGGCCCCCAGATCCCTCGCGCAGCTCCCGGCAGTTCAAGCTGTCGTGCTGTGGGCCTGTGTGCGATCATGTTACCGGAGAGCAGACCGTCGGCGCTGCATCCCTGCAATAGCGGCCCGGCGGGACCGCAGGCGACGAGTGTCCCTCTTGCGAGCCGTTCGCTACCACTCTTCAATGAACTCGGGACAAATCTAGTCCTTCCTCACGCGCATCTACGCCTCGCCTGAGGTGTGCACGTGTCCGCCGAAAAGTAGGCGGGGAAGAGAGGCGAGACGTTGGCGCTTACGGCCGCCACGACGAAGGTTTGGTCGTGGATGAAGAGCGCGTCCACCACAGAGTAGATATTGCTGCTGGTCAGAGATTCCGCATTGGCCACCCCATATTGCTGAGTCACACCGATGGTAGAGCCCTTCAATGCCGGAATCCCTGTTCAGCGGAAGAGCTCCTGCAAAATGGACTAATCGACTCCGTCGCACAAGATACCTTTTGCGAACCAATTTTGAACCCAAAATCCATCCACTACTTTCTATAACTTGCCCGGTACAGGGTCCAGTCTCAACACAGTGTGTCCCATAGTCTGGTAGAGGCGGTCTACATCTTGGCCGCTTTCTGCATGTGACCAGACCGTCCCTGTGCAAAGCCGTCCGCTCTGTTGCATCGCCACCGCAAGCGATGCGAGGAAGAAAGGATCTGTCCATGTCTTCCACGGTAGAAGATATCTGGCTTGGGAGGTTTGCATGGTACGTGCACGACGGAAATCGTCCGGCCCGAGCGGACTGCAGAACATCCTGTGGGACATGGTCCCTCCAACCTCTGCTAGATAGCTCCTACTGTACTTGCGGGGCGAGATAGAAGCCACTAAGCGGTGGCGTTGCGATGCCGGTCATATAAGCCCCGCAGAAAGTGGTAGCCTCTTCTACCGTAGTAGTTGCATATCCGGTCAGCAAGTCCCTTTTCGCCTTCAGCATGGAGGGTTTCTACTGTGTGGGTAATGTGCGCCTGGTCGTAGTAGGGGTAAATGTCGTTGTCTAGCATCTCGATGTAGATGAGGCCGACCTCGTGGGGGCTCACAGACGCGAGGTTGTCCAGGCACTCGACGAGGAACCAGGTATTATGGTTGCGCTCAACATGGGGGGCAGAGAAAAGAAGCCATCTGAAGGATTCGGGGTCAATACTGTCAAGGTACACAGCGAACCTTGAGAGGTCGGAAACAAGATTGGCTTCGTCACCGGTAAGCTCCTCTTTGTCGTGGTAATGGGCAAACAGGTATCGCCAAAGAGATAGTACCCTACTCTGTTGCTCCGCATTTAGCGCACCGCGTTGCATCCAGAGATAGGAAACGATCTTCCTATGGTCGTCTGGATTCCAAGCGGTGACAAGCCTTGTAAAGAGGCTTCGCGGGTCAGCGAGCCCCTCTACGCCCCAAAGATAGGCAACGGTCAGATGCTGAATGAGACGCTCTCGAGTATGGGGGTGTTCGAAATCGGCTGCGAGCGCTTTGGCATAATGGCCATTGTCCCTAAGCAGCTCGTACAAGTCTCGATATAGGCGCCCCAGTGAGAAATAGCCCGTCATGGCGGCCCGCCAATGGTTTTCGTTCTGCTTGGGGAATATATCGTTTATGTGCGTGGTTACCCAATCCTTGTCGAGGTAAGCAAGGTTGCGTAGATATTCACCAAGAGTGACAGAGAACTCAAGGCTGTCATCGAATGAGCGGTCCAATCTTCGAGTGAAGTCCTCTTTGACAACCGGGGCCCAGCGCAAGCTGGGGTGTTCGTCCTTGCGGAGGCGAGCGTAACGGAGGGAGTAGTTGATAGCGGCTGCAAATACGCGACCCTTCGGGGAGTTAAGGACAGCAGTCAAAAGGTCATGCCCTTCATACATGTCGGATTCAGCCTTGTGTAGGAGACGGATCAAGAGCTTCTCGGACGAAGGCAATAACGATTGGTGGAAGGCATGGCTGTCATCTTTGGTTCCGGCTTGGATCAGATCAGCCACCTGGGAGACGAGGGAGCCCGGGTAGTTAGGGTCTTTCTTGGAAGGGCCGATCCAGAAGTCATCGGTCTGGACGAGGGCTAGGCAGAAGGAGAGGACCGCCCCCCAATCAAAGTCGCGTCTGGCGGCCCAGGCATCCTTGAAGCCCCACAGGAGATAGAAGAGGTAATAGGGCGGTAATTCGAGGAAGGGCGATAGATCGACTGAGAACTTCTGCGGTTCATTCGCAACGGCCGTCTTGAATGCATCGGCCAGTCCTTCGCGAGAGGGCTTACCGTACCAATCTCCTTCATCCTGGTAGTCTATCAGATAGTTGGCTACTTCCTTGTTGTCCTTCTGGAGAAGGTCAGCAACTTCAACAGGGCTGATAAACCCGACTTGAACATCCCCCATCCAGGCACTGAAACCGGGATGCTCGGGCTCTTGACCCACAATAGCGAGATATCTCTCATACTCATCGACGGCTTTTTGATAGGTGCTCTCTTTGAGCGCTGTTAGCCATTCTAGCTTCTGAAAAGCCCTGAATCTACGCTCCTGTTCCTGATCTTCAACCCCACCTTCAGGAGTCCAGTATTCGCGGGTCTCAATCCAATCGAGGATCTTATCTAGCTCTCTGTCCGAGAAGTGAGGGTGGTTATTCCTGAGCAACTCATAGAGTTCGTGCTTTAGGAAGACATTCGTTGATAGATCCGATTTTAGGACGGGCCAAAAGAGGCCTGAGTAGTTGTCCCAGTGAGTTGAGACGATGTGAACGGCTATTCTTGGGAAGATAGGGTGTTCCCTTGCAAGGAGATCTTGTAGTGAAGGAAGGGTTTTTCGCGGCTCCTTGTCACCGGCGGAATCTAGAAAATGTCGGGCAGCACGGACCAGTGTGTTCTGATAGCGCGTTGGGAAGCGGTTCTGGGGATGGTCTTCTATGGCAGGTATCCAGATGGCATTGAAGTGGCGCTTGTCCGTGGAGACTATTTGCTCGATCTTATCCAACACGATCTTGGCTGCCTTGAGAGGGAATAGTGCTCCTATGGCCGCCTTATTCTTCTCCATCAGTTCACTCAACCAGTAGTTATCGATAACAGGTACGAATTCTTTCTGGCCAGTCCGCTCCAGGACCTCGTAATCGATAACGATGCCCAGTAGGCGAGCGGCCAAGTGAGTAGCCTGTTCGTTCAAGAGTTTCGGTAGCAAGGACTTGCCGATTTCAGCGCCGAGTAGACCAGAAGCACGCCATTTCGACCTAAGATAGACACCGATCCTGTCCATGTCCTGGACTTCTAAGAACTCGATCGGTAATGCGGCCATAATCTTGACAAAGAACCAATCGGTGCGGTAGTTGTCGATTCGCTCGCCATTCTCATCACGAAAGTCCGAGACGGAGCGAACGATCTTCATTAGCATTTGCCCGGTCTCTTGATCTGGCTGCTCTGACAGGCGTCGAGCTACTCGCTCGAGGTAATCAAGCGCTGGCCAGTGGGGGATAGAGTAGTATCCGGTCTGCTCGGGTACCTCCACAGGTCTAGGGTTTCGATTCCCAGTAAAGAAGCGATAGTGATATAAGTACGTGAGCCAATTAGGGTCATCTAGCTTTCTAAAGACATACTCTTGAAATGAGCGATTTCGTAAATAGATATCGACCATTGTCTTGATCTCGAAAGGAGTGGGTGTGGGTCTGCTCAATATACGATCGATTATGTCCGCGTCCTGATAAAAAGTGTCGTCCCGGCGGAAGAGATTAAGTTCAAGCAGCCGGTTGAAGATTGCTTCGCGAAGCTCCTCATATTTGGTTTCCCACTCGCGTCTCTGGGTAAAATCGACCCAAATGCGACCTTTTACCTGATCGCTTGTCTGGAACCCTACGCGTATTCCCTCGGGGACCGCGGAGTCATGTTCAAGATCAATCTTCACCGGGAAGATGTTTACGTCGGGTGTGTCTAGCGCAGTACGCATCTCGTTCTTGACGAAATCCTTCCGCATAGAAGCGTCTGAAATGATCGGAATGTAGACGATAGTACGCCTCACCTCATCGATCATGCGCTGTACTTCATCTCCACACCTAAGCTCATCTTCCCAGAGGAATATATCGAGTCCGAGATTCTCCCTTGTCAGTTGCTCTTTGAGCCAAAAGGCTAGCCCATTGTCTGCGTTTGTCTTCGTTATAAACGTCTTTATCATGACATATACCTGCGTATCTCAGGATCAGGCCCAAGTATTCATAAAGCTATCTTCGCACGATAGCGGTCATAGGGAAGAAAGATTGCCTCAAGAATTCGTAACCACGCAACAGCACACATCGTGCGAGAGACGGAATGCATTCGCACGCGATCTACGTCGCACACCCAACAATCCAACTGAGCCTAGCGGCGAGTCGAACGCAGTCTCCTCCCGATGCACGCCCGTATTATATGCTACCACCTTGACCCTATGCGCGCAACTCCTTGATTCCCCGCATCGGTAAGTCGCATTCTCTCGGGGCGAGTGATGTGTCTGCGGCGCTTGCATCTACACGTAGCCACACTGTCAACCTCCCCCACGCTTCGTCATCCCCCTTTTTCCCCACGAAATCAAAACAAGGACAAGCAAGCAAGACGGAGAAACGTAGAGCAGATGCCCATGTGCAGGTCAGCTGTTTTCGCTTCGCCAGGGATCCTTAGTGTTATCGTATTGACATCATCTCGTTCAATGTGCTAACATAGCAGTGCATGGTTATCCGCTTCAATGAGGATCATCGAAGGCTCTATGCAGACAAGCTAGTCGATTTGGCCAATATAGCGATTGGAGCCCTCGTCTTCGGACAGCTTCTTTCCGAGCGAGGGTTTTCCTTTCGAGTGACACCCATTGGACTCATCCTTTTTATATCTGGATATTTGATGAGCTATCTGTTTCTCAGAAGGAGGTGATTGAGGATATGGCCTTGACTCCACTAGAGTGGCTTCTTGTAGGAATCACGGTCTTCATATGGTTGTTAGCTCTTCCAGTCATAGTCGAGAAGGGACGGAAAAGAAGGCCCAGGTAGCCATTAGCGTGGCGTGGAGTCTTCCTCTGCCCTCCGAGCCCACGTCCGGCTCCCTCTATTCTGCCTCGCCCTCACTTCTTGAGAGGGGACCTTCCTCACCATAGCGCCGCCACTCCTCCAGGGTGACCACTGCCGGTGGGGAAAGGATCGCCCTAGAGAGCGGGAGCTCTTCAAACTCCTGGACCGCCTTGCGATAATCGGCCTCCTCGACCAATTCCTGGCGATCAAGGAACGACCGCGAATGGCGGCTGATCCCCACCAAGATAAAGGTGATTCGACCATCCTCCTTGCGCCGCTTAGCCAGGAACTTGATCCCAGCGCCTTCGATCATGTCCATTACATGATCTACGAGCTCCTGCGGAGGGATCTCAACAAGATCCTCACCCATCATCTTGGCCAGGGAGCCAAGGAGAAAAGAGAAGGTCTCCGGGCCAGGCTTGAAGTGATACGCGCGACTCTCGAATATCTCTTCGGTCTCCTCATCAATAGTTATGACAGTCGGGTCTTTCTCGAGACCTTCAAGATCGTGCTCCCTTTCCACGCGACCCTCTAAGGGAGGCCGTATCAGCGAGGCCCGTATCTTCTCATTTTCGAAATCAGGTTCACGCTCCTTCATATATATAAATAGTATAAGTAGCTCCCGGCCTTTCTCACCCCCCAAGGGAACAAGCTCCTGGGAACCCAAAGGTCTCCTTTGTCCCTGCTCTCCTCTAACTCGGGCCCTGGACCGGCTCTTCTCTATGGCGTGGCTCTTCAACCAAGCGGGAGAGAAGATCAGCGGCTCTGCGGAGTTCATCAGCCCGCCAGCGGTCTTCCTGTTCAAGGCTGGGGATGTCTTCTTCCCTCACCTGCCGTAACAGCGTCCGAAGTGCCCAAGCGGCGTCAGCAAATAGCCTAGGTCCGCCTTTGAGCCTAGCTTCAGCGGTCTGATACCAGCTCTCAAGTTCCTTCACCATCTCCTCTTCACCCTCCCAGAAGAAGTTCCAGGCCTTGTCAGAAGCGCTCAAGAGGACCCTTTCTCCGGTCACCATGACGGCAAAAGAGGTGTCGGTGTATGAGGGTTGAACGAAGACCCAGATGAACTCTTTTGTTCCTGTGCGTTCCTTGAGCTCCTCCCTGATGGCGGAGAGGGGGTAGTAGAAAAGGCTCATGATGTCTTCCATGATCTCGCCGCTGAGGAGATTCTCGGGGATGCAGACCCGTCGTTTGGTCAGGTAGAGGGTTTTGAAGGTGTCCTGATCCTCCTCCACTAGCCAAGAGTCCCACTCTTCGTTGACCGTCTGCTTCAGCCGCCCAAGGATACTTCTGCCGAGGGGATACTCCTTCCTCTGCTCTGATGACACAGCGTGTTCGTCACATGTGTGGTCAACGGGTTGCTTCTCTCTCATGAGAACAGATTCCGCTTTCTCGGGCGGCTGGGTTTTGGCAGACTCTATAGCTTGCACGCCGTGCAGAACCTGGACGGATAGCTCCGGACATCTCCTTCATTCTCACAGTAGCAAATTGGGCATACCCCTGTCAATGATCAATTCGCAGTGGGCCGAGATGGCGCGCGGGAGTTTTCTTCGTCTAACTCTTGAGCCTGTCGAAAAACTCGTTCTAAGATGGACGTCCTGTTTTGGTCCCCCTTCTTTCAGATTCTCAAGCGATCATGGATAGCTTGTGAGCATCTCCGTCAACGCTCGTGGATGTCAAATGAAGACGGACGTAAGTTCATAAGGGCAATCTATCTTCAGTCCTCCATGTTCCAGCGTAGCTATGAGTAAGCCAGGCGAGCCAACTTCCTGAAATTGTAAGCCATGCAGATCATGGTCCAGGCCAATTTCACTTTCTGCAGCCCTCTATGCAAGAATCGCCTGAATTTGAAGAGTTCCTTTATCTCTGCGAAAATGTGCTCTACCATACAAGACCTGTCCGCCATTCGCTGCTTGCCTCTAGGGCTCGATAGTTTCTCCGTCATCTGTTCCCTTAAAGGCAAAGTGTCAAAATACTGTTTCTTCACTACAAATCGTTTGTGCCTACGGATGTTCTTGTAACATCTTTCTCTCACATGGCAGGCCTGACACGCTTCTGGTTTTGGATAGAAGCGATAGAAATACTGGCCACGGTCTTCCCCGGCCTCTCTGGCCTCCATCATCTGCCCCCCAGGGCAGATCAGACGTCTGATCTCTCCCTCAATCTCCAACCTGCAATCTCTCGATTCGATCGTCTGGCTCTGCCTCCGCTTGACCCCGGATTCACCTCTGCCCTCTGGCAAATAAACGTTCAGCTTCTGAGCATGGCAATATTGAAGGTTCTGTGAACTGAAATAGCCAGCATCAAAGGCAATCTCTGTCTCTTCTAGATCAGCTCTTGTCCTGTTTCTCACCTCCTCTGTCATCGGCTGTAGCAGCCCTCGGTCAGAGGCCTCATTGAAGACCTCAGCACCAACAATTACTTGTGCTTCCTCATCAACCGCTACCTGGCAGTTGTATCCCATAAACTTGCCATCCTGGTTTTTCACCATGCGAGCGTCTGGATCGGTCAAGCTTACCTTCCCCTTGTCTATATCTTCTTTATCCTCCTGGTCTCCCAATGCCGCTAGGAAGGAATCTATCTTCTCCCTCTCCCACTGTAATGAATCCAGTTTACTCAGCTTGCGGACTCTATGTCTCTCGCTCAACTCCTCATCCATCGTGCGATCCAGGATTCTCTCGATC
This sequence comes from uncultured Anaerolineales bacterium, assembly GCA_964492135.1. Classification (GTDB taxonomy): domain Bacteria; phylum Chloroflexota; class Anaerolineae; order UBA7937; family B3-Chlor; genus CAYGAW01. The sequence continues at coordinate 25,906 of CAZBJW010000011.1, forward strand.
TTCTTCTCGATCCTCTTGCGTTTTTCTTTGAACTCTCTGATATCACCAGTAAACTTCTTGCCCGCATTCGCCCTCATCTTCGTGCCATCAACAGCAACAAAGTCCATCGTCACATAGCCCAGCTTGGCCATGACATAGAGAAGCCTGGAAAGGAGATCCTTGATCTCTTCCTCATACTGCAAGATGAATTTGCAGATGGTGCTGTGATCCACCTTTTGATTGGCGCTGAGATAGATATAGTTAGGGTCCCATCTCAGTCGATCTTCCATCTCTCTCGAGGAGTAGATCCCATTGGCATAGGAGTAGAAGAGGATTTTGAGCATCATCTTAGGATGTACTGCTGGGGCGCCACAGGCTTCATTGGTGATCTTGGCAGAGAATGGCTTTATCGAAACATGCTCTTCAACAAAAGAATCGATAGCCGACAGCAGAGGATTATGGTCTTTAACATCCTTAGGATCGATGACAGTAAAATGAGTCTGCTCGGGGTTATACTCTCGGTATCTTACACCCATGTGTGCCTCCTTCTCTAGAACCTCTCTGGTCTGTGCTCAGATTCTAGCACCTGAAGGACGAACACACAATCCATACTCAGTGGGGTTTAAGGGTTTTTCGACAGGCTCTCTTATTTGACGAAGAACCGTGGCTAGTATCAGTTTGCCATAGGCAAGCTTTTGGGGGATAATTCGGGGGAGTTCGCATACGGCATAGTTATTGGGATAAACGTCCGCCTAGTGTGCGAAATGGGGTGATTAGGTGGAAGAATGTCGTCCCAATTAGCAGTGAGGCGCCCAGACTCATTGTACCAGTCAACCAGTTTCACGTCAGGCCGTCATCAAAAGGAGAGAATGTATGCCTGAAAATGACTTGGTTGTACAATTCAAGGAATTCTTGGAGGATCCAGTTCAACAGTCGTGGATTGAAGCCTATGTTGATGGTGATCAGGAAGCAGAAACCCTCGTTGAAGCTGCTCTCAGGACATTGGAGGAAAGCTATGAAATTGAGGAGGATTGAAATCGCCGGGTTTCGAGGGTTCAACGACGTGCAAGAGGTTGAGCTTGACGGTGATTTGATCATCGTTTCGGGAGATAATCACACTGGCAAAACGAGCTTGGCAGAAGCCTTGGAGTGGCTGTTTTTTGGATACACAGTCAGATGCCGCAGAGGTAAGGACGAATATAGCAGTTTAGAGTACAGGGATGTTTATAGGAACATCCATTGCCCTGAGGATAAGAGAACTTACGTTGAGTTAAGGGCCTTGCACGAAGGCGACCTAATCACTTTGCGGCGGGAGTTGATTGACGGGGAAGACTCTCAAGCTTATCTAGATGGTCAACAGGTTGACGATTTCACCTCGTTGGGGTTTTCACCCACAGCATCTCACCCTATCATAGCCCAGCACGGACTGCGTGATTTCATCTATACGAAGCCGAAGACGCGGCGTGAAATCCTGTCTTATGTCCTCGGCTTAGATCCTTTAATACGGTTGCAGGAGGATATACAAGATGCACATACAGAGTTCAAGGGAAGAAAGCCGAAAGATTGTCACACATATGACAGATTGTCAGGAGAAGCTGAGCAATATGGTATGTTAGGCCATGTGCTCAGCCATCTTAAGAGAGGTTCGGTTCGGGAAGCTCGACACAGTCTATTGGAAGAAATCCGTGAGAGAACAGGCACCCCGGAGTTGCCTGAAAGGGCGGTCCTTGAAAGACTCTCCGAAACAAAAGCGAAGAAAGAAGCGAATGTCTTGAACCTGTCGGCATACCAGATCTCCGACGATTTGGACGCCAAGAGCAAAATGTTGACGGAGAAAATCGAACGATTGAAGCAGAGCTTCCTGCTAGTGATTGGTAGACTTACCGAGTTTATCAGAGCTTCTTCCGACTCACCAGAAGCGAAGGAAATCCGCTTCCTCAAGCTTGGCCTGGAACTCATCTCGGATTTGCATCCCGAGATTTGTCCTTTTTGCAAGCGAGAGACGTTGACGGAAGAGCAAAGAGAGGCATACGCCAAATTAGTTGAAGAATTTGAGGATCCCAAGCAAATCTCGAAGCAGATCGACGAGGAAGTGAAGGAGCTTGCGGCGAAATGGCAAGGCGTTTTTGCAGAAGCAAGCATCTTTGCGCCTAGACTTCCCGAAGCAGAAATGAGGGATAGGATTAGACAGCTACTGGCAGACAGGGCAGAATTAACCGGGTACGAGATGGCGCAGGTTGAGCTGGCAAGACAAAGGGAAGCATGGGACGACTTGCAGAAAGAAGGTGAGGAGCAAATCAAGTATGCTTGCCAGATGTTGAAAAGACTGCAATATGATAAGACCTTCTTTGAACAGCTTGGGAAACTCCCCAGTCGATTAAAGAAACTTGCTCCGTCCCTGTTTGAGTGCGAGGTTGCATACAGGGAACAGTTTTACAGGATCAAGCCAATTTTGGAAGCCAAGATATCTTCTACTGAGGAAGTGAGGGCTATTGCTCTGCTTCAGGACTTCTGGAATAAATGGCCAGAGATTGCAAAAGCTGTCCGCTACAACTGCCTGGAGTCGAAGTTCAGAGAGTTACAAGTGAAGGTACGATCATTTATCGCTCAGAAACAGAAGGAAAGGTTAGAGCTCAAGGAAAGGGATATACGGGAATGGAATGACTTGTTGAACCCGAATGAGGATGTCACGTTCAGTCGAATCCGTGTGACAAAGACGGCGCTCTGGCTTGTGGGCGAATCCTACGGGAAAGAGATGGAAGCGCCTCCAAACTTTAGCCAATCGGAAATCAACTGCCTTGGTTTAGCTGTTTACTTAGTCCAAGCTACCTCAATTGGCGATCTAGGGTTCGTCGTCTTGGATGACCCTGTCCAATCGATGGACGAATCTCATAGCGAGCGGCTGAAGATGGATGTCGTAGATCAACTGATGGAGACGGAACACCAAGTGATTCTGCTTACCCATTTGGACAGATTCGCTGAGAGTCTTGCCGAGATGCACAGACGACGATTCCCGTATCGCATTGAGTTCACTGGTTACTCTCAAGCTGGCCCTAACATCAAGGAAAAACCACCACAGTTAAAAGATTACCTCGATCAGGCAAATGAGTATAAAACAGGAAATGCTGAGCGCCGACGCCTAGCTGGCGTGTGTATAAGGCGGGCGGTGGAAAGGATCGTCAAGACACTATACCAGCAGGCAACTGGTTCATTACCAGCAGAGTATCGAGACGTTAGCTTCCCGAGGCTCAGAGGGGACCTCCTCCCAAAGTGTGACCAACTCTCTCCTAAAGAAGCAGATGGGATTGGGGCAACCTACGATTTTGTGGTTAGCTATCCGCATGACGATATGACGGTCGAACCGCCTACTACGGAGCAACTGCAACCACACATCAGCCGCCTTGAGCAATTGTGCAAAAAGCACAACCTTATCCAGTGATAGCAAAAAGGGTTCTTTTTGGGTAAGGGGAAGGGCCGCCTAACCTGTCGCTGGTGTCCCCTGAAAGCCGTCGTCTTCTAGTTGGTGAGAATCCGGTCGTGTTAACTGCCAGGACCCCGGTACCGATCTGTAGGGGGTTCTAGGATGCACCGGTCGGGGGTCCTCTTCCGACTTGCTCCTCAACTAGCGGATATGCACGTCCAGGGGTCTTGTATCACCCAGGCAGTCGGTGTTTAAGAGAGGGTGGGTGAGAGCCGCCACCTCCGAAGAAGGAGGTAAGGGGAGGCTTATAAGCTTCCCCTTTGTCTTTAGAGTAGCCGGTAGGTATCGGGCAGCTTGCCAAAGACCCTAATTGGGAAGAGTGTTTTGTGCTCCTTGGTTCGGCTGACGGCTACTGTGAAGTCGGCATAGACAGCCTTGCGTTTAGGGTGGTGAACCTCGGCATGCTTGGTGGCGTTGCCGACAATGATCATCCTTTGGTAGTCCATGTTTCTCGCCTCCTTTCTTGGGTTGGCGCCTTTTTAACTCTGCCTGCTTTGGCATTAGATGCCGAAAGCCAACCAGTCGGCCGGCCCAGTCACGGGCTCCGATTTATCGGAGTGCACTTGACCCTTGACAGGTGGCGGGGGTGTAAAAGTTCAACTCCTTATCATCATAAAACCGACTGGCAAAGAAAAGAGGATTGACAGGCTACCGCCCTCCGGGGCGCATAGCAAGTCTGCGCCCTTCGGTTGGTATTAGAAGAAGCGCGGGAAGGTGACAACACCCGTCATCTCGACCTGACAAGGGCGAGTTGCCGACCGAAGGCGGGAGGGTTGTTCTCAGCGGCCCGTGAGCGCAGCGCTGGCAAAAATGAGCCAAGCAAGCTGACGGAGGCGCTTTCCTGAGTGCGCTTGACCGTCTTAGAAGCCCGGAGAGGCCCGAAAATGGGATAGGGAATAAAAATTAATCTTTGTGTCCCGAAATGGGGTCTCTCAGAGAGTCGAAAAGGGTTGACGGCGGTGGGGGATATCGACGCCTTCTCGCCCCCCGCGACAGGCCTCCTTCATCAGAGCCGAGAGTCCGCCCGCCTCGAGTGGGCTGTGGGCAAGGTTTTTTCGACCTCCGCTAGGCTTGCCAAAGCCGCCGCTCATCCTCTTAGAAGAAAAGGTTAATCTAATGAGGAGGCTTTGGTCTCCGGAGCAGGTGTGCGTCTCGGACTTCGGCTCCGGCCCGTGGGGGTGGGCGGGGTGACCGCCGCTAATCGTGTGAAGGTGGCGCGCCCTGGGCTGTATCTCGGCCTGTTTTTGTGGTAAAATAGAAGTATGAAGGACAATCGAAAATCTGCAGTTGCTGTTGGCTTATTTGCCACCTCGTTTTTCAGCTCGGTTGTGCTGAGGGGTTTAACGATCGAGAGCGAAGAATACCCTGTCTGGTGGCCGAGGCATGTGGACGGTCTTGAACAGATGCTGAACCTAGGCGAAGAGCATCCCCCTGGGCGTAGTTTCTACTTTGAGCCCCGCAATGTTTTTTCCGTCGCTACATCCGGCTCCCTTACGGGGACCGCAGATTTGATAATCCGGGTTGATGGAGAGAACGGGGTTTTCTAGAAAAAGAGAAACTCGCCTTGCCGGTTGATCAATCGTAAAATGTGATAGGAGGCACCCCTTTCGCCATTTTCTCCCGTATGGCCTCCTCAACTTCCCCTCAAGGAACGGCCAGCTTCCTCGACCTCTCCCTGATATAAGGGGCTACTTCTGGGTCGGGATCGCGTTTCAGGGGCTCGGTTTCGATCTCATACTCAGCCAGTCGGTTGCCCTTTATCAAGGTACACCACGCCCGGAAGTTCGGCAGGTTGGTCAGGCGGTTGGCCATCTCCGCCTGAACATCGCCGTGAAGCCGGGCCTTTCCTGGCACCAAGAGCTACTCTCCCCCCTTGGCGGTGCGGTAGATGCCCTCCCTGCTTGTTCGGTAGAGCATTGGCTGTCGCTCCAGGTCTGGCTCCGGCGGGGTGTTGTCGAACTGAGCCGCCAACTCGTAGCTGTCCTTGCCGACAATTCGGAAGACGATTGGGTTGCCCACGTTCAGGGTGGATCCCCCGTTGAGCTCGTCAAGCTGATCCCGGTATTGGTGGGCCACAATGGTATCGATGTTGAACTTCCTGGCCTCGCTCTCAAGGGTGGGGAATGTCTGAGTAGCAAAGCTCTGGTACTCGTCCACAATCAGGTGAAACAGCCTCCTTTGCTCCCTGAGCACCTGGGCCCGTGAGATCGCCGCGATCAGAATTTTCCCTACCGGCACCGAGCCCAGAAGAGCGCTGTTGTCCTGTCCGAGCCTGCCTTTGGAGAGATTGACTAAAAGGATTTTCCCCCCGTGCATGATCTGGCGAACGTCAAAGGTGCTCTTGGGCTGGGAGACGATGTGCCCGATCAGCGGATCGGAGAGGAACCGACCAACCTTGTTCAAAGTGGAGGCCGCGCACTCAATTAGAATCATCGGGTCGGAGACCTTTCCGCCATTTCCTCCCGGCGGTCGTCTTGGGTGAGCAATATAAGCATGTCCAGAAGGGTCGATCCCTCGTTGGCCAAGACGGTCAAGACGCTGTGGCGTAGCAGATCCTCAAGGTGTGGGCCCCAGGTGTAGTAGAAAAGCTTGTAGAAGGTCATGACGATCTCTGAGCAAACCCTCTCCACTAAGCGGGGATCGCCTCTGTCCGGGCACTCAAACAGATTCGGGGCGAAGGGGTAGTCGATATCGGCCGGGTCAAAGAGGATCACATCACGGGCGCGGTTCATTGGTATCCGCAAGAGGAGGTCCTCGGTGAGGTCCCCGTGCGGGCCCATAACACAGAGCCCTTCACCGGCGGCGATGTCTTCAAGGGCGATGTTCATAAGCAGGGTTGTCTTGCCCGTGCCGGTGATGGCGACGAAGTAGGTGCCAGATGTCTCTCTTTTACTCACATTGGCAAATTGGAGGTACCGCTGTCAATGACCAGTTGGGAGCCCAGCCGAGGTGGCGTACACTAGGCCAATGGCGAAGGCTGTGCTATGTGAGAGAAACCTAAGGGTCGTATCAGCGGGCAAGCAGAGAGAGTGATGGCCCAGGGCTATGAATTCAGCCTCAATGGCATATTGAGGTTAATGCTTCATACTGGCAAGGAAGATGTCGGGAGTGACGATCTTCAGCCCCGATTTCTGGGCCACTGTGGGGTCTTCTAGGAGATGCTTACGATCGAACGTAACCAGGTGGCGAACACTGGCCTTCTTCGCCGCAGCAACGATGGGAGCATCCTTAAGGGTGGTATATTTGGCTGCTCTCAGGATCTCGGCCTTGGTCGGAGGGCGAACGATCTTGAAGGGTTCAACCGTTAATAATTGTTCGTATGCATCGAGAGCTTCAGGCGCTTTGCGAAGGAGGTTGCGCCTGGTTTCTTCAAGGACGAATTCACTGACGAAGAGGGTGACTCTCCCTCGGATAGCCTCATATATCAGTTCACGGGCCGAGCCAGTCTCGGAATAGCTGGCGGCAAAGATTACACTGGCATCTATGAAAGCCTTAGTCATTGGTAGGTTTGATGTCGTATTCTTCCTCGAGTAGCTTGCCCCGGACCTCTCTTCCTTCTTCGATCAGCTCCTCGAGGGTGATCCCTTGGGCTCTCAACACTTCGCCGATGCGATCCAGCGCCTCTCTAGCCAGCACCTCGCGGGGTACGATCTTGATGCCATCTTCTTCATCGATGATGGCCACAACGCCACCTTCGACCATCTTGTACTTGCGACGCAGCTCCGCTGGGATGGTTAGCTGCCCCTTTTTCTGGATCAGGGCTAGTTTGGCTTGTTCTACCATCATGAAGTCTCCTGGTTCCGAAATTCAGAAAGTCGGAGATAGTATACCAGGTAACCGGATGATTGTCAAGTGGCGGGGAGACGAACTCACGGATTTGCAATAGGGATGCATTGACGGGGCGAGGTGTGTTGACCAGGGCATCTAGTCCCTGCTGGTCTTGCCGATAGATGTGATTGCCAAGACTGCTTGGATCTGGTTCGTTAACCGCAGAGGCCGTTCGATCTTCCCCGAAATCATCGGTTCAAGATCGCCTACCTGTTTAGTTCGAATCCCTTCTGATTCAGTTTGACGACTCCTCCTTCCGTTGCAGGGAAACCCTTATTTTGCCATCTTAGCTGGGAACGCCTCTTGATATTGATCGGCCTACTTTCCCTATGCTACGATGAGAGAGGAAGGAGGTGATGATTCATTCCAACTATCCCTGGACTGTTGCTGGACATGCTGCTTTCCACAATACTGATCTGGCTGGCACTGTCTATCGGCAGGAAACGAAAGTAGATGAGCGGGGCCGGTGGCTTTCGTGAGCGCGCTTGACAGTCTGTGGCATGCTGTATATACAATGATGCCATCGTGGTGGCAAGCCTCTATAGAGGCGCGCCGTTGTGGTGGCAAGTGGCGGATCGGTTGGGTTGATTTTGAAATTCCGGCTTGGGCTTCTACTTCTGCCTTAGAGCCCCCGGGGTGCTCCTCGCTGGTCAACTTGTCGAAGTAAGGGGCTGGGTGCTATAATAGACCCATGCCCCATCTTTGTCGGGAAAAACCCAGAGCAAAAGTATATATTGACGGCGCCAACATGTTCTACGGCCAGCGCAAGCTGGGCTGGAGCATCGACTGGGAGAAGGTCAAAGCCCTTGTTCAACAAGAGTTTGACGTGCTGGAGTTTCGCTACTACACCGGCCTAAAGAAGGGCGATCGCAAAATGCCCAAATATTTGCGGTATTTGGATAAGATCGGCTTTACCACCATCACTAAACCTCTCAAAAAGATCGCCATTGACAAGGACCATCCCTATTGGAAGTTGTATGGATACACCTTTGTATACAAGGCCAATTTCGATGTGGAGATGACCGCTGATATTCTTCTAGAGAGGGCGGATTTGGATTGCGTCATTTTGTTCTCGGGGGACAGTGACTTTGCCGATCTTGGAAAGCGCCTGAGGGATTTGGGGAAAACGCTGGTGGTTTTCTCTTCTCGCAAAACCCTCTCTTGGGAGCTAAAGCTTGCCTGCCAAGAATACCGATTCCTTGAGGATATGCAACAAACGCTTCAACGAAGATAGGTGATCCTGTTTGAAAAACTTGTTGTTGTTCAGTGATTCTGTCACCCTAACTGGTCAATAGAAATGTCACCCTTGATTGTACATCGGTGCCTGGTATAATCAAGGCACACCCAAGGAAGGGCAAGACGAGCCATCCATTTGGTATGGTCTGTCTTGCCTTCTTGTTTGGCTAGGCAGGTTCTACGATTCATCCAGTGCTCTGCGATATCGGGTAACGCCGCCAAGGGTGGTTAGGAGCCGGTTTATACGGCTTGCGTGGTTTGGGTGCAGGCTGCTCTGGCCGCGTCGGCTGGGGAGGGATCTCGGGACAGGGTGCCGGGCTAAACTTGCCCACCCTGACCGGCTCTTCAGCAGCTGGTTGGTAGACGACCAAGGTTTCACCTTTGTAGCAGATGGCCAGGCTGCCATCAAGGTTCTGATGGAGATCCACCCGGGCACGGGCATAGCTGATTCGTTTGGGACCGGGCGGGATCTGTAGGCGCTTCCCATCGAAAGAGATGGTATTGTCATTGTTCACCGTGCGCCGGTGCTTGAAACAGAAGGCGTGCTCAGACTGCAAATCCTCGGGCCAGGGGCGGTAAGCCGAGCCGGGCTGTGCTTGGGGGACAGAGAAACGAGCATTGAACTGGGGTAAGTAAGCCATTAGCACTTGATTGGCTTGTTCTAGGGTAGAGGCATTTGCTTCCCGCAGTTCTTTGACCAGGCGATCCTGCAAGGTGCCAAACAGTCGTTCCACACGGCCTTTAGCCTGCGGCGAACGGGCCTCGATCAATTCAATCGCCAGTTCGTCCATCAGCCGCCCAAATTGGCTGCGCGGAAGCTCTCCGGCTAACTGCTGTTCAATCGTGGCCTTCGCTGGGCTCTGGAAAATGGTATGTCGATCAGCATATACAGCTTGGGGTAGACCGTGGGATTGGCTAATCGCCTGCATCAACTCAAAGTAGCCACCGGCATCTTCTGCTTCCCGAAACAATGCATGGGGCACCTCATTGGTGGCATCATCGATGGCAACGATCAATGCTAGACTGGGACCACGCCCTTCTAACCAATCGTGAGGGCTGCCGTCCAACTGCAGTAGCATACCTGGTTGAGCATACCGTTGCCGTCGCCTGCGGTGGCGAGGTGGGCGCCGTTTGCGTGGACTGCCTTGCCCAATAGAACGTCGTAACCGCCTCACCGTGGAGCGAGACAGGCGTATGCCATGCTGTTCCGCAAGCTTCTCAGTGAAGTGGGTGTCATTGTAGTCCTGGTAGCGACTTCGCGCTAGCTCTAGAATCTCCTTTCGTATCGCTTCTGGTATTCTCCTCGCGGATAGTCGTCCCCGGTTGCCGTGTGCCAGTCCTGCCGCGCCCTCCTTTCGATACGCGGCGGTCAATCTCCTGAGCTGTCTCAAGGACAGCCCCAGTACCTCAGCCGCTTCGCGGCCGGACATCCTACTAGCCTCGACTTCCAGGACCACTACCAACCTCTTCTGCTCTCTCACGGACAATGTCACTCCTTTCATGGGGTGACATTTTCACTGAACAGTTAGCTGGTGACAAATTCATTGAACAATAACATCCTGTTTGAAAAACTTGACAAGAATGTCATTCTATGGTATAAATATATTGGTTTAACAGAACGCACCCTTCGGGGTGCGGCTTTTTATTTCCTGCAAAGTCTTTGAAAAGAGCGACAGGGTCAACTCTCAAAAGGCGAAGCCGTCCACTTCACCCGGGCTGGTCTTACTGCCTCTGGCAAGATGATCAGGCGTGATCTTATAATAACATAGCGCCATAGGAAGCACAATCTCGTCCATACCGCTGAATTTGAGGCCGTTCCGCGGTAGCATACGAGCTAGATAGGAGGAGTGTGTCACGCGACATTATCCTCAAGAGCATCGAAATCCAAGCTAAGATCCTAATCTATAGCCCCGAGACCACGCAGAGCTATATGTCTCTATGTATCGTGAAACGCCCTAGCAATATCGGTAGCCCCTGGATGACCTCTTTGGGGGGCGGTAGCACCATTAGAGGGGGAATGTGGAGCTAGTGTCGTAAAACACAGTCGGCTGAGCATCTCCAATAGACGCGGAATCATAGTCGAAGGTCCCTGGATAGGCTCTAGGAATTCTATTTGACAAATCCCACAATTTTGTGTATTATTAAGCCCACACCATCCTGGGGGTGGATAGGTGAAAGAGAAGGAAGAGATGATGCGCACCCATATCGTCGTTCCCGAGGATCTGGTCAAGACGGTAGACGCCTTGGTAGGCAAGAGAAAGAGGAGCGCCTTCTTCGAGGAAGCCGTCAGGGAGAAGGTAGCTCGGATGAACCTCGTGCGGGCCTTGGATGAGACCGCTGGGGCCATCAGGGCAGAGGATCATCCCGAGTGGGCCTCAAGCAGGGATGTGGCAGGGTGGGTGTCCGACCTGCGAGAGAAGGACAGGGAGCGGGTCTCCAAAAGAGAATAGAGGATGACCCGTTACCTTTTAGATACCACCGTCCTGATCGACTATCTAAATGGGCGGCCCCATGTGGTGAGTACCATCAAACGGCTGGCACAAGAGGGGCATATCTTGGGTGTTTGTTGCATCAATGTGACCGAGCTCTACGCCGGCCTGCGGGAGCATGAGAAGGCTGCGGCCCAGAAACTCATCGAGAACCTGACCTATTTCGACGTCACCCCAGAGGCAGCCAGGAAGGCCGGAGAATATATATATGCCTTTGCCCGGAAGGGCATCACCCTGAGCACCAGTGATGTCACCATCGCTGCCCTGGCCGTTGCCAACCGTGCTGTTTTGGTGACCGCCAATGTGGATCACTACCCGATGCCGGATGTTCAATTGATGGAACTTCCGACGCTGGCCTAGTGAGATTCTTGCTCAGTGGTCAGTCCTGCTAGTTTTGGAGACATCCTTATGGAATCCGAGATGTTTAGTGTTACCATGCTTGATGGTTCGGTCTTCAGGATGCCTGACCCTCGCTGGCAGAGGGCATTGGAGCTAAAGAATCCGAAAGGCTGGAACACTCCTTCCTTCGAGGAGGAGTTCCGTCAAGCCGTGGCCAACTACCCGTAAACCGTGGATTGTTGGGGGGAAAGACGGTTTGGGGGTGCGATAGGTAACC
>CAZBJW010000012.1:0-708 GCA_964492135.1 uncultured Anaerolineales bacterium
GCTCAATGCTGCGCACCGGAGTCCTGCTGTGGGACCTCCCAGAGCGTGGCCGAAAGGCTAGGGTACTCTGTGCAGGAACTCTCGTGCCTGCCACCAGACCTGGCGTCCAGTTCCATGGGCTGCGGGAATCCACTGGCCTTCTCTGAGATTCAAGAAGGCGAGGTGGTTCTCGACCTGGGTTCGGGGAGTGGGTTGGATGTTCTGCTCGCCGCCCAGAGGGTCGGTGGGACAGGCAAGGTCATCGGCCTAGACATGACGCCTGAGATGATCGAGTGGGCAGAGAGGAGTGCTGAAAGAGCAGGAGTGGGGCATATCGCGGAGTTCCGTCTTGGGGAGATGGAGGATATGCCGGTCGACGATGAGAGCGTGGACCTGATCATCTCGAACTGTGTTGTGAACCTCTCTCCGGACAAAGCGAGGGTTTTCCAAGAGGCCTACCGTGTCCTCAAGCCGGGCGGAAGGATGCTCATATCGGACATCGTGGCCTCCAACCTTCCTGAGGCTTTGAGAAACGACATATCCGCCTGGGCTGGATGTATAGCAGGGGCCTTGGAGGAGTCTGAGTACGTCAGTGTGATCAGGAATGCAGGATTCGAGGACGTGGCCGTGGTAGACAGGGTGGAGGCCGCCGAAGTCGCAATTGATGTGGAGTCCGTTGAGCGCCTGACCGAGTTGATCCCCGAGGAGGTCACCCAGGTCGCAAGAGAG
>CAZBJW010000012.1:718-35491 GCA_964492135.1 uncultured Anaerolineales bacterium
ACAGGGAACGGCGGCGGTTCTGGCCTCCCCGGACGGGCAGGTGCTCGGAGTAATTCCGGCGGACGATTCCTCGGACCGTCCGAAGGTCCACAGCGTGAGGGTGAGGGCCGTCAAGGGCCAGCACTAGAGAACTAATCGAGTGAAGCCTGTACCGAGATCAGTGTCAGTGCGCCGGGTCCTGGCGCTGACAAAGGCAAGGTGTGCACGAGGAGGCGAACGTGTTGAGGTGGAGCCACGTCCTGGCGCACCAAGAGCGCTACGACGATCTACTTGCCGAGGCGGAGAGGGAACGGTTGGCGACAGGGCCGCAAGCAGTGTCGGAGAAACTCACCCACGTCAATGATCGGGTGCGCGCCTGGCTCGGGCGGCGCCTGGTTATCCTCGGATGCCGGCTCCAGGCCCAGCATGCGAACCCGTCATGGCTGTGCGTGGATGTCCTCGTGGGCAAGACTGAGAATACGCTTGCATGCGGCGATTGCTGAGGGGATGGTGTACTCTGGAGACGGAACCGTGACTCGAGATGGATACCGTTCCTGAATCCGACGGAGGGTGGCCTAACAAGCGAAGAGGTCTATCTCCTTCTCGATCAATGGCAAGGCGATGCCACCCGCGGCGAAGACGTTGACTCTCGCCTCCGGTTGCAGTTCATGAGCCATGGCGAGGGCCGTAGGCAAATCTGTCCCATGCCTGAATCCCAATCGTGCGGCCTGTTCGGGCGTGACGTTCTCAGAGACGAGAATGACCTGCACATGTCTGAGGCAGGCAAAGTTCACCTGAACGGCGCAGTTGAAGTCCATGGAGCTGTTCGGCACGAAGGCTTTCCGACTTCGCATGTGCTCGACGACCGCTTGGAGCGGATCCTCAGGACTCTGGGACCGAACGAGATCGAACATCTGTAGGAAGGGTTCTGGCAGGCCCCCCTCGCAGGCAGCGACAAGTATCATGAGGCCTCCTTTCTTGGTGCTCATCACCGCCGGGAGGATGGGTTTTATGATCTGGGGGCCTTCCTCATGCGGATAGGCTGAGGAAATCGTGACGTCGGCCTGTTCTAAGACTTCCACTCCGTAGATCTCCTGGCAGACCTGAATGCCTGCATGGTGGGCCTCAATGGGGTGGCCCGAGATAATCTGCACAACTTGTCCCTCAGCGTCGACCACGCAGTCGACCACGTAGTCGAGGCCGAGAAACTCCGACGTCTGGCAGATGAAGTCGTAGAAGGGATTGCCCTCGATCCTGCCAAGATACGAGCCTCCCTCCAGCAGGGTGCTGGTATGGTGCTCTCTAATTGTATCGTAGCCACAGATTCCGGGCATGGCTATCTTGGGCCCGCCTCCGAATCCGGCGAAGGGGTGAGGCAGGACGGCACCGATACCGATCTTGAGGTCAGCCTGGGCCACGATGGCGTTGACTCGCACCTCTATGCCGCTGATGGTGCATATGTGGGGCAGATCTTCGGCCCAACTATTGTGGTTGGTCACCCTGTAATGGCTGAGAACATCATCGCCCAGGCGCTTCTCAAGCCTTTTGCCTTCCAGCGGCGGGTGCGTGCCGACGGCGACGACGATATCGATGTTGTGCTTGGGTACGCCACAGGCGTGCAGTTCCTGCAGCACGAGGGGTAAGACTTCTCTTGCGGGCGTAGGCCTAGTGTCGTCGTCCACAATGATAGCCACTCGAGAGTTCGGATCGGCCAGGTCGCTGATAGGAACTGATCCGACGGGGCTCCTCAAGGAGCCAAGCAGCAACTCCGCTGGCGACCTGCGCTCTAGGGCGGCCGCACGGGGCGCGGATTGGCAGATGACCTCCCAGCCCTGTGGGACGTCCAAGTCGATCCGTCTGCCCCCGACGAAAATGTATCCTTGGCCTGGGGATGGTCCCTTCCTGCACTCAGACGAACTTGAGCGCGAATGATTCGTCACGGTGGCCCCTCTCCTGCACTCTCGACATCAAACGGCGAAGCAAGTGGACCTGCGGACTGGCGAGGTTCATCGAGCTGCGACCGAGGCGACCGTCTGCACAAGGTGCAGCACCGCCGGCAGTGCACAACCGCGCTTCCCCGGGTGAAGCTTACGTGGCAGTACGCCCCGTCAGCAGAGCGGAAGCGTATGTCACTCCCCTTCCTCTGATGTCGGGCGCAGCGGTATGACGAAGACCCCGATGATGTACGCCACGATGACCGGCATGATGCCGGTGGCGAGACCGAGGAAGACCGTTACTAATCTCACGACTGTAGGATCGATATCATACGACTCGCCTATCCCTCCACAGATGCCGGCCACCATTCTGTCTTCTGGCGAACGATACAATTTCCTCATGGGCAGCTCCTCTGCCTGTCTTGCGGTGAGTAGGCTACGTTACTATCGGTGATGCGTAAGGATCGAACGGATTCGTTCTCATCGCCAGAGAGAACAGATACGGGTAGTTCTCACTGAGGTGTTTCATATACGCTAGCCATTCGGAAGTGAGCAACACATAGGCCCTTTGCATGTCGCCCGCGAGATGCGAGTAATCGCTATCAGGAAGGTGCGTGACATCCCCTCTGTGCGCCAACTCCTCGGTCAAGTGGAAGACCGCCCACAGCAAGTTGGTGAAGGACTCATGTTCCAGGAGGTTGGGGTTTTCCAGCACCCGCAGCAGGAAATCTCTGTTGCTCATCAGGAACGCTTTGAGGTCGTCCAGGGCGGATTTCTCCGCTTTGACCGCGTAGGCATGATTGACCAGCAGTTTGCTGACGGCCGAGAAGTCCTTTTCGGACCACTGGGCTGTCAAGGCCAGTTGGCTTCTGATAACCTCGGACTGGGGGTCAAGGCCGGAGAGGCTCTCCAGTAGTCTGGTGCCAACTTCGCTAAAGAAAGTCCCTATCACCATGTTCAGCTTCTCCAGGATGGATCGCTTTTCACGTGCGCTGAGAAGCTGGTGAATGATCAGCGTGACCATGAGGACTTCGATGAAGACGAAGGCGATGTCTCCTATCAAGTAGATGAAGATGTGGTGGGCATCTCGAAAGATAACGTAGTGTATGAAATACACCAGGGCGGAGAGAGCCACGAGGGTAAGGCCCAGCATCACCTGCCAGTTGAGTCTGTTCATGATACGGTATCACTCCTTTCCTCTGCTCTATCTTGCCGGTGGACGAGCGGGATGCTCTCTGCCGGTAGCCAGTCAGTTGCGTGGCCCATCAGTTCGCGATGCTCGAATTCCCCCAATCCGAGACCCTGAAGGACCTCACACGCCAAGCCTAGGCCTCATCAACCTGTGCCCCCAACTTGCTGTGACCGACGGGCTCGCCACCACCTCAAAGGACCTAACCGTCCACACCCAATCCTCATCGATGATTTCGGGATGGTCGAATCTGATGCGGCTGGGGAATCCGTACGTTGGGTCGAAGTCGATCACAACAAACTCGGCCGAGTCACTGCCGGCCGCTCTCCGAGCTTGGGAGAACAGACCGGCAACGGTGTAGTCTTGCGAGTCGAAGGGCCTAACTTCACACTCTCCAAACTCGGTAGGCGCAGGGATACAGGATGCCGACTGGTCAACCACTTGCCCGTCCTCCACCGAGATGTTATGCGCCTGAGCGTGCGAGACACTACTCGCAACCAACACTTCGATGCGATAGCTCTCCATACCTTGATCCAGCCATTTCTCTTCCGCCTCGTCGATTCCCACCAGTACTTGATTCTGCGGGATCTGGAGCTGGAGACCGCACGCGATCGCAGAGCGGGCCAGACCGAGCAGAGCTACAGTGCACAGTGTTCGATTCCGTAGCATGGTGTCCTCTCTTGCCACATTCTGCTAGTGAGGTCCGTGAGTCATCCACTATGTACCCGAGGACATAGACGGCACCACCTGCACTGACGACCTGGTTGAGCTGCTTGAGAGCGCGCCGCGCGTCATCCGGTGTTCGGCGCTGAGCGGTCCATCTCCGAGGGCGGTGAACACTTCAACTTGCATTCCCGCCAACATCGCTATGGGTGGGTAGGCTGCCGATGCGAACTGCCCGATTTTCTTAGGTTCAGGAGTCCTGGACGTGTGTTCCATCGCCTAGCCCATCCTCTTCTGCCTCGGAGATCTGAACCTGAGCCCAATCGGCTGTGGTATCCTCCGAATCAGACCGGTCCGCAAGCAGTGGATCCGGCCCCTTCTTTTTTGCGTCGAATGTGGTCGGTCTTCTGGACAGAGGCACAGACGGTTCCCTTCTCGTCCTTCAGATCCACATGGTAGACGCGATCGGCAGACGGTTGCCGGACGAGTTCCGACTTGATGCTCGCGGTTTCCTTCTCATCGAGCTTGACGGTAGCACACAACGTTGACCGACCCGGTCGCTGGAATTGAACGCTCGCTGCTTTGTCCCAGACGATGTAGTCCGGTCCCAGGACCTTGATGAGCATGAGCATCGGAAACGGGTCCACCGCGGCGTAGATGCTGCCTCCAAAGATGGTGCCCACATAGTTGCGGGTTCTCCAACTCAGGGGTAGCTTGATATGAACCTTGCGCCAGTCTCCCGCGATGTAGGTAATACGAGCTCCCGTTCCACGGTACACAGGATACAGGTTGATTCCCCAGCGCATCAGGCGTGTCTTGAGTGATTCAGGCATCCGTCTCGCACTCGGGGGTCCTTTGCCAGCTTGTTGTCTTCTGCAGGTCCTGAAGGATCCCAGGCGTCTCTATGATGACGAGATCCGAATCTCGCCTCGCGTGGCGTGCTTAGCCGCCCAACAACGCAGGTCATGTTGCCTGAGCTTCGGTGCCTCGCTGCGTTCCAGGTCGCATCAGGTCATCTCGCGCTTAGGTCCCACGAACTACTGGTCAAGCTTCGGCGTTGATGGCCTTGGACAGGAGGTCCAGGAAGTCGGCCCAGCCGTCCACGCCATCCACTGTCAAATCCGCTTCCTCCATCAATCCCGGTGGCATCTCGGTGGAGATCACTCCCACGGCCAGTGCCCTGTTCTCCGTCATACGAGCCCACCGCCGAATGCCAGCAAAAGCATCGAGGTCAGTTAGGTCATCCCCGGCGTAGACGACGCTCGTGACGTCATAGCGGGCAAGCAGATCTTCAAGAGCGGTGCCCTTATTGGCCTCCACAGGGGGTCTGAGGTCCACCACGCGCCGCCCCTCCACCACAGTGATGCCTGTACCTTCCGCCAGAGCTTTCAAGCACGAGGTGACGCGTTCTCTCGCGGCGGAGGGATCAGCAGTCAGTCGGTAGTGGATGGAGGCACCAGTCACTTTGTCTTCGAAGAGCAGGCCGGGCAAGTCAAGCTGCTGGCGCGCTGCCTCCAGTATGCTGCGAATCGTCAAGAAGTGCTCTGACGCGGCTGGTGCAACGTGTGTGGCGCCATCTACATACGTTTCGAACCCGTGGTTGCCCACGTAGACCACTCCCGCCAGCCCCACCAGTCGCCGCACATCTTCAACCTGTCGGCCAGACACGACGGCCACCAGTGGGAGCACTCTGGCGAGCTTTGCCAAGCTGGCGAGGCACCGGGGGTGTATTGCAGCTTCCTCAGGACTGGGGGCGATCTCGCTCACGGTGCCATCGAAGTCGGTGGCTAAGGCCAGAGCCGGTGCATAGAGGAGGTAGTCTATGGCCTGGTAAGCATCCATGGTTGTGCTGTAGGCCCTCAAGTAACGGCAAGGTGCGATAGATCCAGCAGTTGCTCGTAAAGCCAGTCACCCACTGTGTGGCGCTCCACGACGCTACGCAAGGTCGAAGCACGTTCCTTGCGTTCGGCCGCAGACATCACCAGGGCCTGATGCAAGGCTTCCGCGGTCTGTATCACGTCGTATGGCGAAATCACCAGAGCGGCCTCACCCAGCTCGTGGGAAGCGCCAGCGCCTTCCGAGATGACGACCACGCCATCCTTCTGATTGAGGATTGGCCCCTCCTTTGCCACCAGGTTCATGCCGTCGATGATGGGGTTGACGAGCAGAACGTCGTAGAGTTGCATGGCGGCCACGGCTCGCACATAGTCCTCGCCAACGAATAACTCCACGGGCTCCCATTCTCGATCGCCATACTTGAGGTTCAGGTGCTGGCCAGCGACAATCACTTCGTCCAGGTACTCCTGGTACTCATCTATGCCAAGGCGAGATGGTACCAGCAAGGCTAGCATACGCACCTCGCCGCGGTGCTTGGGGTAGCGTTCAAGGAGAACATCGAGAGCTTCGAACCCACGAACGATGTTCTTGCTAGGGTCAATGCGGTCCACGCGGACTATCGTCTGCTGGCCCAATCGCCTTGCGAGATGCTCTCGCTCTCTGGCTGTCCCTCGTGCCCTGGCTACTCTGCGCAGAGATCTGACATCAATGGAGATGGGATAGATGCGCACGGAAAGGGTCTCCTCGCCGTGGGTCACAGTCCTGGCCGAGTAGTCGACCTCCGCGCCGGGCAACAAGCTCTCGCAGGTTCGCAGGAAACTGAGGGCATACCTCTTGGTGTGGAATCCCAGGATGTGATTGCAGCAAAGGCTTGCCAGGATCTTCTGGCGGATACTGGGGGGCAGGATCATCCAGTAGTCGGGTCCCGGCCACGGGATGTGTATGAACTGCGACACCAAACAGCCCTTCGGGAGCAGGGGGGCCAGTGCCCCTGGTGAGAGGTAAAAGTGGTAGTCTTGCAGCATGACGATCGCACGGCTGCCCCCAGCCACGACTTGCGCGGCGATCGCCTCGGCATACGCCTGATTCACGCGCTGATATCCCTGCCACGCAGACCACAGCTCTGATGAGAAAGTGGGGACGCGAACCACGTCCCACATGTAGTGTTGCAGAAACCAAAGCAGCGGATTGCTCACTGTCATATAGAAGAGGTCATAGGACTCTTGATCCGTGAGGACGAAGCGCATACGGAAGTCGTAGTCTTTGGTTGAATACCGTATCAATTCTCCAGGTGACTCAGCCGCCATCTCGCGGTCCAGAGTCGACATCGGGCTGCACACCCACACCGGGCTCGCGTACCGGCTTATGGCGCTTAGAGCACTCACCACGCCACCCATGCCGCGCCTTGGGCGCACGTTTCCTGACCTCGTTCGCTCGAAGGTTATTGGTCCCCGGTTGGAAGCGATGATCAGGGCCCTCTCGGCGAAGAACTCGCGGATCAGTCGCCTCAGGCGTGAGCTCCGTTTCCTGATGCTGAGGGGCTGGGATCGTGACTCACTCATGGAGGACCTCCACCCACCGGTGCACCTGTGGGCTATCAGCAGGATGCGGCTCAGATGGCTCGCCGGCGTCTGGCCGGAGCAGGGCTCGGCATCAGGTCAGCGTCCTGAACCCGCAACCTGGCCCGTAGTGATTGCGCTATTGAAACAGGTCTTCTATCAGTTCCTGATACTCCTCGTGCACAAAGTGCCGCCTTATTTTGAGGGTAGCTGTGAGTTCCGCTCCAATCCTTGGCTCCTGGGGAATGATGGCGAATCTCACAACTTCTTCCCAAGGTCTGATGCCCTTTTCTTCGTATGACCCGCCCCTGATCTCTCTCTCGATGAGTGCCCGTATCTCCTTATGCTGCGACAGGAGCCTATTGGCGGCCGCTGGATCGTGGGCGCGGTAGTCTATGTTCTGCTCCTTGGCGTACCGTTTCAGGTTGTCCCATTCGGGAAAGATCAATGCGCCCACGAACTTCCTGTCCGCGCCCACGAGCATGACATCGTTGATGTAAGCGCTGGTACGGATCATGTCTTCGATAGGCTGCGGCGTCACCCACTCCCCATTCAGCAGCTTGAAATCGTCACGGACCCTGCCCAGGACCTTCAAGTCCCCGCTGGGGGTGATCAGGCCCAAATCCCCGGTATTGTACCACTTATATGGCTGCCCATCCGAAGACGGGGAGAGAACCCGACTGGTGAGCTCCTGGTTGGTGTAGCCTTTCATAATCTGCGGCCCTCTAGCGTAGATCACCCCTTGCGTCCCTGGCTCAACAGGGTTCAGGTACTGGTCGAGGATCTGAATCTCAGTGCCGGGAATGGGCTTTCCCGCTGTATAGAGGGTGCCGCCAAACAGCCTGGCGGTGAGTACCGGCGCCGCTTCCGTCATGCCATACGCTTCCAGAACGTTCAGGCCGGCGGCGTCCAGGAAGTCTTCAACATGCTCCGGAAGGTGTCCGCCACCAAAGACGGCTCCCCGGAGTCGTCCGCCGAGGGCTTTCCTCAGCCTTGAGAAGATCAACCGATCTGCCAGTTTGTAGGAGGCGAAGTTCACGGCCGAATCTCTGAGGGCCCTCATCCGGTCGCCCACGCGGTACGACGCATCTGGATACCTATCGTTCCTCGTGTTGACAGCCTTCTTGTATCTGATCGCATTCTCCAGGAGCGACGACAGCATGTCGTTGAGCGGGGACCTGCGCTGCCTAATCTCCCTGATCGCTCTCTCATAGAGGGCCGTCCAGACCCTGGGCACGGTTGCGATAAAGGTGGGCCTTTCCAACGCCAGGTCCTTCAAGATGTCCTTTGTCGTGGTGTAGGACATCGAACCACCAATGACCAGAACGAAATACTCCACGGTCCGTTCGAGCAGGTGCCAGGGCGGCAGAAAACAGAGGACACGGTCGTCTTCGTTGAGCCCCCACAAAGGTGGAATGACCTCGAAGTGATGAGCGAAATTGGAATGTGTGAGAATGACGCCCTTGGGGATGCCCTGGGTTCCGGACGTATATACGATCGCGCAGACATCGTCTGGCAACACTCTGGCTGCGCATTCCAGGAAAGCGTTGTTGCCCCGTCTCAGCTGGGCTCTGCCCTCCGCGACCACATCATCAAGAGAGTAGACATTCTCCCTTCTTTGCGCTGCTCCTTCCATGACAACGGCCGCAGCGATGGAGGGAAAGGTGTCCATGAGCGCCAGGACCTTCTGGAGGCCCTTCGGGTTCTCCACGATTACAAACCTGGGCTTGGAATCATCTACTATGACCTGCAGTTCGGCCAGCGGGACGTCTGAGTCGCGGGGAACGTCAGGAGCACCGATGCCTTGCAATGCTAGGTTGATCAGGATCCACTCGGGACGGTTGTCGCAGACAAATCCAACCCTGTCGCCCCTGCCCACGCCAAAGCTCATCAAGCCGGTTCCGATCTCCAGAACCCTCTGGTAGGCCTCCCTGTAGGTGACGCCGTGGAAGGAGTCGCCTCTCTTGATCCTCTGGAAATCCTTGTCAGGGAGCCTCTGAGCGCTACTGTGGAAGAAGCCGAATATGGTGTCCTTCATCTGCCCACCCTCCTAGCCAGCGGCTTTTGCAGGGATGCCCTCCATGATTTCGAGCGCGCTGTCGATGTGATCGGTGGTGTTATACAGGTGGGGGGCTATGCGCAGGGTCCCCATGCGCGGCGAGACTACCACGCGCTTGTCGAATAGACGGCGAGCCAGCTGAACGTGGTCATGCCCCGGAAAACGCGCTGCAACAATGGAACTATGCAGGTCATCGATGGAGGGCGACACAAACTGAACCCCCAGGTCGGCGAGTCCGTCAGCAAGTCGACGGGCCAGCGCCAGATTGTGGCTCTTGATGCGCGATATTCCTACGTCCATCAGATAGTCAATCGCCGTGGCCAGCCCAACGGTGCCGCCATAGGCTATAGTGCCGAACTCGAAGCGCCTGGCCGCTGGCGCCCAGTCGATGTGCCTGCTGTCGAAATCTATCCCCACCTGATCCGTGCTGCGCCACCCCACCAGGCCAGGCTGGAGCCTCTCGTGCAGATCACGTCGAACGAAGAGCAGTGCGGAGCCCAGAGGGCCACAAAGCCACTTATAGCCCGACGTCAGGAGCACGTCTATGTCGTCCCTCACCACGTCTATGGGCAAAGCACCTGCGGACTGTGTGGCGTCCACGATCAGTAGAGCACAGTGATCGTGGGCCACTTCGGCAAGCGCAGCCAGGTCCAGCCGCTGCCCCGTGAGGTACTGCACGTGACTGATGCAGACTGCCACCGTCTCGTCATCCACCAGAGCAGTGAGTTCGTGGGGGTCGATGATGTAGTCTGGGTCTCTCGTCAGCCGCACGTCGCAGCCGGTCAGAGCCGCTACCCTCAACCACGGATACACCACGCTCGGGAACTCCATGCTGCAGCTGACTACATTGTTGTTGGGGCCGGGGCCCAGTCCCCAGGCCAGCGAGCAGAGTAACTCCGAGGCGTTGGAAGCACAGGCGATTTCGTCGGCCTGCGCTCCAAGCAAGCGAGCCCCTGCTTCACGGAGCGTGTCGAAGACCTTGGCTTCTGCGTCCTCATCGAGGTTGACCGTGCCCCGTGTGCCGATTTCCCGGTCCCACTGCGAGGTGGCCTGAGCGACCACCTCGGGCGTCAGCGCGATGGCGGCCGCATTGAGGTAGACGTACTCCTGCGCTACTGGGAAATCTCCCG
Organism: uncultured Anaerolineales bacterium; assembly: GCA_964492135.1. Taxonomy (GTDB): domain Bacteria; phylum Chloroflexota; class Anaerolineae; order UBA7937; family B3-Chlor; genus CAYGAW01. The sequence goes on from CAZBJW010000012.1 coordinate 11,068, forward strand.
GGTTGACGAGGTCTGCCATAGTACTTCCTCCTGAAAGTCTTGGTGCTGCGTGTGAGCGCGTCCGCTACTACAGGGGGATTTTATCAGGGTGTATCCGGCCCGGCAACGAGGCCATGCTCGGATGGGGACCGGCGGCTGCCCTCACGTCACCGCTGGCGGCTGCGCCATTGTGTCCCTTCCCGCTCTCCGCTGCTGGCCGCAGATGAGCGTTGTCCGACCGGCAGGTGCGAAAACAGGCTGCGGCGATACCGTCCAACGCCTCGTCCCTGTGGTTGAGTGGCTCTTCGTTGCGCAAGCGGATTAGTTCGTAACCACCCTGCCGCAAGCATGCGGCCCAAGAGGCATAGCGTTTGGGCTGCGAGTCGTGGAGGTCTCCATCGATCTCCACTACCAGGCGGGAGGCGGACCAATAGCAGTCTGCGATGCGGGGACCGTTTGGAGGCTGTAGTCGGAACCTGAGACACCTCAACTGTCCCTGGCGGAAGCAGAGGGCCGAGGAGTTCGGTTGCGGTTGCCACATAGCCAGTCCGCACTGCAGTTCGCGTATCACTCACTCTGCCAGCGAAGCGGCGTCGATTGCTACACGGATCGTCAAGGGCAGACAGATACGGGATCCTTTGAGGACGCTGGTGTCCGTCAGCGTGTAGGGTCCGCCGTTGGCGTCATCACGATAAGTCTCGAAGGAGACTAAGCCGAAGTCCACGTGGACCAGGATGAAGGTGCTTCTCGCCCCCGTATCCCCCATGCCCCGAGCGTGGCCGGCGTCCAACTGCCAGACGCCATCGATGTCGACGGCGCTGTAGTTGTGAGTGTGGCCGCAGATGTAGGCCGCGACTTCCTTTTCGCGCAACAGGTTCCAGAAGCGATCACGGTTGCCAGGGTGCTGGTTCAAGCTGTCCAGCATATGGCGCTCTCGGCCATTGTCGGCATCGGGTTGCGGATACGCGGGCTCGTGGCCGAAGACGAAGACGTGCGCCTTGTCCGTCGCGTTGAGGTCTGCGACAAGCCAATCGTACAGTGCGCCAACGACGTCACCATCGGTCCCTGTGTCGCTTGTGCCGTCACAGTACTCGTTGAGGATGACGAAGTGTGAATTGCCGTAGTCAAACGAGTACGTGGTTTCCTCGCAGGCCGCGGGCCCAACGTTTACGACGTTGGGAGGAGTGCCGCCGTTGGGGTCGTAGTCGTACGTGCGTAGCCACTCCATGTCCTCTGAGGTCTCAGCCTCATGGTTCCCCACCACGGGGTACCAGAGATAGTTCTCCCCCAGGTACTGCTTGATGGTCCATTGGACGCCAGCCGGCGGGTCTATGTCGCCGGGGCTGATCATGAAGGCCCCACTGCCCAAGGAGGCGATGGCTTCGTTGGCCCCTCTGAAGAACTGAGCGGTGTCGTAGCTGCCAGGCCCGGAGTAACCCCTCATGTCCGCTGTGATGGCAAAGGTGAACTGACCGGTAGAGCCGTCCTGCTGCAGCAGTTGCTGCGCTGTGTGCGCCCGATCCTGTTGGCAGGATCCTGCCCCTGGGTCATTATAGGGCCCGGTAGGGGCAGCGGTACCCTCGTAGGCGCCACACGCCGTTCCCGAGAGGGATGCGATCAGCAGGACAAGAAGGACAAGCGGCTTGCTGCTCATGTTCTCCGCGTCCGAATGACGCTGCGTGGGCTGATGACGCTGGCCGGTAGGCAGGGAGACCCTCGGCGAAGATCAGCCAGGGGCAATGAAGCGTCCGCTGCCGGCCGATGCCAGTATCTCGCCCTCCCTGAAGACGATGCGACCTGCGGAGATGGTGGCCGCAACCTCTCCATGCAAGGATAAACCTTCGTAGAGCTTGTCGACATCTCGGGCCTTGCTCCACATCTTGTCCCAAGTCATGACTGTCACGGGACGCGGATCGTAGATGCAGATGTCGGCATCGGCCCCAGGTGCGATGGTCCCTTTCCGCCCTGAAAGGCCGAAGAGTCGCGCTGGCTCGGCGCTGATGAGCCGTACGACCTGTTCCACTGAGAGGCGCCCCCCGAGAGCCGAGGTCATCATCATGGGCAACAGCGTCTGCACCCCGGGGCCGCCCGACGGCGCCAGCCAGATGGCGTTTCCACCCCGTTCCTTCTCCTCAGGCAGGTAGGTACCATGGTCGCTGGCAACCACGGTGATCGTGCCGTCGGCGATGCCCTGCCACAGGGCCTGCTGATCTTCAGCGCTGCGAATGGGAGGATTGTACTTTGCATATGGGCCTAGTCGTAGATAGTCGGCCTCCGTGAAGAAGAGATAATGAGGACAGGATTCGGCAGACACGTCCACTCCGTCTCGTTGATAACGGCGGATCACGTCCAACGCAGCGGCGGAACTCACATGGGCGATGTGGACTGGTGTACTGAGGTCTTCGGCCATGGTGAGCACCCGGGCCACGCCCACGGCCTCTACCACCGGCGGGCGGGAGCTCATGTGGGCCTGCAGATCCGTGCGTCCCTCGGCCTGGATTCGGGCCAGTCCTGCCTCGAGCATGGAGTCGCTTTCGCAATGGACCACCAACCGGCGCCCTGTCTCCTTCACCAGGGCCAAAGTCTCGTATAGCTCCTGATCTTCGGTGAGGCAGATACCGATGAACTCGTCTTCCCGACCCAGCACTGGCCGGTGCATGAAGATCTTGTAGCCGACGGCTCCCTCGGCCGCCATGGTCAGCACATCATGGCGATTCAAAGTGCCTGGGGCGCCATAGAGGGCCACGTCGATGATAGCCTGCTCCTCGATCAACCGCCTGCGGTAACGAAAGGTCTCCGGAGTAGCGCAGCCCGGTTTGGAAATAGGCATCTCAAAGACGGTAGTGACGCCGCCAGCCGCGGCCGCCCGCGTCTCGGTGAAGAAGTCGCCGCGTTCAGGATAGGCGGGGGTGCGGGAATGGAAGTGGACGTCAACCGCCCCAGGTAGTAACAGCATGCCGGACGCATCCATGGTGTGGTGGGCTCCGGAAAGGGCACCTGGAGCTGCCACACAGGCAATGTGTCCATTGGCTATCCCCACATCGGCAGAAAGGCGTCTGTGTTCCGTGACAACCTCCCCTCCGACGATGGCTAGGTCCACGCAAATACCCTCTTCAATGGTGGTCGCCCCGCAGGCGCGCCCTACTGCAATGTGCCCACTGCCTCTTCGACCGCGTGCACGACAGATCCGCTCTGCACCAGGTCGAGCGCGGCTCTCAGGTCCGCGTGGAGCCAGCGGTCGCCCTCGAGGGCGGCCGGAATGCTGTTCCGAACGGCCGCGTAGGCGGCTGCGCTGCCTCTGCCCAGCCTGAATTGACCCAAGAGGGGCTCCGTGAGGCTGATGGCCTGGGCCGCCGTGAGCAGCTCGGTGGCCACAATGTGCTGCACATTGTGCACCACTGTGCGAGCCTTACGGGCGGACCAGGTGCTGTTGCTGACGTGGTCCTCTTGATTGCTCTTGGTGGGCACCGAATCCACGGACGCCGGCCAGCAGAGCGTCTTATTCTCCGTGACCAGTGCGGCCATGGAGCAGTGGGCGATAGAATAGCCGGTGTTGAGCCCTGGCATCTTGGCCACGAGATTGCTGGGCAAGCCATAGCTCATCGTGGGGTCGAGGAGGCGACAGATTCGCCGCTCGCTGATGCTACCCAGATCGGTCATCACCATGGCTGCCAAGTCCATAGCCTGGGCCAGGTACTGGCCGTGGAAGTTGCCTCCACTCAGCACCTCGTAATTCCCATCGCTCTCGAAAATCAGTGGATTGTCGGTGGCAGCGTTGATCTCCGTGGCCAGAATCCGATCAATGTACTTCAGCGCATCACGCACGGCACCGTGCACCTGTGGGGCGCAGCGCAGAGAGTAGGCGTCCTGGACACGCGCCGGGACAGTCTGCGCCGGCAGCCGACCCTCGTCGGGCAGAGCAACCTCTCGGGCTTCCTTGCTGCAGCGGCGACTCCCCTCCGTGATCCGGCGGACGATTCCGGCAGTCCGCACCTGGCCGGGATGGGGGCGCACCTCGTGGATGCGGGGATCGAAGGCAGCCAGCTCACCGCGCATCGCTTCCAGGCTCAAGGCCAGCCCGATGTCCGCATTGGAGACAGTTTGGCGAGCCTCATGGGCCGCAAGGATGCCGATGGCCAGAGAGACGGCGCTGCCGTTGATCAGTGCCAACCCCTCTTTACCCTCCAAACTGAACACAACTGGACTAATCCCGGCCGCTTCCAGCGCTTCTCGCGCAGGCATCCGCTGGCCGTCGTAGAGCGCCTCTGCCTCACTATGGCCGACCAGCACCCCTGTCAGATAGGCCAGAGGGGCCAGATCACCGCTGGCGCCCACCGATCCTTGTTCGGGGATGACAGGATGTACTCCCAGATTTAACATCGCCAATAGTCGGTCCACGACCTCGGGCCGCACGCCAGAGCAGCCGAAGGCGAACGTGTTGGCCCTCAGTAGCAGCGTCGCTCTAACCACGTCTTCCGGCAAGGCCTCGCCGACGCCAGCGCTATGGGCGTTGACCAGCATTTCCTGGAACAGCTGGATCTGCTCCAGGGGAATCGCGGAATCCTTCAGCTTGCCCACGCCGGTGTTGAAGCCGTAGATGGGAGGTGCATCGGGCTTCATCCAGTGCCGCTCGATGTACTCTCTCGTCTGCCTCAGCTTCGCTCCCGACTCTGGCGAGAGGCGCACCTCTGGCCAGTCGCCCTGCCCTCGTGCGGAAGCGACGGCGACGACATCGGCGGCAGTGAGGTGGTGTCCGTCCAACTCTATGACCATCTGTCTAGCTCCCATTCATTCCGTCCCTAGTAGGTGTCTAGCTCTCGCTCCACGCGCTCCCAGACGTCGTGGGGCGGCCGCGCGAACTCGGACCGGCTTCCGGGAGCGCCATCCCCGGGCCCTGTGGTGGCCACGATGCCGACCTTGGTGACTTTTCCGCTTTCCTGCAGAGGCTCAGAGCGGTCGGCGTCGGCGCCGGAAATGATCAGAATGTCGCGGTCGGCGCGCATGCGGGCGGCCAGGGCCCACTCGACCTGAGTCCAGTCTTCGGGATCGATATCGTCGTCCACGACGATCACCAGTTTGAGGAGGTTACATTGTTGCATAGCCAGCATGATGGCTTGCTTGCCGTCGCCCTGCTGCGGCTTGTCCAGGGTGATGATGGCGTGCAAGCGACCCATACCACCGTCTGTGATGAACACCTGACGTACGTTGGGCAGCACTCGCTGGACCGCACGGCAGGTAGTTGCACCTATGGCGACAGCGCCTAGAAGACAGTGCTCTGGCGCGTAGCCAGGCAGGATCGCCTGGTAAATCGGGTCGCGCCGGTAGGTGATCGCTGTGATGCGTACTCCGTACCCGGGGCCGTAGTAGACGTAGAACCCGGGAAACTCTGAAACCGGGCCTTCTTCGATGCGGTCGTTGGGGTCGATGGTGCCTTCAAGCACAATCTCGGCCTCGGCCGGAACCTCTAGACCAACACTGCGGCAGCGCACCAATCGCAGCGGCTCACCTAAGAGAGCCCCCGCAATCTCGAACTCGTCGTGGCCCAACTCAACGTACATCTGGGAAGCCACCAGCACCGCGGGGTGGTTGCCAATGGAGATTGCAGTCTCCAGCGGCTGCCCGCGAGCCTGTGCATGGTGTAACAACTGGCTCAGATGGTGGGTCGGTGCGACGCCCGCCATCAGGCGGTCGCCGCCCTCGACCCGCAATCGCGCGATGGAGACGTTGCGGCGTGCTGTCTTCGGATCCTTCGCGGTAATCACGCCGGCCGTGATATAGGGCCCTCGCTCACGCTCGAACCAGGTGGGGACCGGGAGCAGAGACGGAATATCCACCGCTGACTTGTGTGCAACCTCCTGAACCGGTCCTGTGGGCACTATCTCGGCTTCTATGCCGCGTTCCAGAGCGGAGATGCATGCGGGCTGCAACTGGGACCGGTCCAGGCTGAGCCCACGGGCGATCTTGTCCCGTCCGTTGAGGACATTGCCCACCACTGGCATGGCGTAGCCCACCACGTTTCGGAAGAACTGGGCCTGGCCATCTTTGCGCAGCGAGAGGACCGACCCCAGTTCGTAACGCGGGTTTACAGCGCGGTCGACGTAGTGCAGATCGTTGGTGGCCTCGAACTGGGCCAAGGTAGCTCGCAGGCTCTGCTCCATCCTAGTCCTGCCCGGTGATAGCCACAGCCAGCTGCCGCGATACTATCGTGATTGAGTCGCCAGCCACTTCTCAGACCTCGGGATCCAGAATGGCGTCTAACTCAACAAGGGCGGCCAAAAGCACGCGCGCACCAGCCACACAACTCTCTGGAGGGGTGTATTCCTGTGGAGAGTGGCTGATGCCGCCTCGACTGGGAACGAACAGCATGGCCTGGGGCGCGAGGTGGGCCATGCACATCGCATCGTGGCCCGCGCCGCTGGGCATCAGCTGACAAGACAGGCCCAATCGGTCGCAGGCTGCAGTCAACACCGCCACGAGGCGAGGCTCCGACTTGACGGGCGGTTTGGCGGAAAAGCGCTCAAACTCGGCTCCGGTGCCTCGGGCTCTGCGCGCCAGTTCGGCCTCGGCCTGGTCGAGGGCTCGCTCCTCCAGCCCCCTCGTTTCCACGCTCAAGTCGACATGGCCGGGGATCACACTGGGCGCCCCGGGCTGTAGTTGCAGCGTCCCCACCGTGCCCACAATCCCGTGGGCCACAGCAGTGTCTCGCACCGCCAAAATGAAAGGGGCGGCCATCACCAGCGCGTCCCGACGGTCCCTCATAGGGGTGGTGCCTGCATGGTTGGCCACGCCTTGGAAGGTAGCCGTATAGCGGCGAATACCCACGATACCTTGCACCACCCCTACGGGCAGACCTGCAGCTTCGAGTGAGCTGCCCTGCTCGATATGCAACTCCAGGAAGGCGGCCACGCTACCCTGGGGACGGCACGCCTCGAATACCGCCTCAGGATCGAGGCCAGCAGACCGGAGGTGGTCGGCTACAGGGCAGCCATCCCACGCTTTGGCGTCAACGAGGTGCGGATCCAGCAATCCGGCCATGGCTCGGCTGCCTATCGTGCCGCCCATCGGTGACTCCTCCGCGGCGAAGTTGATCACCTCCACCGGGTGGCGAAGGTGAACATCGCCCGCCCGCAACGCCCGAACACACGCCAAGGCCCCCAGGACCCCTAACGCACCATCGTAGCACCCTCCGTCAGGCACACTGTCAGTGTGGGAACCGAGCGCGATAGGTGGCAACCGGGCCGTCTGACCTCGATAGACGCCGATGCTGTTCCCCGCCTGGTCAGTCCTCACTTCAAGGCCCAGCTGCTGCATTTGAGATTCTACCCAGCGGCGAGCCTCCTGATCAGCGGAACCGTAAGCGACGCGGTTGACACCACCGTCACGGGAAGCACCGATTTGGGCCAGGCTATCTAGATCTTGCAGTAGCCGCTTGCCATCCAGGGTCACCGTCATTGGCTGGCCGACGTGAATGCTTTCGCGTGCAGAGACACTGGCTCCATCGTTGAACTCAAGCCGTATGTAGTAATTGGGTCATGGAGGACCGCTTGCCTCGAACCCTAGGCCGCAGCAGAGATTCTAGCATATCGCCCCGGTCCGAGCAAAGAAAACGACCCTGCGATGGCCGCGCCAGACGGTCGGCTCAAGGCTTGACTTGACCTCCGCCTCAGGTTATAATGTGTAGATACGGCAAAGCCTAGCACATGAGATGGCCGGACTCACGTCCGGCCATGCTATTCGGAGGTCCGCTCACTCAACTGGAGCAATACGGTATGCTTTCTTGGCAGGTTTCGACTCTGGTTCTGGTCGCCGCGGCGTTGAGCTTCGGCTTTCTCATCGGCTTCCAGAACAGTGCGAACATAGTGGCCACGATGATCTCGTCCAGAGCGATGAGTCCACGGCGAGCGATTACGCTTAGTGCGATCGCCCACTTCTGCGCCCCTTTCATCTTTGGCGTGGCCGTGGCCACAGCAATAGGCCACGATGTGATTGACCCTCACACGATAACCATCGACGTTGTGGCGGCGGCTGTGCTGAGCGCCATTGGGTGGAGCCTCGCGACCTGGTTCTTTGGATTGCCTTCGAGTTCTACCCACGCTCTGGTGGCGGGTATCGTAGGCGCTGGTATCGTGGCGGCCGGGGCGGATGTAATTCAGAAAGATGGTCTGCTCAGAATAGTCTTTGCCTTGGCGGTGTCGCCCGTCCTCGGATTGACTTTTGGCTATCTTGGTATGAAGGTCATTCGGTTCCTGGCACGTGGGGCATCGCCCCGCATAAACTCGTTGTTCAGGCGGGTCCAGGTCTTAACGGCCACGGGCCTGGCCTTGAGTCAAGGCACCAACGATGGTCAGAAGACGATAGGGATTGTCACCATGGGCCTTGTAGCGGGTGGGTTCCTGCCGGACTTCGTGGTGCCCTGGTGGGTGGTGGCGGCTTCCGCCCTGGCCATCTCCCTGGGCATCGCATCTGGTGGATGGCGCATCATCAGGACTCTGGGTGTGCGGCTCTATCGTCTTCGGCCGGTCGACGGCTTCGTGTCTCAAGGATCGTCGGCCACCGTCATTCTGGGTGCAGCCTTGTTGGGAGGACCCGTGAGCACCACGCAGGTCGTGAGTTCGTCCATCTTGGGTACGGGTTCTGCCCAGCGGGTGTCGATGGTGCGGTGGGGTGTCGCTGGTGAGATCCTCACGGCTTGGCTCCTCACGATTCCGGTCTCAGCCCTGGGGGCAGCCCTGCTCTATTTCCCGGTCAGTTACCTGTTGGGAGGTACATAAGCCATGGGCTTCAGGGACTTTCTCAGGCCCAGACAGCACAACTTCCTCCAGTTGATCATTCAACAGGCTGCCAAGACACTGCAGGGTATGGAAGCTCTGGAAGAGTATATGCTCAGCAACGACCGGGAGGCGGCCAGGAGGGTCTCCAGCGCGGAGAAAGAGGCTGACGAACTCCGCCGTATCCTGGTCGATGAGTTGAACCGCACCTTCGTGACTCCCATAGACCGTGAGGATATCTTCGCCCTGTCCCGAGCGATAGATGACATACTTGACTATGGCGACTCGACGGTGGAGGAGATGGTCATCCTGGATGTAGCGCCCAACGACCATCTGCACAGGATGGCCTCGCTTCTCAAGGACGCAGCGAATGAGATCCACCTGGCTACCATGCGCCTGGAGGATCACGCTGGCGTGGCCTATGAGCACGCGATGCGGGCAAAGGCTCTGGAGAACAGGGTGGAGACGGTCTACCGTGAGGCTCTTGCTGACCTCTTCGAAGGTCGAGCTACGTGTGACGACATCATCGAGATGCTCAAACTACGAGAGCTGTATCGGCACCTCAGCAACTCCGCTGACAGAGGTGACGAGGCGGCCAATGTGATCACCGACATCGTGGTCAAGATGACGTAGTGGCCTGCAGGCATCCGCGATGAATCACATTGTGCTGGTCACCGGGGAACGCGGTGTCGGCAAGACATTCCTGTGTCAGAAGGTGGTAGAGGAGGCTCAGCGAGCAGGCCATAGCTGCGCTGGGCTCTTGTCGCCGCCTCGCTCCGACGTTGAGGAGAAAGTGGGCATTGGGCTGCTGGACGTAGCGAGCGGGGAAGAGCGACCTCTGGCTACCGCCGACGATGTGTCCCATGGGGTGCGGTGGGGCAGATACAGGTTTGTGACTTCCACTCTAGAATGGGGCGCCCGAGTTCTGGCCGAGGCCACGCCCTGCGACTTGCTCGTCGTTGATGAGTTGGGTCCGCTGGAGTTGGAAACGGGACAGGGTTTGGTGAAGGCCCTAGATGTGTTGGCGAAAGGAGGCTATTCGCTGGCTCTGGTTGTCGTACGGCCGGAATTGCTTGCCGCGATTCAAGAGAGATTGCCAGGACAGGAAGTCGACGTGATTCATGTGACCCTCACTAACACAGACCGGTTATCGAGGCAAATCGCTGGCAGGCTAGAGGAAGGGGAGGTGGAGCCTAACTTGCGGGTCTCTACAGAGTAGTGTATGGTCGACTGGAGGATTGCGGAGCGTATGCTTCGACCCAGCGTTCCTGAAGGCTGCGGGCCCATGGACACTGGGCGACAGGGTATAGTCTGAAAAGGCTATGCCTCCCGTGCTTGGAAAGGAGAACGGCCTGCAATCAGTGTGTATACAAAGAGCGCTCCTTTCCTGGAGCGCTTTCGTTATGGAGTGGAGACATGAGCGAACAAGAAATCGCGGAGAAGCTTAGAGCATGGCGGGAGGATGATGGAAGGGTATCGTGTGCCACGATGCACAAAATCGCGCGAGAGCTAGAGGTGCAGCCCCTCGAGGTGGGCGATATTGCCACTGCTCTCGATATCCGGGCCTCGGAGTGCCAGGTGGGCCTGTTCGGCCACGGACCCATAGGGGAAGGCAAGGGCTGTGTCGTCGAGTCCGGAATGGATGTGAGTGACGAGCTGGCAGACCGGATTCGCGGAGCGCTAACGGGTGGCCGACTGTCCTGCGCAACGGCCTGGGAAATCGCCAGCGAGTTCAAGCTGACGCGTCTCGACCTTGGCAACGCGGCAGAGACGCTCGACATACGGATTTCCCCCTGTCAGCTGGGTTTCTTCTGACACCCGGATGTTCGGGGGCAGGCCCAGCCAGGAGACCTGCCTTTGCTCCGCAGGAGGGTCTTTGTCTGCCAGGAGGCGAGACGTCGTCAAAAGTATCAAGCTCTCATTTCCTCTCGCCTGGGGCATCGGCAATCGATGGGATTGCGATTTGAGAAGCGAGAGTCCTTCGCGTACAATTCTAAGTGAGATGTTAGCCACCGGCCCAATGGTGGCGAATCTTTGAGTAATGCTGATGCTCGCGCCAGTGGTGGCCCAAGGCCCGGAGGCCGGGTCTTAGAAGGGGAAAGCCGGTCCAAGTCCGGCGCTGTCCCGCAACTGTAGCTTTCGCCGCGCCTGAGAATCGGCGCGACTGCCAAACAAGCCAGGATACCCGCCTCTGTCGTGCTCTGAAGACCTTGACGAGAAAGGGGATAGGAGATGCGTCCAGTCGAACGCGACTTCGATCCCCTTTTTGTTTAGTCAGCGAGGGCGTTGACGGCGAGGAAAGTCAAGGGACAATGGTCGTTCTGTGCAGGGAGCAACGAAGCGATGCACGTCTCACAGACATATGCCTTTCGGCCCACGCTGGTGAGCGTGCCGTGTGAGGGTGACCGTCCTTTGGGCTCAAGGTTAGGATTTGGCCACTGACGAAGACGATCCTCATGAAACGACCTGGTGGCAATCGAGCATGGAGTTCATGGCGGGCCTGCGACCACAACTAGAGCTGTCCTTCGTTTTGTGGTGCCAGGGCGACGACCCGTCAGGGCAGCTCTCCAGAGCAGAGCACATGACCCCCAATCGGGAGCTGATGCCGGAGGCTCGGCCACTGAGCGAGCCAGCGATCGTCTACGACGTATTCCTCATGAGCGAGGTTCGTGAAGAGGCCGTCGCCTTGGACGACGGCTCAGCCCTTCACGGCCGACTCCTCGCAGGCCGATTCTTCGCCGCCCAGGAGCTGGCCCTGGCTTCATGTACCATCGGTGGCACGTGGGAGGACCGGGTCTCGGCTCACCGGACGAACGGAGACGGGATTCGGGCACTGCTTCTGGACGGGATGGGTATGGCAGCCGTGGGTGTACTGGGGGACAAGACCCATGAGTTGGTCCGAGATCGGGCTGCCGTAAGAGCTTCGAAGGCCAGCGCGCACTTGACGCATCCGTGCTGCCCGGTCCCCACAGGCATCTTCAAGGCCATCGAGCTAGAATTAGAATTGGCCTTGCCCAAGGATGTCGCCCTTCACTTCGAGGCCACCGACCGGAAGCAGCCGGTAGGAGAATACCGTCAGCAGAGGCAGAGATGGGAAAGGACAACATGAGCGAAGAACAGAAGGACCATATGGTCATCTTCCAGCCATCGGGCAGCAGGGGCCGAGTCAAGGATGGATCAACCATAGTGGAGGCCTCGCGTCAACTGGGTGTGGAATTGGAGAGCATCTGCGGCGGACAGGCGACGTGCGGCAAGTGCAAGGTGAGAATCGAGGAGGGCTTCTTCGAGAGATTCGGCATCGAGTCCAGCATGAGCCACCTGTCCCCCACCACGGAGCGCGAGAAGGAGTTCTTCGAGAAACACACCGAACTGAAGGGCTACCGTCTGTCGTGCGTAACCGAGATACGCGGCGACGTGCTGATCTTCGTCCCCGAGGAAAGCCGAAAGGGCAGGCAGGTCGTCCGCAAGGCGGCGACGGACAGGAAGATCGAGGTCAAGCCTGCCGTCTGCAACTACTACGTCGAATTGGCGAAAGCCACGCTGGAGGACAGCACGGCCGACTGGGAGCGGATTGAGGAGGCTCTGGAGGCAGAATATGGCCTCAAGGGGCTGACCATAGACTACCTGGCCCTTCTGACTCTGCAGGAGACGGTGAGGAAGGGCGACTGGAAGGTAACGGTCTCCGTGTGGATGGGCAAGGAGGTCATCGCCGTCCATCCCCAGAAGGTCGACGAGAGCTACGGTCTGGCGGTCGATGTCGGAACCACCACGGTGGCCGGCTATCTCTGCGAGTTGAGCAGCGGCAAGCTCCTGGCCACTGACTCCATGATGAATCCGCAGGTGACCTATGGCGAGGACGTGATGTCTCGCATCAGCTACGCCATGACCCACAAGGACGGATTGAAGAGGATGAACGACGCCATTATCCAGGGCCTCAATCGCCTCGCGGGTCAGGCTGTCGCTCAGGCGGGCATCAAACAGCACGAGATCGTCGACTTCACCATTGTGGGCAACACCGCCATGCATCACATCTACATGAACATTTATCCTGTGTATCTCGGCAGGGCACCCTTCTCACCGGCCCTGCACGCTTCGATAGACGTGAAGGCCCGCGACATGGGGCTGAAGATCAGCCCGGGTGCCTATGTGCATGCCCTGCCTATCGAGGCGGGCTTCGTAGGGGCCGACAACGTGGGGGTCCTGATCGCTGAGGAGCCATACAAGCGCGATGATATGACGCTTATCATAGATATCGGCACCAACGGCGAGCTGCTCCTCGGCAACAAGGACAGGCTAATCTCCTCGTCCTGTGCGACCGGGCCTGCCTTTGAGGGAGCCCACATCAAGTACGGCATGAGGGCTGCGCCGGGTGCCATCGAGAGAGTGCAGATCGACCCGGAGACCAAGGAGCCACGCTATAGGGTTATTGGCAAGGAAGAGTGGAGTGACGAAAGGAAGGACCAGGAGGCCAGAGGCATCTGCGGGTCGGGGATCATCGATGTGGTGGCCCAGATGTACGTAGCAGGCGTGATTCTCAAGAACGGCCGTTTCAACACGGAACTGGACCATCCACGAGTGCAGCACGGCGAAGACGGATGGGGGTATGTACTGGCGTGGGCTAATGAAACAGCCATCGGCCAGGACATCACCGTCAATCAGAGCGACATCCGAGCCGTGCAGCTGGCCAAGGGGGCGATGTACACCGGGGCCAAGCTAATGATGCGTCGCCTCGGCATCGAAGAACTGGACCGGGTGATCCTGGCGGGTGCTTTTGGTAGCTACATTGACAGCAAACAGGCGATGATCATGGGCCTGTTCCCGGACTGTGATCTTGAAAAAGTCTATGCCGTTGGCAATGCCGCGGGGGATGGCGCACGCATCGCCCTACTCAATGTGGACAAGAGGAATGAGGCGAACGAATACGCCAGGAAGGTGGAATACGTGGAGTTGACACTGGAGGAGGACTTTGAGAAGCACTTCGCCGAGGCCATGTACATCCCTCACATGAAGGACAAGTTCCCGCACCTGGATGGCCTGATCCCTGACAGCCAGATGGCCAAGTAGAAAAGACCAGGCTGAGCGAGGCCGGTGCCGGCTTCATGACGGTGTGGAAGATGGGCGGAGGAGGAGATGTGCTGAACCCTCGTATGTGTGGGTCGCTGATTCAGGCTCGTCTGCACAACATCTTCGGCGCCCTCGACTCTCCCAAGATCCTGCACATTTGTGGGGACACGAACCTCATCATCGAACAGATGGCGGATTGCGGAGCTGATGCTATCAGCGTGGGCCAGAAGAACAACTTGGGAGAGAGTCAGAAGAAGCTCGGGGACGAAGTAACCCTGCTGGGCAATCTGGACCCGTACAACGTTTCAGTGACCGGTTTGCCCAAGGAGAACACGCAGGCTCTGATGGAGTCGGTCTGCAGCCACGGCAAGCGTTCCCATGTTGCCATCCGGGCCGAGTACCGCAAGTGCAGTGAGAGCCACGGCGATGAAGGAAGCAAAGCGCCTAGTGATCGTGCTCACTGGAACTGGCAAGGGGAAGACGACCGCGGCTCTCGGCCTCGCCTGGCGCGCCGTGGGGCACGGCGCCAAAGCGGCGTCCATCTACTTCACGGGCCCCATTCGAGCGACGTTGAGTGATCACGGCTTCACCTGCAAGGGCAGGCCTGCGACCATCAAGTAGACTTCGTCAGCACGTCCCGCCACTGCTTGATTCGCCTCGCCCAAGAGGTCGCGGTAGAGGCGTCCCAGTCTGTTGACCGGAACAAGCCCCATGCCTACTTCATTGCTGACGATTATGCAGCTGGCCCCCACCGCGTCAATGGCCTCGAACAGCTCGCGGAGTTGCATATCAAGCTCGTCTTGAAGGAGCTTCTCATCGACTTCTTCCGAGTCACTCTTGGCCCTACACTCGCCGATCACATTTGACACGAGTAGAGTCAAGCAGTCCAGTATCACGACCTGAGCATTGCCAATGCCGTGCAAGATACCTCTGCCGACGTTGATCGGCAACTCCAAGACGCGCCAGTTTGGAGGCCTGTTCCTCCGGTGTTCATCGATTCTCTGCCTCATCTCCCTGTCACGGGCTTCTCCTGTAGCTGCAAAGAGCACCCTCTCGCCCAACTCTACGGCCAGTTTCTGCGCTTGGCGGCTCTTGCCGCTGCGCGCGCCGCCAAGTATCAGAATGCATCTCTTGTCCAAAGCGGCTCCCCCTCTGCTACCTCGCTGACTTGGCCCTAAGTCGGCTTTTCGCGATGTCGGGAAAATGGTAACCGTTCCTTCGGACCTTGCTGCTGGCAAGGATCTCTATTCGCTTCTTGAAGAGGGGGCCATCCACCACCAGGGTATGATATTCGCCGGCTTCCCCACTCACGGAGAGATTGACCCTCTCTTGGAGGTTGACAAGGTGAGCAAAGAAGGCGGAATCCAATTCTCCTCCGATCCATTCCTCACCGAACAGTTCGGCGTTGGCTGCAACTATCACCGCCTTGAAACCGAGACCGATGAAGCGCATGAGAATCTGCGTCTGATCACGGCCCCAAAGCGGCAGGAAGGGCCGTATGTTCGTCTTCTTGCAGACTCTCTCGACCCACTCTCGGTGTTCCTCCAGGTCGATATCACCGAATACGCCACCTTCCACCCCCACGTTCCGGAGTTCGTGAACACCGCTTATGAACTCGCGCTCGTACGCTTGGATTGGGGTTTTCCTCTGTACGACTGGAATACCGATAGCCTCTGACTGTGCCTCTACTAGTTCAGCCCTGAGACCATGCCAGCATGACCTCTTCCCGTCTTCAGTTGTCATGTTGAGGAGATGAGAGACCCGGAGCCCGGACATGATTGCCTGATAGCAAGCGAGGCAGCTATCCTTGCCTCCACTCCAGGAAGTGAACACTTGCATCTGGATTTCTACCCTGTTCTTGCCGGTCCTGGTAGTCAGCCGAGAGTCATCAGGTGAGAAGTGTTGTTTAGGAAGCAGAGTATGGTTCCTTCGCGATAGGTTTCCACCAGGGATACAGAAGCGGGATCTAGGCGTATCTGCCACAAGCGCTCCAAGTCAATCCCCAGCCAAGTGCAGAGAAGCACCCGGAGCGGACCACTGTGCGCCACTATCAGTATCGTTTCCTCCGGCGAATGCCTTTGAAGTCTTGCCGCAAGTCGCCGAACTCGGGAGGCAAGCTGCCTCAAGTTTTCTCCTGCAGGAGCAGCCGCATCTACATCGCCGCCCTTCCAAAGCCTCACTGCCTCAGGGCAACACCTGTCAACCTCTTCGAAGGTCATCCCTTCGATCTGGCCAAAATCGAGCTCTCGTAGCTCTGGGCAGAGCACCACTTCAGTTGCATGTACTGAAGCGACGATCTCTGCGGTGCTGCGGGCACGGTTCAGGTCACTTGAGTAGATCGCCACAATCTCCTCCCCGGCCAGATGGTCGCGCAGCATCTTGGCCTGCACAATCCCTTCCTCGCCCAGGCCTATTTGGCTGTGACCCCAGTATCGCCGGTGCCCCTGCTTGGTCTTGGCATGCCTCACGAGCAGCAGTCTGGACACTGTCCTCCCTCCGATACACCAATACGTGCCCACATATCTAGCTAGCCCACATCATGGCAGGAGAGAAACCAGCATGAGAGCGACCACCTCTGTCACCTCAACGATGGCACCATAAGTGTCTCCCGTGAGACCGGCGAACCTGTGGCTCAAGAAGGTCGCGAGCGCCATCGCCACGAGCCACACGCCGAGCATAAGGGCCATGCCTTCCATTCGGAAGATCCCTAGGGAGACCATTGCAGTGACCAGAGTTGCCAGCATGAGACTAGACCAACTCGTCTGCTCTTTGAACATCCTCCCCAGACCGTGACGGCGGGCATAGGGGAAGGAGAATATCGAACAGACCACTGCCCACCGGCTGAGCACAGGCATGAGTATCAGTCCGCCTAGCCTGGAAGCACCGGGAAGGCTTCCAAAACAAACATACTTCAGCAGCAGCAGACAGATGGCCCCCACCACGCCAAAGCTGCCCACGCGGCTGTCATGCATTACCTCCCATCTCTCGTGCGGAGTCTTGGAACCACCAAGCCCATCGCAGGTATCGATCAAGCCATCAAGGTGCAAAACCCCGGTGAGCAGGATCAAGACCACCACCAAACCCGCGTTCACAAACGACGGGGACAAGGCCAAGCCAAGGAGCCAGTCAAAGCCCGCCAGGCTCAGCCCCAAGATGGCGCCAACCAATGGGAAAAAGCTCGCAGAGCGGCCCACCTCTGAGGGGCTTGCTCTACGACCTGGCGGCGAGGGTATCACGGTGAGAAACGCCAGAGCTCTCAGGAAACTCACTATTCCGCCTGGGACACTCCGGCCTGAGCGAAGCTGGCCATCTCGGACAATATCCTGGTTGATGCTTCAGCGAGAAAGATGCCAAGAGCAGCGCCGGTCCCTTCTCCAAGCCTTAGACCTAGATCAACGAGCGGCTCCAGCCCCATGTGGTGGAGCATCGTCCGATGTCCGAGCTCTGCCGAAACATGCGAAGCAATGAGATAGTCTTTCAATCCTGGCGAGAGCTCAGTCGCAATGAGGGCGGCCGCACCGGAGATGAAGCCGTCGATGACTATCGGGATGCGGCGAAATGCGGCACCGATCATCACCCCGGCCAGCCCTCCGATCTCATAGCCACCAACCTTTGCGAGCACGTCCAAGGGGTCATTGGGGCTGGGCTGATTTACGGAAAGGGCTTGTTCAATTACTTCCACCTTGTGGGCCAACTGAGCGTCGTTGAGCCCCGTGCCCATACCCGTCACCTCTCTGACAGGCGCGCCAGTTATGGCAGCGCAGATAGCGCTGCTAGGCGTGGTATTGCCTATTCCCATATCTCCAGTGCCCACAACATCGAGACCTCGCGCAGTTTGGGCTTCCAGCACTTCGATGCCGGCTTCTATCGCCTGAATTGCTTCCCCTCGACTCATGGCGGGCCCTCGGGCGATGTTCCGGGTACCGGGACCTATCCTCTTCGAGACAAGCTGAGGATGTGACTCCTTCAGGTCGGTCGCTACCCCCATATCCACCACCACAACCCGGGCTCCTACCTGACTAGCAAGGATGTTTATGGCTGCCCCACCTTGGAGGAAGTTGCGGACCATCTGGGCCGTGACTTCCTGTGGATAAGCACTCACTCCCTCGCGAGCGACCTCGTGGTCACCGGCAAGGACGATGATGGCTTTGTGGTGGATCACCGGACGAGGACTGCGGGTGATCCCGGCCACCTGTATGGACAGCTCCTCTAGCCGCCCCAGGCTGCCCTGGGGCTTGGTAAGCCGATCCTGCCTGGCCCTCGCGGCAGCCATTGCCTGGTCCGAAGGAGGTCCGATGCAAGAGATGGTCCGTTTCAGTACTTCCATCGTTCAGCCACCTGGCAGGTGAAACACGGTATTGCGACAGACCAAGCTGCAAAAACAAGACGTCTCTGCGAGAATGGGTGCACGACGGGGGACCGAGTCCTGGAGAAGCAGGGATCTTGGTTTCACAGCGACAGCGTAGAGTGCGCGAACCAAGAGAGGCCGTAAGGTGTGCCAATCGATCGCTTGTCGGAAACACTGCAATGGAGATACCGTCCCGGCCTCTTCGTACACTGAGGTGCCCAGTCACTGCGCCACAAACTGGAAGCGGTGTCGGAAACGCCTCAACAGCTTCAGGATGGGAGCGCCAAAGAGTAGAATGAGTACAAGATTGCCCGCCGCCCGCCCCAGATCCCACCACAGAGACGTCACTACATAGAAAGTGGCGTACCGACCGACCGCTTGCCAGATACCCACTCCACGCTGCCAGTACATCTCTGATTGGCCCGTATCCACGATGTACGGCCAAAACCAGAGGTTCATCACAGCGCCAAATACAAACCCCAGGAGCGCTCCCCACGTCGCCAGCATCACGACCTCCACTCGTCCCAGGCGGCGCAGTCGTGGGAGCCACCCAGAGGCCATGCCCATCCAGCCCGCGGAGAGCATCTGATAGGGGAGCCAGGGGCCCAACCCCCCAGTGACGATAGCGGATACGAGGAAGGAAAGCGCTCCCAGTAGGAAGCCGAAATCGGCTCCGTAGGTGTAGCCAGCCAGGATAGGCAGAAACAGCATCGCACTGAAGCCGGCGGGCCCAGGTATCAAGCGCAACACACTGTTGATCGCCACCAGAATCCCCAGCATGGCGACTATCTTCGAGTTCATCTGCTGCGTCTCGAGATTGGCAACGATGACTACCAGACATAATCCCAGCAACGCGAGGAAGGTGAAGGGGGCGTCCGCCTGACGAGTCATGGAGCCAGCCTGCCCCTCAGGCGGGGCGAGGAGGAAGGGGTACACAAACGCCCAAACGCCGAGCAGAGTGGCTAGCGCGAGTATTGCGGCGCTGAGGCCTCTTCCCAGAAAAGCCGAGCCCCCCAGCCTCATGTGGCTACAGTCTCCAAGACATCCTCCGGCGTGAGGAAGCGGTCATCGCGAAGAAGCTTGTTTACCTGCGTAGAGAAGACCATTGATTTGCTCATCACCGATGGTGTTGGCCCGTCGACTACCACCTGACCCTCGCTCAAGATCACCACTCGATCAGCGCACTGGGCCACCAACTCGACATCGTGAGTCGCTATGAGGACGGTCTTGCGCTCGTCCCGCTTGGCAGACAGGAACTGAGCCAGCTGGCGCTTCTGGTGATAATCTAGTCCACGGGTGGGCTCGTCCAACAGAATGACCTGCGGATCGGCCACCAGTATGGCTGCCATAGCCGCCCGCTGTCGTTCTCCAGCACTGAGGTCACGGGGATAGCAGTCGAGGTACTGCTCGAGTTGAAGATGCGTGAGGAGATCAGAGTAGTCAGTCGTCTGCACGCTATGGCTTCGGAGGGTGAAGTCGAGTTCCTGGCGAAGGGTGTCGGCAAAGAGGAGAACTCCCGGGTTCTGGGGCACATACCCCACGTGTCGTGCGATGTCCTCAACGTCTCGCGATCGCGTATCCTCGCCCCATACCTCCACGACTCCCTGCTGCGGATGAAGCAGGCCGACCAAATGCCCTAGCAGAGTCGTCTTGCCCGAACCGTTGCGCCCCATGATGGCCACGAACTCGCCCCTTCTCACGGACAAGTTGATGCCGCGCAAAGCCTCGTGGCCATTATATGAGAACCAGACATCGTGGACGCTGATGGCCTCGGGCCGAGTCTCCGCGTCCTCGCCGGGCTGGTCCATGGATGCTTCGTGGCGAACTGGCGGAAGGTCCAGGTCCTTTACAAACCGGCGGCCTTCCTTGATCGTGAGAGGGAGTGGTTGCCACCCCAGTTGTTTGGCCAAGGCCACGAGTGGCGGCACCAACTCGATTCGTCTCAGCACCTCGTTAGGCGTGCCCAGGAGCGGGGCATCGCCGTTGCCGGGCAGATAGAGCATCCGGTCTACGTACTGCACCACGCGTTCCAGGCGGTGCTCTGCCAGGATGATGGTCAGCCCGAGATCTGAGTTTAGCTTCTGAAGTGTGGTCAGCACCTCCTCGGCAGCCTGGGGATCCAACTGCGATGTCGGCTCATCCAATACGAGCACCTTGGGGTGGACGGTCAGAACTGCCCCGATAGCGACCCGTTGCTTTTCCCCGCCGGAGAGGGTGTTGATGCGGCGCCGGCGCAGATGGGCGATGTTGAGTTGATCCAGGATTTCTTCGACCCGCTTCCTCATCACTGTCTGTCCCACGTTCTGGTTCTCCAGGGCAAACGCAAGTTCGTCCTCAACTGAGTCGACGACGAACTGAGTCTCGGGGTCTTGAAGGACAAAGCCCACTATGCTACTCATGGCTCGGGGTCCCAGGGCCACTGGATCCTGATCTGCCACACTGATCTTGCCCTGGAGGGTTCCACCGTAAAAATGAGGGACCAGACCGTTGATGCAGCGCAGCAGTGTCGACTTGCCGACGCCAGAGGCGCCCACGACGAGGATAAACTCCCCCTCCTCCACTTCCAAGGAGAGATGATCGAGCACCGGGCTCTCGCTCTCGGGGTAGGCGTAGGTGACGTCACGAAACCGTATCATGGTTGCTTCTCCTTGGGAGCGGCCAATGCCGGCGTCACCATGGCCAACAGGGCCAGTCCTATGAGGGGGCTGAACGTCGGAAAAAAGAACCGAGGGTAGGGATAGAAGCGCAGCGTCTCTCCGGCCGTTAGCCAGACGCAGCCGACGGTCACCAGTGAAAGGATACAGGCAGTAGCGACGACGCTGTCACGTCTGCGCCACAGCTCGCGGCGGTAGCGGCTGCGTTCCACCCGTCGCCCCAAAGTCACGAGGCTGATCCCGAGCAGCACCAGGCTGGCCAAGACAAGAGAAGCGCCGGCCCAGCGAGTGCGGGAATAGTAGCTGTACCAGAAGGCGCCCAGCAACAACCCAAACAGGCTCAGCGCGATGAGCCCCTTGTCCACCAGGGCGCGTTCTCGGCTAGCCGGTCGTGCGATGCTGCCAAAGCCACGTGCTTCCATTGACTCGGCGAGTTGAATGGCCCTCTCCAGTCCGCTGGTCAGGAGTGGCACGAACAGTGGCAAGAGGTCTCTTATCCCCCGAAAGCGGTGGCCTCGGATGGCTTGCGCCTCTCGGATTTCTTTGAGACTCGACATCATCTGAGGAACAAAGGCGATGGCAATCGAGGTTATCATGCCCATCTGGTACAAGAAGGCCGGAACTGACCGCAGCAGCTGATGGTGGTCCGCCATGAGGTTAAAGGTTGCGAAAACCAGGAGGATGGTCACAAGGTTCAGTCCATTGGCGAAGCCGTAAGCCAGTGCCTCGAAACTCATCTCACCACCCAAGTCCAGGAAGGTGACACTTCCAACCCTGACCACCAGGCGAGGCACGGTCAAGAACACGGTTTCGCCATGATGGGTTGCTAAGATGTTGAAAACAGCCCCGAAGGTGACAAGGACCAGGCCTGCCTTCAGGAAAACGCGCCAGCTGCCAGCGAGAGACGAGTCTCTGGGGATGGTGCCGTAGTCCACGGCAACTGCCAGCAGCAAAATGGTCAGATACAATGGATTCTTGGTGAGCATGGCTGGCAACAGCGCCGCCGCCAGCCACAGAACCCACGTCACTGTGTGATACAATGGGTCTCACCTCTCCGAGTCTTCATCCTCAGGCTGCTCGCTTCCGCAGGTAGATCACCAGCAGCACGCCCAGGATGACTACGAAGGCCACCCCTCCCACTCCAAGGGGCCCCAGGTAACCCGCGATCGGGACAGCAGTGGGCTCATCGCTGATAACCTCTGTGGCTGTTTCAGCCGATGCCCCAGGCTGGCTCTCCCGCGAAGGCGACACTTGGGTCCCCACCGCCGGGGCCGTGAATGTGACCGCACCGTTCTCCCCCAAGACGCCACTCTGGTAGTCGGAGTAACTCACTTCCACCTCATACTCTCCGGGCTCCAAGCCAGCGATAGCGAAAGTGAACGAAGTCTCGCCGCGAACCATGGAATGTGGCTCGCTCCAAGCTTGTCCGGTGCGATGGTAGCGGACTGCTGCTGCTGCGTTGCCGTCGGAGTCGCCGCCGAAGGTCGCACTCACCGCCAGCTCCTGTGGTCCGCCAGTAGCGCTCACCGAACCTGGTCTCAGTGCGCGGTCATGAATCTCGTCCACTGTCATGAAAGGCAGCTGTGTCAGTGGTTTCCATGGCGAGGCAATTACATCGACCTCTCCCCACACCCAGGCGCTGACATGGCCGTCCTTCAGTTCGGGCAGGGGCCAGGTGTTCATGTCTCCCCAGCCGTCGCCGCTTTCGTTCATGGGGAAGTATATCCAGAAGGTGCACGATTCTTCTGGCGTGAAGGGGCACTCACACCAGCAGTCGGTATCAGTGCCAGGGCAGCCCTCCTCTTCAATCCTGCACACGGCATCACCGGCGAAGGCGGTCTCACGGAATAGGTCAGTGGCCTCCAAGGCGGTCAGCCGATCCACCGGGGTGCTGAGTTCCAGGTAGCGAGTAAGGGTGGTGCCGTCACCAAACTGAACAATCACTCCCACATGTCCTGGCCCTTCCTGGGCCAAAGCCGGCCCACTCCCGAGTAACAGCGCGCATACCAATGTGGTGTATAGCAGGCCAAGCCCAAGCAACTGTTTAGATTTCTTTGTTTCGATCATTTCCTTCTCCCCGTCATCTGGTGTTCTATCGAAAAAAACGCCCCAACCTTGTAGGTCTGGGGCTTCAGAGAAAAACCCCTCGTCGAGCTGACAAGGGGTTTGTTTCTGTCATTCTCTCCTCCCCCTTTCTCTCGAAGGTTGTCGGAGCGCGATTCAGGCGGTATCCTGACTTCTCCACACTACTGGAGCTACAGTTGCGGGACAGTACCGGACTTCGACCGGTTTCCCCTTTACGTCCTAGCATCCGGGCAACGGACACCTGGATCGCAGGCTATTCAGTTTGACCCTATTTTACCGCAATTCCTTCCCTTTGTCAAGTATCGTGTCACGTCCCCAGACTAGACTGCCAACGTACGACCACTTTCCCCCATGGCGGCCGTATGATATGGGCCTCACCTGGCCACGAGGACCGGTCTGTTTGCGCTGAGGACTATTCGCTCCGTTATGTCGCTCATCATAACGCGTTGGATGCCGGAGGCGATGTGGGCCCCGGCAACGATCAGATCGTAGTCCCCCTCTTCCGCCTCGTCCAGGATCTCATCCAAGACCAGCCCGTGGCGCACTTTGGCCTCTCCGTGCACTTCCAGATCTGCCAGTATTCTCAGGTCCTTTCTCAGATGCACTCCTTCGCGCGCGTCCGATTCCAGCAAGGCCTCTGTGGAGTTCTCCAAGTCGCTTATCTTGGCGCCGGGGATCAGAGGCAGCTGAGACATCACATGCAGGACTGTTACGGATGCCCCGGTCAAGCCAGCGATGCGACCCGCCAGTTCAGTGTCTTTCTCCCCACACTCTGCCCCGCCCGTGCAGACCAGTATCTTCCTCAGGTTCCTCCTCTTACCCTTGACAATAAGCACAGGCGCCTGGGAGTAACGCGTGAGGCGAGCGGCAGTGGAGCCCAGCAGAAAGCGCGTTAGTCCTCGACGGCCTTGAGAACCAACGATCACCAGGTCGTAGTGGTTCTCTTCCGTCTCTTTGAGAATCTCCTCGGCGGCGTGACCGTGCCTGATCTTGGTCTCGAGAGCGGGCACGTAGTCACACAGGGCATTGCTGGTCCTCTCCAGCATCCGAATTACCTTTCTCTCTTCTTCTTTCCTCTCCACGACACCCAGAAGGGTGACAGGCCCTCGTGACCTCCTAGCCAGGGGCGCTCCAAAGCGCAGTGCTTCACCAGCGTAGCTGGAGCCATCGGTGCACATCAGGATCTTCATGAAGGAGACCTCCTCCTACCTAGACAACCATCAGCAGAAGCGGCACAATGAGAATGGCGACCGCAAAGATGATCATGTTGCGATTGCTCTTGGCGATGCGAGAAGTGAGAAACAGCATGGCTCGTTCGTGGGGTCTGTAGAAAATGAGCAGCGTAACGAGGGCGATCACCGTGACAGCCCCGATCTGTACGAGCACGATGGTGGCCGCCATGGGGTTTCCTAGCAGGAGTGCGACAAGCAGCGTGTCGACAAACGTGGTGACGTTTGCTCCCATGATGTAGGCGATGGCGTTCTCGCTGCGTATGTATCCCCGAGCGGACAAAGGTACCAGTATAC
>CAZBJW010000013.1:0-7428 GCA_964492135.1 uncultured Anaerolineales bacterium
TCATCCGTCTACGCGAACCGTCCGAGAATGTGCTCCAAGACGCCGTTTCCATGCTCCACATCCTGCGGGATGTCCTCCCCGCGCCTGAAGCCCACTTCGACGTACATCTGGCTCTGGCGGAGATATCTCTGCGGACCGGAGGCTTTGAACAGGCGGCGTTGGAGCTCGATATGGCTGACCGCGTGAAACCGGACAGACCTAAAGCCTTGCAAGACTTGACTGAGGGGCGAGCTGAATTGGAGCAATTGTCTACGGGCGTCGCTGAAGCTGTCCGGAACCCCTTGTGGCGATCTCTGGGCTCGAAGATCGCCTTCCTGGGTTATGACTTGTACCCGACCTTCGTGCGGCCGGGGGACAGTCTACACCTGAGTTTGTATTGGCAAAGCCTTCAGACGACTGAGGCAGCCTATACCGTCTTCACTCATTTGCTGGACACGGGAGACCGAATCTGGGCCCAGCAAGACAACCAACCGCATCATGGAGAGCGCCCTACCTCAACGTGGCTGCCCGGCGAGGTGATACGTGATGAGTACGACCTGCCGGTCAGAGCGGACGCTCCTGCGGGGGAGTACGTACTTGAGATTGGCATGTACGATGGGGTAACGGGACAACGTCTCCCAGTATGCGACGAAAGCGGAGAGAGGCTAGAGTATAGTAGGATATTGCTCCAGTCCGTAACGGTGCACGAGCCGTGAGACGACATCTAGGAAGCGAGCGCGTCGGGAGTCTCTTGGACATCCAGGATCGTCTCCCTGATCAGGCGCTGGCGGATGCTCAGGTGGCAGGTTAACACCTTGCCTTGCGGATGGTGGCATCCCGAGGCATCTGAACCCTTCACAAGGAAGTCTTTACTGGGCCCACGTCCGGATTGGCAAGCATTGAGGGTAGCGAGAGGGAGACCAGCAGTCCACCGCATTTTCGAGTGCTGCGTAACAGCTTTGGGCGACGCACAGCGCAAAGACTGCTCGATGATAGCGGGGTGTTCTGAGAGAAGTAACGCCTGACCCAAGGGCGCATGGTCGGTCTATCCTGTAGACGTTGCGGTCCCGCCCCTTGGCGCAGAGACAGCGGCTTGCGTATTCAGGCGCGCGACCATCGGGCGAGACTACCACCAATGTAACCTTGCGATGAAACAACTACTATTCCGCAAAGCAAATCATGGAGCCACGCTCAAGGGGCTGATGCTCCTTGTCGTGTTCTTGGCTTTCTGTGTAAGACTGACAGGGTTGGATGCCAAGAGCCTCTGGCAGGATGAGATATTCACCGCCGCCATCGCATCCACGGACAATAGTTTATCTGAAGTCGCTTCTATCCCTCTGTACAATACGGCGCTTCCTGCCCCGCCGCTCTACTTCCTCATCACCCATTTCTTCCTGCACATAGGTGACAACGACTTCCTGCTACGTTTTCCTGCTTTGTTCTTTGGGGTGCTGGGTGTCTCCGCGACCTATGCCCTGGGAGCGCGGCTGTTCGGCAAGGCGGAGGGACTGGTCGGTGCGTTCCTGCTGTGCGTGTCCTCTCTCCACGTTAGATATGCTCAGGATGCACGGTTCTATTCTTTGCTTGCATTCTTGTCCGTATTGTCGTGGTATCTCTTGTACAGAGGGCTTTCCGAGAACCGAAGGAGATGGTGGATAGGTTTCGTGGCCTGTACCGTGTTGAACACATACAACCACCTCTTTGGGCTGCTCGTTTTGCTATCTCAAATTGCATTCGTCGGGGGCCTCTGGATAAGGAATTCCTTGATAAGCAGACGGGACAGTTCCACCAAAGGCCGGCTAACGGTACGATCTCCTGGGGGCCACTGGACCGTTGACGACCGCAAGGGCTTGGCTGCTCTCCTCAGCTTGGCTGTCGTAGGCGTTTTGTACGGACCCATGATACCACACCTGTATAGAGGCCTGACTAGCAGAAAGGGCCTGGGGGGAATGGTGACCCCAGGGATGGGCTTGACACCATCCTTCCTGGCTCAGGTTCTGGAGGCGTGGGGTGGTGGACCGGGGTTCGCTTTGTTGGTCTTTCTCATCCCCTTTATAATTGGCCTGGTGGCCTGTGTGAGAACTCATCGCCCACAGCTGTGGTTGGCTTTCTGCTGGCTGGTGGTTCCTTTCGCAGTACTCTTTCTGGTGCCAGCCAAGCATGGATTTCGACCTCGCTATGTGCTTTTCATGTTGCCTCTATATTTCGTCTTCATCGCCAGGGGGTTGACGGTCTTGAGCGATGTGATCGACAATTGGCTGGAAAGGAGACGGGTGCGGCGGACAGGCGTCGTCCTGGCCTTGTCCTCGGCCGTTCTTGTGCTTGTTAGCTGGCCAACCCTGCAGAGTTACTATACTGAGCAAAGATCAGACTGGAAAGCAGTGGCTGACCTGTTGCTGAGGAGCTTCTCGCCTGGCGAGGTCATAGTCTCCCCAGGTCCCTTTCCTCAGGTTGTGCTGCCTCGCTACAACGAGAGCCTCGCGGTGGCGACTTTCTTGGTCGGAGGCAGCGAACTGGCCGTGTCCGAAGATGGATATGGACACGAGGGTGTATGGTTCATAGGGCCGGGCCGGGAAAGCATGATCTCGATCGAAAGCGATCTGAGGGAGACGCCAGCTCGCTTGTTCAAGGTAGTCCTTGAGGTTGATCCCGATAGTGCCTCCAGAGGCCTGAGACTGAGTTTGGCACCTACCATGTACAGTGATCTTTGGGTCATATACGTGAGGCAGGGGCTAGATGCGGAGGAGCTTATCCTCCGCTACAAAGAGTCTCTGGAGGTAGTGTCCCCTACCGTGGCATGTACTATTCACACTAGTGTCGGAGACTTGTACCAGGAGCAGGATGCGCCCAATGAAGCTGCGGCTCACTACTTACAAGCCACTGTCCTTGACCCTACGGCACCGACACCTCATGGACGCCTGGCTGAACTATACGAAAGCCAGCGTATGGAGGCCGAGGCAGCGGCCGAATGGGAGACGTACCAGCAGTTGGTGGATCAGCAGTAGGCGCGTGGGAGAAGCGGCCATCTTCCCAGTGGGGTGAATCATCGTGAGGTCCATGGCGCGTAGTTTGATGGATAGCAGGGCAGTGCGGCTGGCTGCGGTCCTTATACTACTGAGCGCAGCGCTCTTCCGACTATATAGACTGGACTTCAAGAGCTTGGATGCCGATGAGATATACACGGTGGCTATTGCCGATCCAGACAATTCCGTGCTCGATGTGCTGTCCATACCTTTGTACAACACTCCGATCGCGAAGCCAGCTCTCTATTTCCTCGTCACACATTTCTTCCTGCGCTTGAAGGATCATGATTTCCTCTTGCGTTTTCCGTCTCTGGCATTTGGGATGCTGGGCGTGGCGGCGACTTATGCAGTGGGGACCAAGCTGTTTGGCCGGAAAGAGGGATTGATTGCCGCGTTCCTGCTTTGTTTCTCTCTGGTGCACATCCGTTACTCTCAAATGGCCCGGGCTTATCCCTTGCTCCTTACACTGTCATTGTTGTCCTTGTACTTCCTGTATAGAGCAATGTTTGCTGGGGAGGCCCGAAGCT
Organism: uncultured Anaerolineales bacterium; assembly: GCA_964492135.1. Taxonomy (GTDB): domain Bacteria; phylum Chloroflexota; class Anaerolineae; order UBA7937; family B3-Chlor; genus CAYGAW01. The sequence goes on from CAZBJW010000013.1 coordinate 3,530, forward strand.
GGACAGGGTTCGTAGTCGCCACAGTACTCAACCTGTATACTCATCTGTTCGCTTTCCTCGTCTTGTTATCCCTAAGCATGTTCTTCATTCTGACATGGCTTCGAGGTGTTATACCTCGCGGGGGATCACACGCTGTCGTTGATGGGCAAGGACATACCTTGAGCTCATGTTCATGGGTGGGCACGCATAGGAGTTCCATCTTCATCTTGGTGGCAAGCTTGGCGATCATCGCCCTCGCTTATCTGCCCATGGCGCCGCATCTGCTGGACAGCATGACTGGTCCCAAGGGAATCGCTGAACAGGCAGAGACGCCTGGACTAGAGCTTAGCGTATCGTTTTTTCGAGGGCTCTTGGCGGGCTGGAGCACTGGGCCTGGAGTTGGCTCGGTGATCTTCCTCATACTGTTTCTGGTAGGTTTCCTAGCTTCTCTAAGAAACCAGAGGACGCAGGTCCTATTGGTCACGATGTGCATGGTTGTGCCTTTCGTGGCGTTGTTCACCGTGTCCCTGGAACATCGGTTCTATCCCCGCTATCTGATCTTCCTGTTGCCTCTCTATCTGCTGGTCGTGGCCAGGGGATTGACGGGGTGCGATGGTCTTCTTGCGTGGACGTGGGAAAAGACTAGGCATGAGAAGTACAGAAGCTATCCTCTGGCCGTCGCTGTCGGCCTCGTGGTCCTCAGCACAGCAAGTCTGCCGCCTCTACGAAGCTACTATGCGGAGATAGTGTCCGATTGGAGGTCGGCAGCTGTCCTCGTAGGGAGTTCCATATCGCCCGGCGAGACTATCGTAGTCAGTCGGCCGGAGCATCAGATTGCTCTGTTGCACTATGAGGGCCGCCTTGAAGCTGCGGAGTTTAGAATCGTGAGGCGTCGAGACCCCTTGCCTCCGGACCTTCAGTATCAGGAGGGGGTCTGGTTTGTGGACAAGGAGGGGAGGGGGAATGAGATGTCTCAACTAGAGGACGAGCTTGCCGGCGTAGTTGAGGGGGCGCTTTTGAAGACGGTGTTCGAGGGATACGGGGATCATACTGCTCCCGGCGCAGGGGAGAATATGTTCTTTGACGTCTGGGTCCTACACGCGGTAGGCGCAGGATGATGAGAGACTCGTTGCCTGGCATCCTCAGGCTGTCATGCGTGCCATAGAGAACAAGCACAGGTTGATGCTGGGAAACAGCGTGCGTATTCTTAGCAGGATATGGCCCCTCGAGCGGCATTGGACTCTTGTGCTGTTGGCCACCCTAGTGGCGTTCCACGGACTCAATAACTGGGCGTGGTTGTCCACAAATGTGGCTATCCTGAATTCGGATACTCGTCGACACCTGATGACTGCTTTGACATACTACGACACCTTGGAGCCCTTCAACCTCGGCAGTCTGTTTGATGTGATCACCATGGATGAATACCGCCCGCCCTTTTTCCAGCTCTCTGCTGTTCCTTTGCTATGGCTCTTTGGTCGCTCGACTGACGTTGCCACCATGGTGAACGTACTCTATCTGGCTGTGTTGTCGGCCGCCACATACGCCATCGGCAGAAGGATGTTCGACAGCCACGTTGGTCTCCTTGCCGTCTTTGTGCTTTCGACCTTTCCAATGATCTATGGTATGTCTCGATACTTCTACATCGATTTTGCACTGACCGCCATGGTGGCCCTCAACCTTGCACTGCTAATATACAGTCAGGGGTTCGAAAGAAAGGGTTACACCCTGTTGTATGGGTTTAGCTTCGGGTTGGGAATGCTGGTGAAGTGGACTTTTGTCGTCTTCGCCCTGCCGCCTGCACTTCTGGTGTTGCTTGGTTCGGGCTTGCATCGGCGGATGATCCGAGAAGTCAAGACGATGAAAGTGGATATCAGGTGGGTTGTGCTATCCGCGTTGATGGCCTTGGCACTGACCTTACTGTGGTATTTGCCCAGTGTGGACCGAGCCAGAGAGATGTTCTTGGGCATGCTTCTCGTACCCCTTTCCTGGGTCGCTTTGACTTTGACCTTCTATGCCCTGAGTCGTCCGTCAAGCCAGGAAGCCAACGTGTTTGGAGCTGTCATGACAGGTTTCAGCGTGGCGAGTGTTTGGTATATGCCACGTCTAGATTTCTTACGGGAGTTCTTGCTCGTCGCCTACGGCAAGCCCGAGGGAACATACTGGGGCTTTGCACCGTACCTCAACTACTTGGTGCATGAGCAGCTCTCGCCCTTCTATGTGGCGATACTGCTGCTGGCCTTGTTCATCCTCGGTTCTTCGAACCGGCGCTGGCTCAAAGCAAGTGTTCGCCAGGATGTACTGACCAGCAACATCGCCATAGTAGGGCTGTGGGCAGTCCTTCCCTATTTTGTGTTTTCGATCCGCACCAGCACCATTCACTCACGGTACATCATGCCACTGCTACCAGCCTTGGCACTACTCATCGGCGCTGGCTTGCTGAGCATCCCTTGGCGCAAGACGAAAGCCACAGTACTGGTTCTGGTTGTGATGGTCGGCTTGGCTCAGTTCTTCGGGCTCTCCTACGACGGACTAGTGTCGTTGCGTGACGCCGCGATCTCCCACTTTCCTGACGGCAGGCAATTCAACCTATTTGCGCGCGGGTTCCAGAATCAGTTGCCGAATTCAGGAGTTACTGACAGCCGCTACTGGGTCATGCCCGACATCTTGGAATTCATGAGAGAGGACAGTTCGCTAAATGCCCGGTCAGGGGCCGAACTCGGAATCCTGATGAAGACCCACTATGTGCAGGCTTCGACCTTCGAGTTGGTCTCCCTGGAGCGCGGTTATCCCGAGATGAGGATGCGGGAACTAGCCAGGGCATGGAGTGACGCTCCCGTGTATCCTCAGCTCTTTGAGGTGGACTATCTGGTGTTGAAGGACGGCTCCCAGAAGGGTATCAACAGAGAGGAAACCAGGGAAGTTGTGGCCGCCCTTCTGGGGGGCACCGACCCGTTCTTGCGAGAGGTCTTCGAAGTCGCTAAGCGATATCCTTTGCCGGACGGAGAAACCGTATACCTGTACCGCAAGAAATATCATCTAACCGATTACGAGGATGATGTCTATCGGACCGCGGCTCAAGACGTCCAAACGATGGCAAGCGGTCGCGAGGCGATCATTTTCGAAAGACCGGAACAGATCGAAGTCTTTGCTCGCCATTACCAGGGCACAGGCAAGCCCTATCCGATACCTCGCCAGCTTCCCATGGACCGGAAGGCCATCATGCTTGAACTGGAGAAGATCGCTGCTAACCATGACATGATCTTTGCCCTTCTGTGGCAGGAAGAGCATGTCGACCCAGACCGTGTTGTTGAGGGCTGGCTGAATCGACAGGGTTACCGCGCTCTGATCTCCTGGTACGGGCCAGCGCGCCTGGCGGCATATGCTGTCCCCTTGAACGAGGGGAGTAAGATTCCGTCGCACAGTGTGGAGGCGCAGTTCGGCCGACAACTCGGTCTCATCGGGTACACGCTGGACACAACCGAAGCAAGACCTGGGCAAATACTGCGCGTTGGCCTGTTTTGGAGGGCAGAGGAGGACCTGCAGGAGGACTATAAGGTCTTCTTGCATTTACTCGATGCGCAGGATGAGATAGCCGGTCAACACGACACCGCGCCGGTGGGAGGATGGATGCCAACCAGTGTCTGGCCAGTCGGGGAGACGGTGGCTGATAACCATGGAGTCGTCGTGCCGCGCGGTATGCCCTCTGGTGAGTATCGACTGGTCCTGGGCCTGTATGATCCTCGGACGGGGCGTCGCCTTCCGGTTTTGTGCACCGGCCAGCCAGCCGCGGATAGCCTATGGCTAGCTGACATTGTGATTGAGGAAGGATAGGCGTGGAAGAAGGGCGCACTACGGGCGATTTCGTCCGACCGAGGGTGAGGCCTTTCGTCGGCTCTCATTGGACCCTATGGGTTCTGGGG
>CAZBJW010000013.1:7438-35021 GCA_964492135.1 uncultured Anaerolineales bacterium
GTCATGGCTTTCGACCAACCTGAATGTGGTGGGGTGGGATAGGCCCCGTCATCTTATCGAGAGCCTCGTCTACAATGACATCTTGAGACAGGTGGATCTCACTTCTCTATTCAGAGCGCTGACTTACAGTGGCTACTACCCTCCGTTGTTTCACTTGTCCATGGTGGCTTTCTACAAGCTCTTCGGCGTCTCCATGGACGTGGCGGCTATGGCAAACGCGGTCTATTTGGTAGTTCTGTTGATCTCGGCTTATGGGATCGGTCGCGAGATCGGGGGCAGGGGCGTCGGCATTCTCGCCGCTTTCATCACATCTTCTTTGCCCATGGTGTTCGCCATGTCGCGGTACACATACATAGAGTTTGCCCTGGCAGCTATGGTGGCCCTCAGCATCTGGCTATTGCTTCTGAGCCGGGGGTTCTCCAGCAAACGGCATTCCTTGCTCTTTGGACTGAGCGTGGGGCTCGGTCTCCTGACCAAATGGACCTTCGCGCTCTTCGTCTTCCCTTCCTTGATCGTGGTCATACTGAGGGCAGGGTTGTTGTCCCGGTTCAGACAGGAGCTGCGTGGTTTATCCGCGGACAGGAGATGGTTAGCTGTTTCTGCAGCCCTGGGCTTGATGCTGACCCTTCTTTGGTATCTGCCAAACGTTCAACGCGTCGTGGAACTGCCGTTGCGTCATTTGCTCTTGCCCATCTCGTGGCTGTTATTCGCTGGGCTAATCTGGCTTCTCAAGCAACCTGACCGCCCAACGATAAACCTGCTTAGTGGTCTGTGGCTGGGCCTGGTGATAGCTGGTTCCTGGTATCTGAGCAGGGTAGATTTCGTAAATCATACGTTCTTCATAGCTTGGGGCCGTCCTCAGCGACAGACCTGGGCTTTTGAGTACTACTTGGAGCACCTAGTACACGAGCAGTTCTCACTCTTCTATGCGGGTCTGTTCATGGCTGCAAGTGCGGGACTGTTGGTTGTCGGCAGAAAAGCCCTCCGCAAACTGGAGTATTGGCGCGGAGCATGGCGCAGCGATCTCTTCCTTCTCTTGCTCTGGATAGTTGTGCCCTACCTGGTTTTCTCCTTTCGTCCTAGTTCCCGCCACTCTCGCTTCATAATGCCTATCCTTCCGGCCGCTGCAGTCATCATGGCCTATGGTTTGTCCAAGATACGCCCTAGGACAGCGAGGGTGTTGGCCATAGCTGCCGTTGCTCTATTTGCCAGCCTGCAATGTCTGGTGCTTTCCTTCGATGGGCTGGGGTGGGTTCGGGAGGCCGCGATTCTTGACCTGCCAGTGGCGGGGCCTGTACCTATCTTTGCCAGTGGTCCCCAAAACCAGCTGCCCAGTTTCGGGGACACCGATGGTCGCTTCTGGATCGTGCCAGATGTGCTCGAATACGTGACTACCCACGGGAAGGGGTCCGAGCCAGTCGAACTCGGTTTGTTGATTAATACCCAGCAACTCAACGAACAACATTTCCAGTACATCATCTATACGGACTATCAGGGGCAGGTTTGGACGCGCGAGCTCGCTCTCAACCTGCCGAACCAGCCGGTCTATCCGCAACTGAACGAAGTCGATTACCTACTGCTGATGAGCGAACATCCGGCCCATCGCATACATCCCGACTCACTGAAGATAGTGGAGGCCATTTTGAACGGCCCTCCTCCGGAGTTCCAGGAAGCTTTCCGCCTCGTCCAGAGCTATCCCTTGCCAGATGGAAGCGTGGCCTATCTGTATGAGAGAAAGGGTAGCCTGGCGGCTGCCGGAAGCGGGATGGGTACCGCCTTGTTAGCCCGCGCTCAAGCGGTGGGGTCGCGCGTGGGCCCAGCGGCCGGATCTGTGGCTGCTGACGGTCTCGTTTGTGAAGAACAGCGTTCGGTTCAGGAGGATGACCTCCGTCTGTGGAAACGGCGGATTGAGGCATGAGAATGTGAGGCAGTATGGCACCACCCGCCTGGTCGGGCCAGAGCCTCCCTGTCGAGCATGCGGAAGACGGACCAACGATCACAGTGCGATGGGGGAGATAGCACAGCTTCATGAGCTTGGGCGCCGCCGAGAGTGAGTTTGTGAACTTGAATCGTGACAGATTGTCCTGGGCTTTGCTGTCCGTTCTGATAGCCTTGTACATCGTGGTCCTTGGTGCCGTGACGATATTGAAGCATCGAGCCCTCCAGACCACGGCCTTTGACCTGGGTACTATGGATCAGGCTATCTGGAATACGAGCCAGGGCCGGACTCTGCAGGTTACTATTCAACCGGGGGTGAATGTCCGCTTGGCCGGGCACGTAGAACCTATTCTGCTAGGCATCTCTGTATTGTATCTCCTTCATGGCGATCCCCAGATCCTTCTGGCCTTGCAAACAATCGTCGTCGCTCTAGGTGCTGTACCCATTTATTGGTTGGCGAAGGAGCGTTTGAGTAGCCGCTTCGCAGCTCTGGTCTTTCCTTTTGCGTTCTTGCTTTTCCCTGCACTGCAAGCTGCCAACCTGTTTGATTTCCATAGTGTGACGTTGGCTGCGACCTTCCTGGCTTTCGCTTTCTACTTCGCCAAGAAAGAAGGACGCAAGGGTTGGTACTTGACCTTCATTCTCTTGGCTCTTAGTTGCCGTGAGGACATCTCTCTCCTCGTGGTGATGATGGGGCTATACCTCGTTCTCAAATGGAGAGGTCTCCGGGGGCGGCGCCCGTTCGTGAGCCCCTTGGCGCTTGACCGGGACAACTTGCTGCTCGGGGTGGCGACGCTGATTATTGGGGCTTCCTGGTTTTTTGTCGCTCTCTTCCTCATTCCTTCTCACTTCAGCGTCTCCGGCCAGCACTCACAATGGGACCGATATGGCTACCTCGGGGAATCTCCCTCGGAGATGCTGATTACACTATTGTCCCGACCAGGAATAGTGTTGCAGCATCTACTGACCAAGGAGAATCTGAACTATTTGCTGGGTCTGCTGTCGCCCACGGCCTTCCTCTCTCTTCTGGGTCCACAGATTCTACTGCTAGGATTGCCAACACTATTGATGAATCTTCTAAGCACTTATTCTCCGATGCATACGTTGGGTCCTTTTCACTACGCGGCCCCTTTGGTGCCGTTCTTCATCATCTCGAGCATATATGGCACTGCTCTGCTGGCCAAGGTGTTGGCTCGTCGTGTCCGGTTTTCGGAGCAGAGGATGGTCCAGGGTCTTTCATGCTTGGTTCTGTTCTCAACCTTGGTCGTTCATTACTATCGAGGTTTTGGCCCTCTGGCTGCTGGCTTTCAGATGCCCCTCGTAACCGGTCATCAGCAGCTTGCCGAGAGGTTTTTCAGTTTGATCCCTCCGGGCGCCGCGGTGTCTGCTCAGTCCCGCCTGGTGCCTCATCTCAGCCAGCGGGAGCGGATATACATGTTCCCTCGAGTCGAGGACGCCGAGTATGTGTTGTTCGATGTGACCGAGGACTCCTGGCCCATTCACCCCAACGACCAATACGACCTCTTCCAATCTCTTGTTAACGAGGAGGACTTCGGAGTCGTCGCGGCTGAGGAGGGTTACGTTCTTCTGCGCAGAGCGCACTCAGGGACCAGCGAGTTGCCAGATGGCTTCTACTCCTTTGCTCGCCCCCAGGATCCGCAGATTGGGTATCCCACCATCGTGGAGTTCGGCGACGTTATTCGCCTGCTTGGATTCGATATAGCTCTTGAGGAGGGCGGGACTAGCTTATCCCTTTACTGGGAGGCCCTTGCCGCTCTGGACCATGACTACCGGATCTACCCCTTCTTCTACGATGACGCAGGACGGATCGTGGAGGACACCACCTTACGTCCGATGACCACGGCGATCTGGTATCCGACGAGCAAGTGGCAAACGGGGGAGACTGTGTTGATGCAGACGCTACCTTGGGATGTGGGAAAGGATTTCAACATCGGCCTAGGGGTGATCGACGGCTGGGACTGGGGAGAGCAAGGAAGAAGGCTGCCCGCCCAAGTGATTTCCTCCACCTTGAGGGTTCGTATCTTCGACCAGGGCACGGCTGTGCAGTTAGCCGAAGTGAAGGGGGGAGAGGTCACTACCCCTCCACGTCTCTTCAGCGTACCCCCTGGTGCCAATCCTCTGAACGTCAATCTTGACAACCAGATAGAATTGTTAGGATATGATGTGAGGCCGACCTCCCCATCGGTGGATGAAGCCATACGTCTCACCCTCTACTGGCGCGCGACCGCCGATGTGCACCTGGACTATACTGTGTTTGCACACCTCATCGATGAGGGAGACACCATCGTGGCGCAGCACGATGGTCAGCCCGATGAAGGCAACTATCCGACCAGTGAATGGCTTGAAGTTGAGATCGTCGAGGACAAGCACACCTTGGTCCCGACAAGTAGGTACGCTCCAGGAGAACACAGCTTGGCTGTGGGGATGTATCACTTGGAGAGCGGTGAGCGGCTTCCTGCTTACGACCACAGGGGGCTCTTGCTTCCTCAGAGCAGGATCATATTGACCGAGGTCCGGGTACGGGAATAGATGCGACACAGACTGTTTAATGTGCTGAGAATCGTGATCAGCCTGGGACTGCTGGCACTCCTTCTCTGGAAGGTCGGTTGGCGAGAGACCTGGGAGACGCTGAGGCAGGCCGATTTTCGCTATCTGCTCGCCGCATGGGGACTCTACCTGTTCAGTATGGTGCTCAGGGCTTACCGTTGGCAGGTCCTCCTCGTCATCCAGCGCCTGAAGGCGCCTTTGTCCAAGCTGGTCTCGCTGTATTTCATAGGTACGTTCTTCAACACTGTACTTCCCACAGGTATCGGTGGCGATGTAGTGAGGATGTACGAACTGTCGAAACACAGCAGCCAAGGTACAGAATCTGTTAGTACGGTGCTCGTTGACCGCCTTTGCGGCTTTGTAGTGCTGTTCATCATGGCGTCTTTGGCGCTGCCTTTCAGCTATCACTTGATACCCCGGGTGGTGAGCGCGATTATCCTTGTCATCACTGCAATCACCATCCTAGGTATTTGGCTGGCCTTGAATGACGCCCTGTGGAAGTGGTTGCAGGGGTTGCCCTTGCTGAGCTGGGTGCTGGAGAAACGGAGAGCCCAGGAGTTCCGCAGATCAATCCGAGCCTATCGCACTACCGCCATATCCAGAGCACTGCTGGTCTCCCTTGCGTTCAACGTACTGCTGATGGTCCTCAACTTCCTGGTCGCTTTGGCGTACGGCATCAGGATCTCGCCCTGGTACTTCCTGGTCTTCGTGCCCATCATCTCCTTCTTGCTGACTCTGCCGGTCTCTCTTAGTGGCCTCGGGGTGCGAGAAGGTGGATACATACTTCTCTTTGCCCAGGCTGGCGTCCCCAGCTCTCTGGCCTTAGCCATGTCCCTGTCCATTTATGCCATGACAGTGGCCACGGGGTTGGTGGGAGGCGTGCTCTATGCGACCGAGGGCTATCGAGGCCTGGAGAGAAGGGGCGGTTAGGAGATTAGCAGCGTTGCCTCAGATGTGGTAGCATCTGCATGGAGGTGGAGGCAGGACGAGTGTTGGTGTCCCTCCACTACTTTCGAGAGCCCCACTCTCTGATGCGCGCAGGAGTCTTCCCCAAGCTTCGTTGGCAGCGAAGGATCATGTTCGGCAAGAGCTTGGACGAGCATCGCGGAATAGCTCTGATCCTCATTGGGTTCTTCATTCTGGGAGCCGTCTACAGCACGACAGTCCCCATCTTCGAGGCCCCTGACGAGATACAGCACTATTTCCACGTCAAGCATATCGCTGACGGCAAGGGGCTGCCCGTGCTTGAGCCGGAGCGCGAGCAGATATTCGACCAGGAGGGTGGTCAGCCGTCGCTGTACTATCTGTTCGGTGCCTTGACAACCTTCTGGATCGATACTGACGATGCCGAGGAGCTGCTGGACTACAACCCATTTGTCAACGTGGGGATACCCGGACGTCAGGGCAATAAGAACGTGATTCTCCACGGTGACCGCGAGAGCTTCCCATATAGAGGGGCGAGCTTGTCCCTCCATCTTCTGCGCTACCTCTCGGTATTGTTCGGGGCTTTGACAGTCTTCACGACGTACTTGTTGGCGTTGGAAGTTCTCCCCGGCCGCAGGGTAGTGGCGCTTGGTGCGGCTGCCATCACAGCGTTCAATCCCCAGTTCGTCTTTACGCATGCGGCAGTGAACAATGACGGGCTGCTCACGAGTCTCTGCTCGCTGGCGTTGCTCCTGACCGTCTATCTATTGACGAGGGGTCCGTCCCTGCGAAGGTATGTCGGCCTGGGGATCGTGCTGGGTCTGGCGGCGCTGACGAAACTCACGGGCGTAGGATTGCTGGTGGTCGTCGCCGGCGCGTTGGTCATCGTGGCGAGACGCCATTCTCTTGTGGAGGCAATGAAGGGAGGCGCCATCGTCCTGGGGTTGGTCGTCTTGTTGTCTGGGTGGTGGTACGCACGTAACTGGCTTCTCTACGGCGATCCGACGGGGATGAGCGTGTTCTTCGAAGTCTTGGGAGGGCCGCCGGGTCGAAATCTCACGGCAGTGAAGTTCGTACGTGAGTTGGAAGGCTTCAGGCTCTCGTACTGGGCGGTCTTTGGCTGGTTCAATGTGTTGGCCTCTTCATGGGTCTACCGTTTCTTCGATCTGCTGATCCTATTGGGAGCGGTAGGCCTGCCGCTGGCGTTGGTCAGGAGCATCAAGAAGCCTGAGGCGGTGTCTTTCGCGTCGCTGGCACTGCTCCTGGTTTGGATCACCGTCATCGGTCTGGGGTACGTCAAGTACAATCAGATGGCAGAGGCTGCCACCGGGCGGCTGGTGTTTCCGGCTATCGCCTGTTTTTCGATTCTGCTATCCTGGGGTCTGATCCAGCTACCACCTCGAAGGTGGGCTGGCGCTCTTGTCGCCGTCCTGGGCGTGACCATGTTTGTGATAGCTATGATTGTCCCCTTCTTGTACATCGTGCCTGCCTACGCCACACCCCCTCTCCTGTCCACTCAGCAACTGGAATCCATTCCAAATCAGCAAGATGTTCGCTACGGAGACCAGATGAAGTTGTTGGGTTATGAATTGGAGGGGAGTGTGTTCAGGGCCGGCGAACTGGTGTGGGTGACCCTCTACTGGCAGGGAGTGATGGCTATGGAGAGGGACTACAGCGTTTCTCTGGTCGTGCTGAGCCCCAGCGGTGACCTCCTTGGACAAGAAGACAGCTATCCCGGCCTCGGTTCCGCGCCGACCAGCGCCTGGAAACCTGGCCAGGTCATTGCTGACCGCACGTGGGTGCGGATACGTCGCCGTGCCGCCACACCAACCATCGGCTGGCTGAGTGTAAGCGTATACCATCTGCCCACCATGGAGCGCCTCGCCCCTTCGCGCGAAGGCGAGCCCCTTCAGCAAGTCTTCCTGGAACCAGTAGAGGTGGTCGCATGGGAGCCAGAGGAACACGAGGTTAGCCACCCCGCGAACGTCAACTTTGGCAACGAAATCGACCTCATTGGCTACGACCTCGGTGAAGCGAGGGCACAGCCTGGGGACGCTGTCAAGGTCACACTATACTGGCGAGCGAGGCAGGAGATGAGTCAGGACTATACCGTCTTCGCTCACCTGGTAGACGATGAAAGGGAGATCTGGACTCAAAGTGACAATCAGCCGCTAGGGGGTGACTATCCCACTTCCTTTTGGGATCCAGGCCAGGAGCTAAGGGATCAGTATGAGCTGGCTCTGCCCTCGGACTTGCCAGCAGGAGAATACGAGGTCGAGGTGGGCTTCTACCTGGCTTCTACAGGGTGGAGGCTGCCGGTTCTTGACCATGCGGGCCAGATGCTGGATAATCGGGTCCTGCTAGGACCGATAGAGGTGAACGAGTAGCGCAGTCGCGATGGCCGCGATTGATTTCCCCAATCAGGTCCTGATTCTCGAGGAGGTGTGAGTGCCCGGCGAGGAGAAAGTCGTAGTGGTGATGCCGGCATATAACGCCGCGGAGACCCTGGAAAAGACATACAACGATCTGCCCGCTGAGATCGTGGACGAGATTATCCTGGTCGATGATGTAAGCCACGACGCGACGGTGGAGATAGCTCGTCGCTTGGGGCTGAAGGTCATCATTCATATTCAAAACACAGGGTATGGCGGCAATCAGAAGACCTGCTATCTGGAGGCGCTGAAGGATGGGGCAGACATAGTGGTGATGCTGCACCCAGACTATCAATACGATTCCAGGCTGGTGCCCGACTTGATCCGGCCTATCCAGGAGAGAAAAGCGGACTTGGTATTGGGTTCTCGAATTCTGGGCGGCGGACCTTTGGGAGGAGGGATGCCGGTGTATAAGTACCTGTCGAACAGGTTCCTCACGCTGGTGGAGAATCTGGCGTTTCGCAAGCGACTCTCGGAGTATCACACTGGGTTCCGAGCCTACAGCCGCCGGTTCTTGGAGACGGCCCCATTCCTCCTGAATTCAAACAGATTCGTCTTCGACAGCCAGATTCTAGCCCAGGCCATGGCTTTCGGCTTCGAGATCACCGAGATCCCCGTGCCGACTCGCTACTTCGAAGAAGCATCTTCCGTGGGGTTCAAGGACGGCGTGATCTACGGAATTGAGACCTTGGGCGTCGTTGGCAAGTACCTTCTCAACAAACTCGGTATCCTACGATCAGACGAGTTCCAGAAGAAGCTGTCCGAGGTCGTCAGCAGGTATCATTCGCCCACCATTTTCCATCGTGAGATGGATACTTAGGGCGACGCCGCAGGGCAGCAAGGTCGACGAGACCTTTGCTGGAGGTCGCTCCGCCGTGAGGGAGTTCTGGGCGAGATATCGAACGGACCTGATTGTACTCCTCTTACTGTTGATCCTCTGTGGGCTCTTCTTCTGGAGGATCGTCACCCCTTCGGCCGAAGACAGGGTCTACTTCCCCAGCGGCGACTTCGTTGACCAATTCTGGGCCTTCGGCGTCTTCGAAGTGCGCCAGTTGTTTGACGGCCACCTACCTCTCTGGAATCCCTACACATACGGTGGGCATCCGTTTGTGGCCGATATCCAGGCAGCCGTCTTCTACCCTCCCAGTCTGCTGACGGCGCTTTTCAGCGCTCCCTGGCAGTTTGCCATTTACGCCCTGGAACTGGAGGCGATAGCTCACGTCTTCCTCGCCAGCTTCTTCACCTATCTGTTCGCCAAGCGCTTGCTTGGACACCGCTTTGCCGCCCTGGTCGCGGCACTGGTTTTCACGTACGGTGGCTATCTAACCTCCTATCCCATCCAGCAGCTGGCTATCCTGGAGGTTCAGGTCTGGCTGCCTTTGATCCTCTGGCTCCTTAGCATCGCGTGGGAGAAATGGGACAGGCGCGGCGAAGGACGCTGGTTCATCTGGGCTGGACTGGCCTTCGGTGTGTCCGTTCTCGCGGGACATCCCCAATCATCCATGTATGTATTCTACTTGTGTCTGCTGTACTCGGCCCTTGAGTCCTACCGGGCCGCTGGCAAGCTGTGGCACAAGATTGGCTTGTTCTGTCTGTTTCTCGTGACAGGTATTGGTGTGGCGGCCGTGCAGTTGGTGCCCAGCGTGGAATACATGCTTGTCTCTACACGTGCAGGAGGCACCTATGAGGAGATGGCCGGTGGATTTCCTCTCCATGACTTGCTGCAGGTACTCCTGCCGGGCGTCTTGGGTGGGTGGTCCCCCCTGTACGTGGGCATCTTGCCGCTGCTCCTGGTCGCCCTGGGGATCTACCTGGTCAGGGATCGAAGAGTGTTTTTCTGGTCCGCGCTGGCTCTCGTTGCTCTGCTCCTGTCATTGGGGGGCAGTACATTCCTCTATTCCCCCTTCTACGTTCTAGTCCCGGGCTTCAGCATCTTCCGAGGGCAGGAGAGAGTGGCCTTCGTTTTCAGCTTTGCCATGGCGATGTTAGCCGGATACGGGGCACGTGTTCTCTTTGAGTCTATGTCCGACGGGAGACGGGAGAGAATGAGAGCCTTTAGCTGGGGTCTCCTCCCGGCGGTAGTGGCTTCCCTGATCCTCGTGGTCGCGTTCCTGTATGGTTGGGCACGAGCTGGGCTCGCCGTGGATAGTCCGTTTGGGGCATTGCTGAATCGTTCAATTCTGCTCGCCGTCTTCTTGCTCTTAGGCGTGGGGTGCATCTTCGCTCGCCGCCGAGAGTTCGGTGGCATGCGTCTGCTGATGGTGGTGACAGGGCTAGTGGTGGTTTTCGATCTGTTCACCGTTAACTGGCAGAACAACGTCCAGGAGAGGAATCCGCAAGAAGAATACGGCCCTCGCGTTCTGTTGGCGCCTGTACAGGCAGATGACGACTCCTTCCGGGTGTACAACGACTGGCGGCTACCGGGCAACTATGGCATGGTCTACGAAGTAGAGGACATCGGCGGTGCGAGCCCTTTGCGCTTGCAGTGGTATGACGAACTGGCCTCTGCGGTGCCGGAGGAACGGTTGTGGGAACTGCTGAACGTGAAGTACGTGATCACAGGTCGGCGCTCACTACTCCCTGTGAGCGAGGTGCTGTACGAGGAGCCCTTAGGAGAGGGCACCACCTATCTTCATAGACTTGAGGATTTCCTGCCGCGAGCCTGGGTGGTTCATCAGGCGCAGGTGCTGCGGGGCAAGGAAGCTCTGGAGTTGCTAGCTGATCCTGACTTCGATCCGTTGGCCATGGTGGTTTTGGAGGAGGAGCCATCGGCCCCGCTGCCAACTAGAGCGGGTGGCTCCGAATCTACGGTCACGATAGTGGAACGTGAACCCACCAGGGTCGTCTTGGAGGCCGAGTGTGCCGACCGCGGCATCCTCGTCGTGAGCGAGGTCTACTACCCCGGTTGGCGTGCGTACATCGATGGGGAAGAGACTAGGATCCACCGTGCCAACCACGCATTGCGAGCTGTGGAGCTGGAAGCAGGCTTCCATCGAGTACAGCTCGTATATGATCCCGTGTCCTTCAAGATAGGTCTTGTCATTTCCGCCGGTACGTTGATCGCTGTTGCCGGTGCGGCTGCACGCAGCAGGATCCGCCGGTCCTGAGTCGAACGGCCCGGCACATGACCGTGCCCTCGGGTGACGAGCTCACTGCGCGGATCGCCCGCGCGCCGCGAGCGGGGAAGGCCACCATTGCAGCTTCGTGCCCCCCGTGATGCTCACAGAACGTGGGTGGAATGCCTCTCCCATTGTAGATAGTTGCTACGACCGTGTCCATGAGGTGTTGGACGGATATGCCAATAGATGCCAGGCTTGGAAAGAACGGCGGGGTAGTCCCCATGAGCAGGAAGTCGGACTCGCCGAAAGCACTGCGACAATGGCCGGGTGCCGGGAGTTGAACGGTGCAGGGACAGGGACGCTCCTCCTCATTGGCCCGGGCCACTGCAATTCGGCCTGTTGGTGGGCGAGATCGTCGATACCTGTTTGCACTTTTGGCAGAGCGCCTTGAGCAGACATCATCACGTGCAGGGCGCTGGATCGTCATTGACCGGGAGTATCTGGGAGCAAGGCTGGATAGTCATCCAACCAAGTGGACGGGAGGGATGGGATGAGAACCTTTGAGTCTGATCTTGGACACAAGTTCGCCCCGAGCTATCACTCCAGTAAGGGAGAGGGGAACTGCCTGGTCAAGCTGCAACCTCGCCGGGTACCCATGTTTGACTTGGGGTATCCGCCCTGGGAACCCTTTGTGTACTTCTCCAGCCGCTTTCTGGGGATTCATCGCTCAGAGCGCATCTACGAGATCAACTACCTCACCATCTGGGAGTGGGACACCGGTGTCCATACCCCCGTGGGTGTCCAGGGCAGTCATCAGTGGGACACTGAACGATCCGCCGTCTTGGTAGCTGGTCAAGGATTGGACTTGTCATCGTACAGGGCATGGCAGGTGTACTACGCTGCCCACGAGGATGTCAGATGGATGAAGCTGCTCAGCTTCGATAACAGCGAGTACTTCCGGTTTCGGCGGCCCCGGGACCACGGGCCCGACGTATATTGGTCAGAGGGCAAACACGCTAGCTTCAGGAACCTGAGGATGCTCCAGGAATCAACAGCGCATGACACCTACGGCAAACCGGGCAACGTGGCCCGTGCACCCGAGTACACTTTGGTCGATGCGGGTACTGTCGAAGACCCGTCACCTGAAGCCCTCTGGATACAGTTCAGAGGGGGGTGGGGGACGCATCGGATTTCGCCGGTCTTCGACAAGCTGAGCAAGAGGTTGTGGGATCCGGCCGGCAACCCACTGAAGGCCATCCGCAAGGTGACTGAAGGCGAGATCAAGGTGGCACAATTGGCGCTGGATGTGCAACCCACAGGTCGAGTAGACGAGGAAACGCTGGAAGCGGCAGCAGTTCGATTACCTTCGGATCTGTTGTGGTCAACGCAGGAAGCTACTGATGCCGACGTCAAGCTCATGGCCAGGCGCGACATAGATGTGTCTCCTCTACTGTAGCCCCGCGAGCGCCTGTTCCAGATCGTCACGGGAGATGGCGCCCAGGCGAACGACTTTCGGTGGTGTCTTCGTCAGGTCAATCACCGTGGAAGGGATGCCCCCTGGGCAGCGGCCCCCGTCAACGACCAACTGTATCCGGCCTCTCAGATAGTGCATGACTTCATCAGCAGTGGTGGGGTCCAGGTGACCAGCCAGATTGGCACTGGTGGCGGCCAGTACTCCTCCCGTGGCACGGATTAGCCCCAAAACGAAGGAATGATCGGGCACGCGAACCGCTACCGTTGCCCCTCCACCGGTCACGATATCGGGCACCTCCGGCTTGCGGTAGAGAACCACGGTCAGCGCTCCCGGCCAGAATCTATTCGCCAAGGCCCAGGCCACGTCGGGGATGTGCTCGGCGACGATGTGTAAGTTCTCTGCATTGCCGATGAGCAGGGGTATTGCCTTGTCCAGGGATCTCCCCTTCACCTTGTAGACAGTCTCCACCGCCCTGGGCAGAAAGGCCTCTGCCCCCAGACCGTAGACAGTATCGGTGGGGAACGCCACCAAACCGCCGCCCGTGAGCACTTCACAGGCTTTGTCGATGGCATCCGGATCCGTTGCGGAGATGACCTGGGTCTGCATGTCTATTCTCGAGAGACGGCGCGCTAGGTGGCGATGATGGCGACCCGGTCGAGACCTGCGAGGTCTCTCACCAGGCCGACGGTGGCGCCAGGGAACTCCTGTCGCACCAGTTCGTTGACGGCCAGAGCTTGTGTAGCCCCGATCTCAAGGCAGATGATTCCTGGAGGCTTCAACTTGGACGGGGCCTGCCCGAGGAGGCGGTGCACATGCCGCAAGCCGTCTTCCCCGCCGTCTATGGCGCTCAAGGGCTCGTATTTGATGATGTCAGGAGGAAGTGTTTTCAACTCGTCGCGGGCCACGTAGGGAAGATTGGCAACGATGAATCCCACAGGTTCAGGCAGGGGCTCGAGCAGATCACCAGGGAGGAGGTGCACTCTGTCTAGCACTCCGTGGCGTTGGCAGTTGGCCTCCGCGACCGCCAAGGCGCTGGGGGAGGCATCGATGGCGAAGATCTTCACAGATGGCAGGTTTACGGCCAGGGCTACGGCTATCGCGCCGCTGCCCACGCCAACTTCGGCCAGGGGTGAGATATCGTTCCGGCGAACAATGCTCAAGGCCACCTCGACCAGAGTCTCTGTCTCAGGCCGAGGAATCAGCACGCGGTGGTCAATGGCCAGGTCTAAACCGTAGAACTCCTTGTGCCCTGTGATGTAGGCCACCGGCTCGTGTTCTGCTCGCCGGCCCACTAGGGACCTGAAGGTCTCCTCCGCTCCGGGCTCGGTCTGGTCATCCAGCTTCGCATGCAGCTGACTCCTGGCCAGCCCCAGGGTGTGCGCCAACAGGATCTCTGCATCCAGCCGTGGCGATTCAATCCCTTGCTCCCTCAACACGGGAATGGCCCATTTGAGAAGTTCGTGTACGTCCATTGATCATCCAGCGCTGCGGTAACAAGAAAGGCACCCGCCTGTTGCCACAAACGGCTGCCTACCATCTCACATCTGCGTCTCTCTTGCGCCCTTGCTTATCGCGCCTCTTGCAGCTTGGCTGCCTGCTCGCCGCTCCCTAACTCATCGATAAACTCGTCGAGTTCGCCGTCCAGTATCTCGTCGAGGCGATAGCTAGTCAGGCCTACACGATGATCGGTCACTCGATTCTGGGGGAAGTTGTAGGTGCGGATCTTCTCGCTTCGTTCGCCAGTACCCACCTGCGACCTTCGTTCAGCGTCCACCTCGGCCCACTGCTTCTTCTCTTCCATGTCGTAGAGGCGAGCTCGTAGGATCGCCATTGCCCGCTGCTTGTTCTGCAGCTGAGAACGTTCATCCTGGCAAGTGACCACCAGGTTCGTGGGTAAGTGAGTGATGCGCACCGCAGAATCTGTGGTGTTGACACTCTGACCTCCATGCCCCGTGGCCCGGAAAACGTCTACCCTGATATCTTCAGGAGCGATGGTGACCTCGACCTCGTCCATCTCAGGAAGCACGGCTACCGTTGCGGCAGAAGTGTGGATGCGTCCACTGGACTCGGTAACAGGCACTCGCTGGACGCGATGTACTCCGCTCTCGTACTTCAGGTGAGAATAGGCGCCTTCACCACGGACCAAGAAGACGACCTCCTTGAACCCACCAATTCCTGTGCGATTGGAGGACAAGATTTCAGTTTTCCAACCGTGATTCTCTGCATAGTGGGTATACATCCGATAGAGGTCACCAGCGAAGAGGGCCGCTTCTTCGCCCCCAGTTCCCGCCCTGATCTCGACAATGACGTTCTTCTTGTCTTTCGGATCCTTCGGCAAGAGGAGGATTCTAAGCTTCTCCTCCAACGATTGGATTTCCTGTTCCAAGGATTCTATCTCGTCCTGCGTCAACTCGAGCATGTCTTCGCTGAGATCCTCTTGCGCCATGGCACGAGTCTCTTCCAGTTCTCGCTGAGAGTTCTTGTAGCGACGAAAAGTCTCCACCATCTCTTCCAGGTCAGCTCGTTCCTGGGAGTACTCGGATGCCTTGACATAGTCGGTTGAGATGTCAGGGTCCGCGAGCAGCTTATTCAGTTCTTCATACCGCTGTTCGACGGCTTCGAGTTTCTCAAACATTGTTCTTATTGCGCACCCGTGGCGAACTCATCACATAGCCCCTCGAACGGAGGGGCACAATCATTATACGTGGTTTTGACGCGCTTGGCAAGAGCTTGTCATACAGCCGCGATGTCGGTATAATCTCCGAATGACTTCAGGCGACGTGAGATACTGCCTGGATCCGTTACCCCAGGCCACCGGGGCAGCAGTGCCGACTCTCTCGTCGCGTACTCCGCCATCAGGATCGGGTGAGAGGCATGGAATACGAAGCCGTCATCGGCATGGAGGTCCACGCCCAGCTCTCTACGAAGAGCAAGATGTTCTGTCGTTGTAGCGCCCAGATAGTCGGTCGGGATCCGAATCACGTAGTCTGCCCTGTATGCCTGGGTATGCCTGGGGTGCTGCCTACCATAAATCGCAAGGCAATTGAGTACTCACTCATGACCGCTCTGGCCCTCGACTGTGAAGTCCACGAGGGCAAGCTCTGGTTCGACCGCAAGAACTATTACTATCCCGATCTGCCCAAGGGTTATCAGATCTCCATGCATAGCTCAGTGGTGGGTAGAGATGGATGCCTCCTGATCAAACTAGATGGTACGCGCAAGCTCATCGGCATCGCAGATGTACATCTCGAAGAAGACACGGCGCGGCTCTATCACCATGAGGGGGCCCATGAGAGGTATACCCTTGTGGATTTCAACCGCTCCGGTGTGCCACTGATCGAAATAGTGACCAAGCCTGACATGGGTTCGCCGGAGGAAGCCAAGAGATACTTGCAGGAGCTGCGCAAGCTCCTGCGATACCTGGACGTCAGCACGGGGGACATGGAGGCAGGTTCATTTCGGTGCGAGGCCAATATCTCTCTTCGGCCGAAGGGCTCTGAAACGATGGGCAATCGGGTAGAGATCAAGAACATGAACACCTTCCAGGCCGTGGAGCACGCTCTGAGGAGCGAAGTGCACCGCCAGACGGCCATTCTTGAGGCGGGGGGCACGGTAGAACTACAGACCGTGGGATGGCGGGAAGAACTGGGCAGAACCGAGCCTCAAAGAGTGAAGGAGGAAGCTCATGACTACCGGTACTTTCCTGAGCCCGATCTGGCTCCGTTTGTGGTGACTCGCCATTGGATCGAGGAGTTGCGCTCTCGGTTGCCCGAGTTGCCAGTCGCCAAGCGAGGCCGCTTCATGACGGAGTACGAGTTGCCCTTCTATGACGCATGTCTGCTGACGGAGGACCCAGCCCTGGCCGACTATTTTGAGGAATGTGCTCGACTCTACAGGCGGCCCAAAGCACTCAGTAACTGGATCACTGGTGAGCTATTCCGCCTCCTCAATCTGAGCGGCGATGAGATAGGAACGGTCAAGGTCAAGCCAGCGCAGTTAGCCGAGTTGCTGGCAACGGTCGACGAAGGCACGGTAAACATCAGTACGGCCAAGGCAGTCTTTGAGGAGATGTTCGGCACAGGACGGTCGGCCAAGGAGATCATAGGCGAGAGCGACCTGGCCCAGGTAAGCGATGTCGATGAACTCTCCGACATAGTAGCTCAAGTGCTGTCCGAGAACCCCGAGGCCGTGGGCGACTACGTAGGGGGCAGAACTCAGGCGCTTCGCTTTCTCGTCGGCCAGGTGATGAAGGCCACGCGAGGCACGGCTAACCCACAGGTAGTGCAGGGGTTGCTAGCAGAAGAACTGAAAGCCATGGAGGGGGGATAGGTCTGTCTCCTGTCCCACCAGACGCCAGTGGTCAGAGCATTTCACAAGGGGTGTGATCAACGTTCGCGGACGAACGAGCTGCGAAGGCACGAGATGATTTCGTGGAGGAAAGCCCTGTTGATAGGGGCGGTTTTCGTCATAGTGTCAATCCTGGCGCTCGCTAATGGTGGTTGTTCTGTACTGCGACGTTCTGGTGCCGCTACTCCAACGCCAACGAAGACGCCAGTTTCCGCCACAGCTGCGGAGCCCACTGCCGCTAACACAGCAGTGGCTCCCTCACCCACACCAGAAAGATCCTATGATCACTGTCCATTAACTGGCCTCGAGATGGAGAATACCGCCCTGGCCATGCGCCGTCCCCTGGACATCAAGGTCGACAACTACCCCGGGAGCCGTCCGCCATCGGGGATTCACAAAGCGGATGTCGTATTCGAACACTTGGCAGAGGGCGCCATCACCCGTCTTAGCGCCGTGTTCCTTTGTCAGGATCATGACCGAGTGGGGCCGGTGAGAAGCGCGAGGCTGATAGATGTCGAGCACCTTGTAAACATGTTCGACGGCGTGCTAGTTCATTACGGTGCGGCGAATCGGGTCTTGCCCATGATAAGGGCAGCTGGATTCCCGGACATGGATGGGTACTTCGGAGCCACCGGGTTCTTTACCGTTCCCGGCAGGGTGAGCCCTTTCAACAAGTATTGTGACACGCAGGCCGTGTGGGCTGGTGTGGAAGCGGAGGGATGGCAGAAGCCGGCCGATCGGCCTGGCTTCCCCTTCAGTGAGAGCTTAGAGTCGGATGTCCACGTCAACCAGATAGGCATCGTGTATGCGCCTCAGAACAGGGCGCGCTGGGCTTATGACTCTGAGCGGGGAATCTACGTTCGCTACGAGGGAGACGCGCCTCATGTTGAGGAGTCCAGCGGCGAGCAGTTGTCGGCAGCCAACGTAGTCGCTATTGCCGCCACGCATACCCAGACGGACATCGATGAGGGCTACGGATCCTTCTCCATCAGGATTGAGCTGCTGGGCGAAGGGGCAGCGATGGTCTTCCGGGACGGTCTGGCCGTGGAGGGACGCTGGGTGCGCAGAAGTGATATGGAGATGATACACCTCGTTGATCGAGCAGGGAACCCCATTCCCTTCCGGCCTGGCAATATCTGGATACAGGTGGTGCCGAAGATGGAAATCGTGGAGACCAGATAGGCGGACCCATGTACATTCAACAAGAGAGGAAGAGAGGGCGTTTCTTAGCGTGGATACTTTGCCTTCTCATCATTCTGGGCGGCTTGTCCATCTATGCCATTGTGGAGCGGCCAGAGTTGGTGGGCCAGGAGTCGCCTGCAGAGGCGGTGGAAACGTCGGAAGATCACCTTGAGAAGGGCGATGCGCTCTTCGATGCGGGCAGAATAGATGAGGCTATGTCCGAGTACCAGAGAGCCACCGAGTTGGATGCCGAGAACGCCATAGCCTACGCTCGATGGGGACGGTTGCTCACTCTACGCAGACAGTACGCCGAAGGCGTGCAGAAGACCAGCAAGGCCATCGAGCTCGATCCTCAGAATGCGGAAGTCCAGGCCTTGTATGCCATGACTCTGGACTGGAACGGTCAATACGATGATGCAGTGGGTGCGGCTCTGAGGGCCATTGAACTGGACCCGGACTACGCTGAAGGTCACGCCTACCTGGCCGAGGTGTATGCGGACAAGGACCGATGGACCGAAGCGCTGGAGAGCGCAGAAACCGGAGTGCGCCTCGATGACTCAAACTGGGTCACGCACCTCAATCTGGGCTATGTGTACGAGAAGACCGGCAACTACACCCAGGCGGTGGCGGAATACGCAGAGGCGAGTCTTCTGCAGCCCAACCTCGGCACCTTATACATCCGCCTGGCCCGGACGTATCGGGCACTGGGTCGCTACGAACTGGCTATTGCCCAGCTGGCGCTGGCCCAGAACGTGGATCCCCACAATCCAGAGGTCTATGACACCCTGGGGCAGGTATATCTGGATCGAGGGGAGTTCGAGAGGGCGGCGGACAGGTTCCGTAAGGCCATCGAGGAGGATCCCGAATATTCGGTGGCCCATGGGCATCTGGGCATCGCCCATTTCAGGCTGATGCGTTGGGAGGACGCTATCCCCTGTTTTCGGCGGGCCATCGAGCTGGGATCCGAAGCTCCGGAATACTACTATGCGCTAGGCTGGTCCTACATCAACCGGTCCGACGATTGTGACACGGCCATACCATATTTCGAGATGGCGTTGGAGTTGGACATCTGGGCCCAGGCGGCGTGGGACGGGCTGGACTATTGTGAGCAGTGAGAGAGGTCTTATCGCTTTCCGGGCACTGCTGTCAAAGGCTGAACAGAGGTGACGCGCCTCCCGCACGAAAAAGAAAGATATCGGGCGAAAGAGGTGGATTTAGGCAGCAAGGAGTTGAATCCGGTAGTCTGCTCTTCGCTCCCCAGATTTGCACTTTCGCCGAGAATACGGTATTATTATAAGTGGATTAGCACTCTGATGGTGAGAGTGCTAATTTATGTGCCTCAGGATGAGGGGGCAAAAACAAGACTAAATCAAGGAGGGTTTGGAAAATGGCGTTGAAACTAAAACCGTTGGCTGATCGGGTGGTCGTCGAACCCGTTGAGCAGGAGGAGATGACGGCGTCCGGGATCTATGTGCCCGAGACGGCCAAGGAGAAGCCTCAGGAGGCCCTGGTTGTGGCAGTCGGCCCGGGGCGTCTCATGGACAACGGGGAGCGAGCTCCGATGGAGGTCAAAGCGGGCGACCGGGTCGTCTTTGCCAAGTACGCCGGTACTGAGCTCAAGTTGGATGATACCAGATACCTCATCCTGGGTGAGAAGGACATCCTCGCGATTGTAGGAGGGGAAAGGGCAAAGGCAAAGACGCAGAAGAAGAAGAAGAAGTAGCAGAAGTAGAAGTAGAAGTAAGACCAGACTCAGCTGGTATCTTACGTTTAGCGTTTTCCATCCACGCCGAATAGATTTGATCGCATAGGAGGTTGAAGCATAATGGCGAAACAATTGGTTTTTTCCGAGGAAGCCCGTCGACATTTGAAGAGAGGCATCGATACCTTGGCCGGAGCGGTCAGTACTACCCTGGGGCCCAAGGGCCGCAATGTCGCGCTAGACAAGAAGTTCGGTGCTCCGACCATCACTCACGACGGGGTGACGGTGGCCAAAGACATCGAGCTCGAGGAACCCTTTGAGAACATGGGTGCTCAGCTTCTGAAGGAAGCGGCAACGCGCACGAACGATGTCGCTGGTGACGGTACGACCACGGCGACTGTACTGGCCCAGATGATCGTGAACGAAGGGTTGAAGAATGTCGCTGCGGGGGCCAACCCCATGATCCTCAAGAGAGGGATAGAGCAAGCCACCAAGGTCGTCGTACAGGCCTTAAGGGACATGAGCGTCGAGGTCAAGGATAGACAGGAGATCGCCTACGTCGCGGCCATTTCTGCGGCCGACATGGAAATCGGGGAGCTGATCGCCGAGGTGATGGATAAGGTAGGCAAGGACGGCGTCATCACCGTCGAGGAAGGCAAGGGGATTGGCTTCGAGAAGGAGTATGTGGAAGGTATGCAGTTGGATCGAGGATACATTTCCCCATACTTCATCACGGATCCGGAGCGCCAGGAGTCTGCTCTGGACGAACCGTACCTGTTGGTCACAGACAAGAAGATCTCCGCCGCCAGCGACATCGTGCCCCTGCTCGAGAAGTTGGCGCAAGTCGGCAAGCGCGAGATAGTGGTTATCGCTGAGGACGTGGAGGGGGAGGCCCTTGCTACCTTGGTTCTGAACAGGCTCCGAGGTGTCTTCAACGCCTTGGCGGTCAAGGCACCAGGCTTCGGCGATCGGCGGAAGGCCATGCTGCAGGATATCGCTGTGTTGACGGGTGCGACCGTCATCAGCGAGGAGGTGGGTCGCAAACTGGAGACGGCCACCATCAACGACCTGGGCAGGGCCGGTAAGGTTTTGTCCACCAAGGATGACACTACCATCATCGAGGGCAGGGGTCAAGAGTCAGACATCAAGGGCCGCATCGAGCAGATAAAGGCTCAGATCGAGACCACCACTTCCGATTATGACAAGGAGAAGCTGCAAGAGCGACTGGCAAAGCTGGCCGGTGGAGTGGCCATTGTCAAGGTGGGCGCAGGTACCGAAGTCGAGCTGAAGGAGAAGAAGCACCGCGTCGAGGATGCCCTCTCCGCGACCCGCGCCGCCGTCGAGGAAGGCATTGTGGCTGGCGGTGGTGTGGCTCTCATCAATGCGATTGAGGCGCTGGACAAGTCCAAGGAGCTGAAGGCGCTGAAGGGTGATGAGGCAACGGGTGTGCTGATCGTGCGGCGCGCCCTTGGTGAGCCTCTGCGGCAGATAGTCGAGAACTCCGGCAGGGATGGAGCCGTGGTGCTGGAGGAGGTACGACGTCTGCAGAAGGCGCAGAATAACAAGAACGTCGGCTACGATGTCCTCGAGGAGGACTTCGGCGACATGCCTGAGAAAGGCATCATCGACCCGGCGAAGGTGACTCGTTCGGCCGTGGAAAATGCGGCCAGCATCGCGGCCATGATCCTCACCACGGAGGCGCTGGTCACCGACATACCTGAGGAACAGCCGCCGATGCCACCCATGCCTCAATACTAGGGTGAGTTGTCCGGGAGCCCCTCCGTAAGGAGGGGCTTTTCTTTGTCTTGTGTATGGAATTCGGACGCGGCTTGCGGTATAATTGGTTGGTTGGCTCTAACACGCGAAGGGAGTGAATTGTATGGAACTAGGCACGGTAAAGCGCGTAGACATAGATGATGAGATGAAAGGTTCCTATCTCGACTACGCCATGAGCGTGATCATTGCTCGTGCCTTGCCTGATGCGAGCGACGGTCTGAAACCGGTTCACCGCCGCATCCTATATGCCATGTACGACATGGGTCTGCGTCACGACCGTCCTTACAAGAAGAGCGCCCGCATCGTCGGGGAAGTCCTGGGGAAATATCACCCCCACGGAGATAGCGCTGTGTATGACGCCATGGTGCGAATGGCTCAGGACTTTTCCATGCGCTACCCCTTGGTTGACGGCCAGGGCAACTTCGGCTCTGTGGATGGTGACAGCGCAGCGGCCATGCGATATACCGAGGCTCGCCTAGATGCCATTGCGGCTGGCATGCTCGCAGACATAGGCAAAGGCACCGTTGATTTTCTGGACAATTTCGATGGCAGCTTGCAGGAACCATCGGTGCTGCCCGCTATGTTACCCAACCTGCTGCTGAATGGTGCCTCGGGCATCGCCGTCGGCATGGCGACCAACATCCCTCCCCACAATCTGAGCGAGGTGTGCGAGGGTCTAATCCATCTGATTGACAACTACGACAGGATCGATGACATCGCTGCCGACGATCTTCTCCGACTCATCAACGGGCCCGACTTTCCTACAGGAGGGGTGATCCTGGGCGAGGAGGGGATCCGCAACGCCTATACGACGGGGAAGGGCCTGGTGGTGATACGCGCCAAGGCCCACATCGAGGAGATGCGCGGGAATCGCCAGCGCATCGTGGTCAGCCAGCTTCCGTATCAAGTCAACAAGGCCAGACTCATCGAAAGGATTGCTGAGCTGGTGCGAGCCAAGCGCATCGACGGCATCTCGGATTTGCGGGACGAGTCGGACCGTCACGGGATGAGCATCGTGCTGGAACTGAAACGCGGCGCACAGCCACGGACAGTCCTCAACCAGCTCTTCAAATACACTCAGATGCAGACCACCTTCGGCGTCAATATGCTGGCTCTGGTGGACGGGGAGCCGCGCGTCCTCACCCTCAAGAGGATGATGGAGCACTATGTAGAGCACCGCAGGGAGATCATCACCCGTCGCACACAGCACGACCTGGCAAAGGCCAAGGAAAGGGCCCATATCCTGGAAGGTCTCCGCATCGCGCTAGAACATCTGGATGAAGTCATCGCTACCATTCGTGGCTCGCGTACCGTGGATTCGGCGCGAAGCAACTTGCGACGCAAGTTCAAGCTGACAGAGGCTCAGGCGAACGCGATCTTGGAGATGCAGCTACGCCGCTTGGCGGCCTTGGAGCGCAAGCGCATCGAAGACGAATACACCGAGACCATCAAACAGATCGCCTATTTCGAAGATTTGTTGGCCAACCCTCGGAAGATACTCCATCTGATCAAGGAAGACCTGGAGGCGTTGAAGGAAGAGTACGGTGATGCCCGTCGAACTATCATCAGCCCGGACGTTGAGGGCGATTTGAGGGAGGAGGATCTGGTTCCCGACGAGGACGTGCTGATTAGCCTTACTCAGCGCGGATACATCAAGCGAGTGTTGGCCGGGACATACTCGCGTCAGAGACGGGGTGGTCTGGGCATAACCGGCGCGGGCACCCGCGAGGCTGATGTGGTGCAACACCTGCTGCTGGCGAACACTTTGGATAGCCTTCTCTTCTTCACTGACAAAGGGAAGGTCTATCATGAACGGGCCTATCAGGTTCCAGACGTCGGACGTCGGGCCAAAGGACTCCCTCTCATTAACCTGGTAGCTTTGGAGCGGCGGGAGTCCGTGACCGCCGTCATCGCTGTGCCCAGTTTTGAGCAGAAGGGTTATCTGGTGATGGCCACCAGGAGCGGGCGGATCAAGCGTACGTCTCTCGATGAGTTTGCTTCTGTGCGGCCGAGCGGTTTGATCGCCATCAATCTGGAAAACGGGGACGAACTACGTTGGGTCAAGATGACCGACGGGAAGCAGGAGGTGGCGCTCGTCACCGCGCGGGGACAGGCAATTCGTTTCTCCGAGGACGACGTTCGTCCCATGGGGAGAACGGCGGCTGGAGTCATGGCGGTGAAGCTAGCGAGGGGAGACGAGGTGGCGGCAATGGATGTCGGAAGGGGTGACGCTGATCTGCTAGTAGTAACGGAAAAAGGTTTTGGCAAGCGGACCCGCCTGAAGGAGTATCCGTTGCAGAGCCGATACGGCAAGGGAGTGCACACGATCGACACCAAACGGCTAGATGAGGTGGGCAGAATCGTCGATGCTCGGGTGGCAGACCCGAGGGACGAGGTGACGCTGATCTCGGCCAAAGGCATGGTGCTGCGGACGCCGGTGCAGAACATCTCTCGGCTGGGTCGCCCCACTCGGGGAGTGCGAGTCATGCGCCTCAAGAAGGGAGACAGTGTGGCCTCCCTAGCAGTGATCAACCGCAAGCAGAAGAAGTGAAAGAGGTCGCCTGATGGAGGGTGCGCGATGAGACAGCGTCTGATGCTCTGGGGTGCGGCGGCAGGGGGAGCGATCCTGGTCTTCGTGATCGCCGTGGGCCTCTACATGGCATATGGTTGGTATCAGCAGCGGTATGGTGCGACACCAGAAAGAGCCTTGGAGAGATACTTCTCAGCCCTGGGTGACGGCGAGTACGATGTCATGTATAACATGACACCTGACGCAGACCTGATGGTGCTGGGGCGCAAACTCTCCCGGAGAGAATTCGCGACGCGAGTCGAGGACTTGCTGGGCGGAGAAGAGATCGAGATGGAAAAGATCGAGGTAGAGAGGATCGCCCAGGGAGCAGAGTATTCCTATTATCGGGTGTCTCTGCACTATCGCCTGGGCGACACGGGCAAAGTTGCGCGTATATTGGTCGAAGTCAGGCCTGAGGGAGAGGATTGGAAGGTAACCTACCCCTTCACTCCCAGCTTATAGAGACTGCCAACTTGGCTATGTGCATACCGGCCTAGTATTACGTCATCGGAGTCTGTGAGGTAGATGGAACGATGCGGCAGGTTGGCATCTATGAGGGCAAATAGCTGGGCATACGGGTCGCCGTCCCCCGACGGCACGACAATCTGGGGATGGTGCTGAGTCAGGGTCTCCTTGTACCAACGATAGTGGAAAAGGCCCTTGGCGACAATCGCGTTTTGGGATTCAGGAGCGATAGCGTATCGCCAGTACCATAGGGAGAAGATGTGCGCATCGGTGTCGGCGATGATCAGGGCTTCTGAGGGGGTCTCGGAGAAGATCTGCGCGGCGTAGTGAAAGGCGGTCCAGTCGTCACTCAAGTCGAGAGAGGCACAATTACTGCATAGAAGGAAAGCTGGCAAGAGCAACAAGGACAGACTGACAAGGGAAAGGAGATGGGATCTGCTGCGAATAACATCCCATCTTTCTTCTATCCAGGGGTACAGCATCTCATGGAGGCAGTACCAGGCCCCGCGTGCAATCCACAAGGCGAAGAGCAGATATGATGGGATGAGGTACACGTAGGAATCCGTGGTGTAGTACATCACGGAATAGACTACCACTGCGCCATAGGAGATCATGGAGAAGACAAAGTAGTCTCGCTCCTCTTCCCACAGATCCCAGATGCCGACCAGACCAAGCGCCACTCCCACCCACGTGAATTGCTGGACAAGCATGTTCATCCAGCTAGAGATGCGTCCAGGTAGCTGGGCCAGAGGCAGCGCGAAGGCGTACCGCGTGTAGATGCTCCCGGACACCACCCACCAGAACCCAGGCCAGGTGTCAGTAGCCCCCCAGTTGATTGGGGGCTTCTGAGCGGCACGCAGTGGGAGATAGAGGTAGATGCTCAAACCCAGCAGAAAACACCCTGTCATAGCCAGCGCAGTCGTCGGCGTTGGGCGACCCTTTCTCAACACAAGGAAAAGGAGGCCCGGCAGGAATAGGATAACAGAGAGGTGGTTGCCCAGACTCAATCCTAGAACGAAGCATAGGATCCAGAGCAGCCTGGTGGTCCCCTTGAAGGCGAAGAGCGTGACGAGATAGACGACCAGGGCGACAAGGAAGGCGTGCAAGCTGTAGACTTCGGCGATGACAGCTTGCGACCACAAAGTGTCCGAGAAACCGAAGACGAGCGCTGATGCTGCCGCGATGATCACTGCGCTGAGTATGCGCGGGTCTTCGGGACGTTCAGTCAGTACGGTGGCATAGACGATGCCCACCGCGGCGGCTGCGAAGACTGCTGACATCAGGTTGACCCTGTAGGCCACATCCCCCACTGGAAGCAGTGTAAAGGCCTTCCCCAGCAATGCAAACAGGGGATAGCCGGTAGGGTGTGCGATCCCCAGGGTGTAGGCGGCGGTCACAAGATCCCCGCTGTCCGCCCCCGCGTGCCTCCAGGTGATGGTCGGGGCCAAGGTTGCCCAGTATGCCGAGAGGCAAACACCAAACAGCAGGACGCCTACACCTATGGTCCACACCCTGCTACTCATGGGAGTGGGTCGAACTCGGTGCAGCTATCATTTCTGGGAGTATAGTATAGCTGGGGGCGGAAACCACTTCAAGGGCGCACGCCTTGTCTCCAGATTTCTTTGGCCCGGGCCTCTGCACTTGCTTGCCCTGTGGAGGGTGGCATCCGCCGCATGAGAAGCTCTACGGCTGGGCCGACATGGCGCCACACTTGATGGCACGATGGCATCAACGGGCACCTCTACGGTGAAGGATCCCAAGCTGGCGATACCGCCGGTTCGTGCATGGCCGTCTGCAGGCTTCGTGCATGGACTTGCAGCACATACAAAGAGACGCCATCGGCCCGATGGCGTCTCTCTTGCTGTCTCTCTTAGTTCTGAGACCCCGCAATCTACTATCTCCCAGCCTGCTGTGCACAATTGATGCAAAGTCGAGCTTCGGGCAATGCCTCGAGACGTGGCGCGCTTATCTCGCCCGCGCACCTCTCGCAAATACCGTATGTGCCCTCCTCGAATCTCTTCAGAGCTTCCTGCAGTGACCTGATCTTCCTTCGTGCTCGACGTCGCAGAGCCATGTTCATCTCCCGTTCATAGATGATGGGATCTCCCTCACCGAGCCCGTACTCGACCTCGACCTGCAGCTTCTGCTCCAGGCGGTCGAGTTCGGCCACTGCTTCAGCAAGCCCTGCTTCCAGCCGTTCTTTAGCCGCTTGTTGTTCTTTCTCATCCATGGCCGAAGTACCTCAACGATCTCCGCCGAAGATGCATCGGCAGCGACCTAGCACAGGTATATGAGTACTCAGAGACTCGGCACCAGAATCGTAAGTAGGGGCGTTGTTGCAGGAACCCACACCGCAGACCGCGTCAAAGTGCTGGAGGTTTGGAGGCGTCAGGACTCGTCCTGAGGAACGACATTAATCGCTTTCGGCCCTCTCGGTTCCTGTGTCACGTCGAAGCGTACCTTTTGCCCTTCAAACAGGGCTTTGAAATCCTCCCCCTCTATGCCCGAGTAATGTACGAAGACATCGCCGCCGCCATCGTCGCGCGTAATAAAGCCATATCCTCTGCGAATGCTGAACCACTTGACGTGACCAGTCAGCTTGGCGGATTCTTCTTTGATCTCCTGGTTCCGCTGCTCACAGACAGGACAAAGATCGGGCTCACCGACTTCGCCCGTCGCCGCCAGTGCTCGTTGCTGCTCGACCCCGAAAATGAATTCCTCTCCACAGGAGGTACATTTCAGGACTTTGTCCGTGAAGATCATCTTCGCCCTCGGGGATGTCAATCATGATCAGATGTTGCCTAACTTTTCTTCCTCCTGAGGCGTTGCCTGGCCTTCCGTACTGCCCTCTTGCGTTGCATCCTGCGCTTTTCGCCCTTGGAGACAAACCATCTTCTCTTTCGCAACTCGCCCAGGATGCCGCTAGTGGCGACCTGCTTGCGGAATCGCCTCAAGAGCTCTTCTTGAGATTCTCCCGGCTTGAGTTCAACAGCCATCTGCCAGTACTCACCTCCTCTCCCGCCGGATCCTCCAGAGCGTATTCGGGTTCGTCATACTGGGGCTCGACATCTCTATCCGAGAACCAAAAGTCTCGGTCGTCATCCTACCCTGCCGCGTGGGGACAGCAACCGAGACCTTAGACAGGAC
>CAZBJW010000014.1:0-33753 GCA_964492135.1 uncultured Anaerolineales bacterium
GTCAGGCCCGAACCTGAACCATCGCACGGTTGAGTATGTTGCACTTGCAACAATCCCGTTTTAAGCGGCGATTTCTCGCGTGCCTATAACAAGATAGGGGTAGGGTGATTTTAGGGGCTTAAAACGGCTCGCTCTCATAATTCTATATTCAAAAACAGGGCAAAAATCGGGGTCTGGTTGGGGTTTGGGGGAATGATGGTGGGGAAACTGGGTAGGAAACGTATCGAAACGGGGTTTTGGGGCCAAAGAGCACTCCGGAGACAAAGAGACTGACAAAAGGAAATGAACTAGCCCGAAACTACGTCTTCGAGATCAAGGCAAGGAGACCCGTTAGTTGGTGCTGGAGGTGGTGTACGTCGACCTGCCGGGGAAGAGGCTGGTGGAGGTGGTGCCGAAGATGGCGTTTGCGCCGTTGTTTAGGGAGGTACGCCCCCGTCGGCTGACCAAGTTCAGTCGAGGGTTGTAAGGCTTCCTTCTCTGCGACGACTGCAATCTGCTACAATGACCTGGTGCGCATTGATTATTCGAAACCCTCCACACCTAGCGCGCTTGCCCAGGTCATCAGGTGACGAACGTCGTCCGAATCAAAAAACGGCTGAAACCTCTGATAGGCTGCTATGAGGTCTGCAACCAGCGAATTCCTATCGGAGGCATTGCGTACATTCTCTACCTCATGCCTCTTAGCCTGCATGTAGTGAAGGGTGCTACAATTCACTGCGCGGGCAGTCGGTATCTGATATGAAGTTCCATCCTCGCGAACACGAACGACCATTTTCCCAAATATCCGGAAGTTGTCGATGTCCTCGTCAATCACTTGGCGACAGACAGAGCAAGCACATACTTCTCCCAGAAACCGCTCCGCTGTCCAGCCTTCCTGCACTAGAAACAGCTCGATCACACTATGCAAAAATCGGTTGTGTAGAGGAGTGAAGTAATACTTGGGCCGAGGTATGCCACCTCCGACAGGCACTACATTTCTCCCCTCGCCATAGCCGGGACCGTGGCAAAACCCAGATAGCCCATCGAAAGCAAGTAAGGCCGAGAAATAGCCCCCGTACAGATTGTAGACAGGCCTGTCCCCGGCCCCTAGCCCGCTTACAAGATGTCGAAACCCTCGTAGACTCAGCCGAGATGCTGCATGCTCCGAAAAGTCACTAATCCAAATCAAGAAACCATCGCACTGAAGAGCCTGATATGTCCTTACAATGTCGTTGATTGCTTCTTCGTCTTCGAGAAGGCGCTTGTCTATCACGATCTCGGCGAAGACCGGCACCGGCTGAACAGAGCTAACCACGTTCGATGCAAAGTCCGAGTTGATGGGCAACCAGTCCGCGAACGAATTAACATCCATGTAGAAATATGGAGGAATCACCAAAGCAGGTCTAATCTGCTCCTCACCAAGGTACTTGCGGTCCTCTTCCAACGCCTCATGCAGACGACCCATCTGGAAGCCGATAACGGCCTCGCAAAGGTCCTCGCGATCACTGACACGGGTAAAGTCAGTGGGCGTCACTGCCCTTCTATCCTGTACCTTCCTCCGTATCACTGCGCCGTAACGCTCAGTTAACCGCGCAATACTACGCTTCACTACCAACGAACGCTCTCCATCTTCCTCCTTCCATCGCATGATGTGCCTCGGACTATGCCCAAACGCATGAGTAATAGGGTCTATAAAGAAGGGCTTTTCACCCAACGTCCCAATCACAAACGAAGCAACTGCCCCTGCAGTATATTCAACGAGGTTGGCATTGAACACCACCACATCAAACAGATCCCGGCCCACTGCGAAATAGTCCTTTTCAGCATGCGTCCCCAAACGCAGAAGCTGCTCCGGCGGCGCAATTTCTGTGATTGTATTATCCGTCATCTTAGCCCCCTCTTATTGCAGTCCATCAAGCATAGCCAGTATCTCTCGAATTTGCCTCGTGTGATGGCTCCTCTTGAAGCGCGAACGCGAAGCCCTTATATCCACCCTAGCTTCACTTCCAACTGAAAGCAACCCGACCCCAAATCCGCGAAAACCGCTCTCTTTGATCCCGCTTGCATACTCCCTTGGCAAAGCGATGTATACCCAGTCCGCGCACAGCAGACAGACCCTTGCTTGCCTGAGTGCCCTCCTCCAGTGCGAAAGCTTCGCCTCTACAGCCACCGTTTGGCCGGACTTCGGGTGAACAGCAAGGACATCGATCCGCCGAGCATCAAAGGGAATCTCGTGGTACACTCGATAGCCCTTATCCGAATAGAACTTTGTCACCTTTTGTACGAGGGCTGCTTCTGAAGTGTTTAGACGCGCCACGGTTCCTCTATCTCTCCCTGCACCGAGCCAATTCGGCGCGCTACTACTTCACAAGCCGCCCTAACGCCTACTACCACAATAAACGGAGCGCCCCACATTAGAATCGTCAGCACCCACAGTAGGTGAGAGCCCTCCGGCAGCCAGAAGAGTATCAAGAGAGCATATCCTACCAAGGTGATCAGTCCGACTA
Organism: uncultured Anaerolineales bacterium; assembly: GCA_964492135.1. Taxonomy (GTDB): domain Bacteria; phylum Chloroflexota; class Anaerolineae; order UBA7937; family B3-Chlor; genus CAYGAW01. Next base: position 2,487 of record CAZBJW010000014.1, read on the forward strand.
GACAGAATAACCTACCGATGGATTCCAGTGCCTTCAGATTTCCCATGTTAGCCAACAGCCGCGAACACGTCATCGCCACCCGCCACTGCTCCTGTGTCGCGCTCCTGGCTCTCCTTTCCCTGTCTGTCTGCATCGCCCTGCCAAGCGTTGCCGGATCTACCCCCCAGGCTGGCGGAGTCGCTTGCTCCGCCTCCTCAGCCATCAAATCCGTCACCTGCCGAACCGTTCGCCTCTTCGCTTCACTCACTGCGAAATCAACGCTACCCTTCACATCCTTCACTTCACCGAAAAGACCCCGAAAGGCCGCGACGAAAAACGCGAAAAGGAAAGCTGTCACCATCAAAAACGGGGTGGGCCAGAGTTCCATGATTTCAACATTCTACCGCAGGTGTGGGAGCTCGGTCTCCGATGCTTCTTTCGGGTATGTTCTGTAGACAAACCTAAGAAGGCTGGTCAGAGGAAGGGCTCCATAACGCCCTTTGACTTCGCTTAGCGCTCGCCTCTTCTCGCGCGAAAGCGAATTGAAAAGACCCGCAGCAAATTCGCGCCCCCTCTCAGTCAAAGTAAACTCCTCTTCCTGGAATCCTGCCCGGCTCTCATCTTCCGTATCATCAGCTATGAGCCACTCCTCTAGAATTCTCTGGTCTTCGCTGAGCTCGGCGATAGGCGGATCTCCGAGTTCCCTCGCCTTGATGTAACGTAGATTCTCGAGAAACGAGATGTCGTCATACAGCTCTTTTGAGAAGGGGCCAAATTTGTATGGTTCAAACCGATAGTAGTTCCTTATTCCCGCCCGCTTGGCAAAGTCGTGCCTCCGCTCAAGAAGAAAGGCAAGCTTCATGAGACGCGTTCGCCCGCGAATAGGTTCGCACGTTTCCCCAGAACTCCCGGGTGCGTATAGGAGCAGGAGAAGTGCATCCTTGCGATTGTCCACCCTTGACATCTTTTCCCCCTTTCGCCCTTCACCTTAGACTGGCTCACGGCACTGCTGACACCTGGTCGCTTGTTTTGCCTCGTGGTACAGGATAACCCATTTTCCCGTAACGGTCAAACGCGCAAGGCCGACCCCCTCCCAGTCTTAGCCAGGCAAGGCAGTCGGCCTCAATCTTGCACGCTATCACCTCCCACAACGCGCTATTGCGATGATCTTGCGATGTGCGTCCTTGTTTAGTCTTCTTATCCCAGTTTACAACGTCTGCACGGAGGAGTCAACATCCATACGTAGGTGAGCCAAGACACCCTTGCATCCTCCCTCGAACGCACAACAAACCAACTGGCCACACGATCCCACAGTTTTATAGCCGTTTTAAGCGTCGATTTTCCGGCTTCATATACGAACACAGGGGTAGGCTCATTTTAAGCGCTTAAGAGGGGTCGTTAACATAATCTGATATTGAGAAATCAGCCAAAATCGGGGTATGGATGGGGTTAGGGAGAATGATGATGGGAGAAATGGGTAGGAAACCCATCAGAACCGAGGTTTTGTAGCTAAATTGTGCTGTGGTGGGAGTCGGGCAAAGAGGTGATGGATAGTCCCGTGTGCAGCAGGGAAAAGAGATGAGCAATAGCGCGTCGTCAGCTTACGCAAGAGACCCTTCGAGTTGGCTTTCCCTCTGCGTGCTATAGATGAATGCTTTGAAGTTCGTGAAGGTCGACCCTTCTTGCCTCTATGTCTTCATTCAGCACACGCCGGGTTTCATCCTTCACCGAGAAATAGATAATCTGCCAACCAGCCTCAGATAGGTCTCGCAAGATTTGGAACTGACGGGCCAAGCGTTCGGCGTCAGACGTCAGGAACGGGTCATCGAGAATGAAGAACCCCTTCTCGCCACCCAGTATCGCACTAGCGAGCGCCACGCGGATCGACAGATATAGCTGATCGTACGCGCCCCCGGACAATTGGGTTGCCTTGAGTTTGGCCCCATCACCAGTCCGCGCCGAAATGGAGGCAGTCGCTTGATCGAACTCGATCTCTTCGTAGACACCGGCGGTTATCTCGCGGAAGTACTCGGAAACCTCACTCTCTCTCCCGAACAGAACGCTAACCTTCTCAGTTTCCTGGCTTGCGATGTCCTCGAAGATGGCAATGGCCCGAGTGGCCAGATCCTTTCGCTCCACGATATCGTCTATGAACCGCTTCAAACTCCGCTCGATGCCGTCGAGGTCCAAGCTGGTATCCGCAGGAAGGACCTCACCGATCTGCAAGACTACATTCGCTTCCGAGCCAATCGTCGCAAGATCGCGCTTGTAGTTCGATAATTCCTGCCGTCTGACCTCCACATCCGTCACCAACTCCGACCTCTGAGATTTCAGCTGTGCGACCTCCTCTTCGTCGTATTGCACATCAGTTGCCCGGCCTTTGAATTCTTCCAGCTCCCGAAGCCTATCCTGCCAATCTTCCACGTTCGCAAGCAGATCGTCATCAACTACACCAAATCTGTCACGCAACACCGCCGCTTGCGTATCCCGTTGGTTCTCCGCTTCTCTACGCTGTTTCACCCTTGCAGAGAACTCGTCAAGTGTCTGGACCCCGGATCGGTCGGCGATCTCTTCCAGCTCCTTCCGCAGCACTCCGATTCTTTCCTTGCTATTGCGAATTGCCTTCCTTCGCTCGTCGATTTCCCTTTCTAGAAGCTCTAGCTCGCGAGACTTATCGGCGCTCAATCGCTCTTTCGGCTCAAGTTCCTCGCGAAACTTCCGGATCTCGGCAAGGATGCCTTCAATCTCCGAATCCCCCACTCCATACTTCGCCGCCTCTATGCGAACGGTCTCGAATCCTTTGGCTACGGACGCTCTCTTGGCAACCAACACCACCATCCACAAGAAGAACAGAACGGTGGCAGCAGCCGCTGGCAAAGCGAAACACTGAAACAGGGAACTACCTGTCATGAGGAGTCCGACTAGTGATACGGCCAGCAGAAGGAAGGAGGCAACCCCAGAAATGCGAGCAAACTGAAACCAGTGCTGGTGCGCCTCCCAGGCCAGTCTATCCCGCAGATGAATCTTCGCTTCTGCCTCGATTTCGTCAATCCGCTCACGTCGCTTTCGGGTCGTTTCCAAGTCTGCCGTGACCTCGGCAAGCTGCATATCTAGCGCTTCTTGCCGTCGCTTCTTGGTCTCGATTTCTGCGCTCTTTTGCTCAATCTCTTCTTCCAACCTCGCGATCTCTTTCTCCTTTTCCCGCCATGCCTGCTCATTCTGCTCGGTAAAGGTCTCCAATTCACCAAGGGTCAAGAGCGCCTCGCTCAGACCAGAGAGGGCTCGCTGCCCACTCTCATACATAAGCCGCTTCCGGCCCTCCTCCATCAGTTCAAGATTCTGCTCGATTTCTTCGAACCGCTGCTCGAGGGAGAGTAGGCGTGCCTCTAGTGTGTCATAACCTTCTTCCTCGATCCGCCCCCGCAGTTCGTCAATCCGACTCAACAGGTCCTTCGCTCGGGCCACACGGCTCTTGAGCTTGCCCCAATCCTGTCGATCCGAGAGATCACTCCGACTCGTGGGGTTCGTCAGCCTGCCTATCTCCTGCAGCGTTTTCCTAATTCTTTCTATGGCCGTTGAATGAAGTCCGGTGAGACGATCTGTGACACTTGTGTAGAAAGCTCCCTCGTCGGGGATGGTGAGATCACTACTTCGCACAACGAAGACATTGCGGCAGTCTTCCGCAGAGATACCAGCCAACGAGGTCAGGTTTCCGTCCTCGGGCAGTTTGTACTCCTCACCATCTCTTTCGAGGATTAGGTATCCATCGGGGACTTCATCCACCCGCTCTATACGCTCGAATAAGGCCTGCTCGCGCCGTCGCTGCAAGAGCATCTTGATGAGCGCATCCACCAAGAGAGTCTTGCCAGACTCATTGGGGCCAAAGATGAGAGAGAACTGCCCAAAGAAGACGCGCCCCGTGTCCGGGAGTGGTCCATATCGTCGAACAGCACATTCTTTGATCTTCACAATCTCGCCTCGATCATGGCTTGAATCACTGTGTCCCTCAACCGGGATGCTTGCTCTTGGTCATGTTCTTCTTCACCCAGCTTCCTTTCAAAGACCTCGAACAAAGGATGGGTCAGAATGTGCCGAATGTCTCTGAACTCGTAGATTGGTTCCACCGGTCTCCCCTCTAGTAGATCTGCTATTTGGGAGACAAGTTCATCCTCGGCTTGCGCCACGTAGCCCCCAATGGTCAGCAGCATGGTTGCCATCGGATGAGCCTCGCCCAGCCGTTCGCGAACAAGATCCAACGGGTCGACATCCGATAAGGGGTTGAGCATGATGTCTACTTGCTCGAAGTGCTGGGGGTCGAGTGGGTACTCTCCTGGAGGTTCACCAACCTCCAATAGATTGACCTTCCGCTGTCCGACCTCGCGCCTAGTGACCGAAACCGGTGAGCCCGGATACACAAAGTATCCGCTCGGCCCGATGCTCCATACATCAAACTTGGTGTGGAAGTGCCCAGCCAATACGTAGTCCACCCGCAGGTTTTCGAAGTACGATAGTCGTGCTGGCATGTAGCGCCTTTCGCCCTCTCGGCCAAAATCACTTCGAGAATAGAAGGCGTCAAGGAGTTCGCCATGATAGAGAATGATGTTGGTGCGATCTTCCGTAAGCAGTGGTGCTAGGCTGCGAACCTTTCGTAGCAACTCCATAGCTTCGATATCTTCAAAAGGGATACCGATGATGCGCGTACCATCGAAATCGTAGATGTTCTCACGGTAGTCCTCATACCCAAAGAACGTTACCTGTTCGCCAAAATAGTATCCGGCTTTGTATGAATCCATGTCGTGGTTTCCAGGAATGATGACTGTGTGAAATTGATTGCCGGAGAATAGCTCCCGTATACTGGTTCGTAGATCCTCAGCAGCGGTGTCAGTGTCGAAGAGATCTCCACAGATGGCCAGGATGCTGGCTCCCTCCGCCTTGCAAACCTCGACAATGGCCTCAAGGGCCGTCCAGCGCTCGTCGCCGAACGCGCGAAGATGGAGATCCGCTGCGTGCAGTATCTTCATTCGGTGTTCTCACCGCCCCCACTGGATCGTTCAAGTCCAGCTCGCTCTCTACAATCGTCATCTTTTGATCGGTCAACCCGTACAGCCGGTAGATCAGGTTGTCGATTTGGCGCTACAACTGCATGAAGCGACCTTCTTTGAAGAGGTAGATGGTGATGCCTTCAGTGCGGGCTTGCTGTACCATTTGGGGATCCTCTTCAGCGTAAATCAGAAATTTTCTCACTGCCTTATGACGGTGCTCATCAAGGTATGGATCGGGCGTCGTAGGGAGCAGCCGCGCATATTCCTCCATCATAGCAAGGTCTTCAGCCGCTGGATGCATTTTGGCCTTGACCATCCATATTTCGGCCGGTGTGAACATGAGAAGATCAACCATTTTACGCGCGACCCCAGCTGGCCAGAGAGGCCTTTCGGGAGGCCACTCTTTGGCATAAGGAGGAACCAGGCCAAGTCGCGCCCCTTTTTGGTAGCGCTGGCCCTTGGTGCTCAAAGTGCGGTCATAGTGTTTGCTAATGAAAGCATCAATGACTTTCCAGCGCCACCCTTGGGATGATTCGGTTGGGCTCATCATTCTAGCTCCCTTCACCTTGGATAATCCTTCGCTCCCCCCCTCTCACCCTGGCGCAGAAGATTTGGGCCAGAACATGCATTTGAAGCCATTACGCATCTGGAATGACGAAACGAAATCCGACTCCGCGAACAGTGTGCAGATACACGCGTTTCCTGGAGTCGTCTCCAAGCACCTTGCGAAGCATATGTATGTGAACATCTTTGGCGTCAAATGAATGCGTTGTCCGCCTTTAGATAGAGAGCACTCACCAACATTGATGGACAGGCCTCCCATCACCAAGTTTCCCTGCTTGCCTCCACCAGCTTTCAGCGCCACTATTCTTCTCCCTCTTCTCCCTTTCATCTCCCGGCTCATTCCCCTGTCACCCTGCCGCGAAAGACCTGGGTGAAGCCGCAAACGCGCTCTTGGAACCCTCTTGGGTCAAGTCCGAGTCTCATCCTCTTCCAATAGCATCATTACGATAGCATGCTCATTACCCTTCACGAGGTCCAAAGCTCGCGTCTCAGAATAGCCAAGTTTGACCACTAGAAAGCCAACAAGAAAGTCGCGGAAGTCTTCTTCTCTGCCTTGGAACGGCAAGGAAAGTACTTGCTGTAGGTCGTCTTTCATGTTGAGATATGCTTCTCGCGGATCAGCCATGAGCTTCCCTGTGTAGCAATGTGTTCTTGTGTGATTCACGAGAATCCCAGGGTGATGACATTGCAGTCAGGGACAAGTCCCAGATCGGGTATGGCTAACCTCTCCCTATTGTGATATCTTACCGCTGTGGGTGTATCCTTCCTTCTGACGGATTCCTAGCCCCTGATTGACTGGATTCTCTCAGAGAGTGCGATGCACCGGTGTCCCTTGTCCACCACTTTCACGACCCAACCGTTACACTATCAAAGTCGGCGGTTCGCGATCCGTCGTTTCTCGCCGCCCCGTGCAACCTCACGCAGAACGAGGAGTTGCTCCAACGCAAGGCAAATGTTCTTGCTTACAAGGTCGCCCGTGCCAAGGGTCGCTGAATGCCCCGCCGCTTCGACCTTGGTCAGTCTCACAGAAGCTTGTTATGGCAGAACATTCAACGGCAGCCCTTCTCGAGCGGCCGTAAAGACCGCCATATCAATGTCTCTAGCTCTCCACTCCATGTCCGTCCTGTCGGTCAGTACGTCAGCAACTTCCCTGCACCATCTAACCCAGTTGAGATAATTAGGGAAGTCGTTATACCGAAGCGATGTGTATCCGAACCGGAATGGTGTGAGTAGATTCCTCCTGTTTCGATTGTGGGTGGAATGGTTAGCAGTTATCCACCTCGCAGTTTGTGTGTCTATCATTGGGTACCCGGCAGGATCGACAAAAGCAGGAAACGTCAGGACGACAGCCAACACCTGGCTCTTGATCCCAAGGAGTGCTCGTAACACTGACAGATTGGGCTCGGTGGGTTTCTCAACGAAACCGTCGATTGCAGTCCGGAGACCGGGAGCGGTAACGCCAGTCTGGAGAACATGATCGACGACTCTGTCAGTTCCCTTTTGGCGGAGATTCGCTTGACTGTACAGCTTCCAGAAGACAACCTCGAAGTATGGTTCTACAAAGCTCCCGGAGTCGGCCCGAAAACGGTCCTCAAACTCGATCGTCGAGGCTCTATTGCCAGGTATGCTGCGTATGAAATAATTGGGAAACTGATCAGCCCTGTTGTAGTCAGACAGTCTTACAGGGTATTCGTAGTCAGTCAACGCCTTCGTCCACGTCTCTGGCACGATCTTGTCCTCTCGATCTTCACATCGTCAAGAAGTTGCAAAGCTCTCTCATCAGCTCGTCTTCCGGCAATATCAGCAGTTCACGAAAAATCCTCACACGGATGTTGTTCTGTTTCGCGCCTACTCGTCCCCCCGCCAGATATCTCCTTACCATGTATCCGCTGTGAGTGCCAGGATCCGCCAAACCCCTGGCCTTGGCCTCGATGGTTAGGTGGAAACTACGAGGGTTTTTCTATTCATCTCTTCGGACCCATCCTAACCGGCCTTGCAAGCGATGCCGAGACTTAAGGACGATCCTGCAGTGGGGACGAGAGCCGCTACTCTCAACTCTGCGGTGTCATTTCCGCCCTGCAGCTTCCCTGCCTTGACCTGTGTCGATGAACTCGTCCGCTATGAGGTTCCTACATACAGTCAGGCTCATCGCTTTCGACCATCATTGCTAGAATAGCCTCTTCGTTGCCCGTCACAAGGCGACGAGCGTTGGTCTCAGAATAGTCACACTCCACCATCAGATAACCGACCAAGAACTCTCGGAATCGTTCCTTCTTGCCCACCAAAGGCAATCCGAGCACCTCTTGCAGTTCTCCCTTCATCTCCAGGTAGACAGTGGTAGGGTCAGTCATAGGTCGGCCGCACTTTCGTGTCCAGGCAGAACCTCAGTGTTGTTCGTGAGCCAGCTTGCTAACTCGGGAACTAAGTCGCGAACCCTGACGGCCTCACTAAGTAACTCGGGCAACCTTGACTCTTGATCGAAGTGCGCAAGATCAAATTTGCGATAGATCACCACATATTCCTCCCCGTCATGCCACCAGGCTCTTATGTCGTGATCTCCCTTCGGCATGGATTTCAGGAAGGCTGGCTCCAAGTCCAGATATTCGGGAGAGATCAATCGGCAGTATACATTCATATCTACGTTGTCCACCATGCGGCTGGAAGCCTGGGATCGATTGCCGACTAGGCCGCAGCCCACCCAGACCTCGGGATGCTCGGAGGCAAACCAGATCTTGACGAAGAGGAACGCATCGCCCAGGTGCCCCCTGTGCCACTGCCTGTCAATCAAGGGAAAGGCGTAGAAGGTGCCCACCCACTCGCTCACGTTGTCCAGGGCTCTTCCGCACCCGTCCCTGAATATCTGATTCTCCCGTTTGGGCAAGGGCACAATACTCACCTTCTCTAGCTGCGGCTTGAGGCCCTCGATTAACCCGACCACATCTTTGGCTACTTCGTCCAGCGCCCTTGCCGCCTGGAGAATATCCATCCCGTACCTCCCTTCGGTGAAGAATCCCCTAAATCCACGTAGGTTCTTCCGGTCCATTAAACCCCACAAGTCCTTAGCCCACCGCTTGGAAATATCATCCACATCCGTGGCGTCGAGCAATGCTTGGATGATGCGAGCAACCGATTGCCAGTTCATCCACACCACTCTTTGGCCTTCCTCCTCACTCAGTTCGTCACGGAATTGATCTAGAGCCTGGGGCCTAACAAGATCTGCAGTAACTGCCAAAAGATAAGGCACCCTATCCGCTCCGGCTAGGCTAGTGCCACCCTTGAACTCGCGTGCCAATTGGGTTGCATCTGCCGCGAGCGCCGACATGTATTTTGCCTCCACCACTATCACGTGTCGCGGAGTCTCAATCAACACATCAGGCTCTGTGCCATCATCGAACTTGGGCCAAAAGGAGAAGGTTGCACGGAGGGCTTCATCGGGAGTGGCGTCAATGCCAGCCATCTGCAAGATCGCGTATAGCCCCCTTAATCTGTCGATGTTCTTCAGAGTGCCAAAAACGTTTGAAGTCAGGATATCCTCATCACCCGAAATCTTCCCTGCCTTGCCCCTGAGCTCTGCTACAAGCATGGTTATCCTCCCCTTGTTGCCACGCCACCATTATATCATTGCCAAGACCGCCATGTCACGGAGGCGTTACCTTTGCCTTTCTTGGGTGAATACCAGTGTCATCGATATTCCAAACGGCTGCGAGCCTTTCCTGTACCATTCCTGTGGCTCACAAGAAGTGCAAGGACCAGGCTCAGATCGTGCCCGATTCGCTCAGGCGAAGGGATCTGTTTTGAGGAAATTACCATCAGCGCCCCTCTTCTATGTCGCGTCAACTTCCCTTGCCAGCGTGTGTTCGATCACCCCGTGGTCGCAAATGCACAGACCAGCGGCTATTACACGCACACGCGGGTTCGCTGTCCTGGCATCGGCAGTGTGCACTTCCACCTCCCTCACTGGGAACCCACAACAAGAAACTCAGCCAAAGATCAGACCGTTTATCAGCCGTTTTAAGCCACGATTTTACAGGTGTAGGTATCACAACATACCGCCAAGGTGATTTTACCCGGGTTAAAACGGGTCTGCTGGATATTCTTATACCTAAAAACACCCCGGAAAACACAGTCTCAGGGGGGATTTGGCGGGGTAGTGGTGCGCAAACTGGTGGGAAAGATGTCGAAACGGAGGTCTCTGGGCGAATTGGCCTGTGTAGGCACTAGGCCAAGGACCAAGGTTACCCAAGTTGATTCCAATGTCGTGACAGATAGATCCGAATGCCGAGGCCAGGTTGGTACCCTGGGAATATGGGGCGGAAATCTTGCACGGCAGCAGAATAACTCTCATCCGAGATGACTTTGGCCCGTTTGGCCATGTAGAAAAGTGCCAAGGACGGAGACCTTGAATTCCCCAAATTGCAGTGAATTAGAACCTTTCTGAGCTTGACGTGCTTTTCGATGAATTCCAAGGAACGCTCGAATAGTGGAGGCATGAATAGCGGTTTCTGCGGGTCGATCATGTTCAGGAACAAGTCATTCCCTCTTTCTAGGACAAGATAATGCGGATGATCGGGTGGCAGTTTTCCCCTGTAGCCCACTGCTTTCTGATGACATGGGGATTTGCACGCATGGACGACCGCAAGCTGCTCTGTTGCAAGTCTACCGCGGCTGGCGAAAGGGCAGTCTCGGTCGGATCCAACGAATAGATTAGGATGAACTTCAAACATGCCTCAAATCCCCGTACACAGTGAGCTCACCTTGTTCAGTTGCCTTCCACAAGGGTCGCCTTCTCAGCATTCGGTTGCCTCCCAGTGAGTTCTGCAAGACATGTCGTAGAATTTGCGCGCTTCAACTCTATGCCTTCGCAAGAGTAACAGCCCCACTCTCTGGGCGAGCACTTATCAACTTGCACACCTTCACGCTCCTTCTTCCACTCTACTAAACTCTATCGCCTAGTGTTCTTCTGATATTCCCAGATTCTCCAGTCAAGCTCATATGCTTTCAGACCAAGGCCCGTTGCTACTTCTTCCAACGCCTGTACAAGCTCATCGTCAGTGGGACTGCGATGGATAATGGATTCCACGAAACGCCTTACGTGAACATCGGGCTTGATGGTTGCCACGCCTTGTCTCATGACCAACCACTGATAGACGGCGAAACCCAACCCGGGAATCCGCCCTCTGAAGTCCCTGTCGAAATTGCTGAATTGGGCCCATCGTTTGAGCACCTTCTGCGACGTAACCCCAATGGACTCGAAGTATGCAAGCAGTTCTCTTAGCTGACGGGCTCTATTCCAGTATTTGTATCCCCAGAGATACTGAGCAAGGCGAGTGTTGCCAGCCTGGTCATCCGGGTATCTTGCGAGAAGCCCTTTCAGATGACCAGCAGTTCTTATCTCATCTCTTCTGTTTTCCTGGAAGAATGCAATTGCCTTCTCAACAATGCGACCGTGCAGCTGATAGTCTAGAACCGTCAGCAAAAGATTGGTCACATAGTCGTCCTCAAGGTACATGCCCTTGGCAGGGGCCAACTCCTTACACCTCTCGAAAATGAGATGGAATTCTTGTTGATCAATCATAATCAGTCTCTCCCAACCCAGGGCACGCTTGCGAAGTAGCGAGGGCGTTCAGCATAAAGGCGCGCACGCTGGAACTGGTGCTGCCTTATAAGTATGCAATAAATGGACTAGGAGGGCAACCGTCCAATCCCTCTCTTCCGGAGGCGGCGTTCCCTCCATGCCCGCTCGAACCCATAGCAACAAACTCAGCCCACGAACAGACCGTCTATCACAGGTTTTAAGCCACGATTCCTTGGATGTAGGTATCAACATACCGCCAGGGTGGTTTTACCTACCTTAAAACGGGTCTGCTGGATACTCTTATACCTAAAAACACCGGGGAAATCCCGGTCTCAGGGGGGTCTGGGCGAATCATCATGGTCAAAACGGGGTCTTGTGGCGGAATTGGGGTGTGAGAGGGGTCCTCACTGGGAAGATTCTCTATGTCAAGGTGCGGTTTTCAATTCAGGCAGCGCGGGCCTTCAGGGTGTAGCGCGCCTTGTCCCAAAGGTGAAAGCTCTCGTTGTAGGTTTCCCTCTTTTGCCAGAGGTCAAAGATTACCTTCACCCACTTGTTGGCCAGGGCTCTAGTAGCTAGGGAGTTAGATTTCCCCTTTCTCCTCTGTTGGTGGTAGAATTGATTAGCCCAATCGGATTCGCTACGACTACAGAAGGCAAATTGGTGTAGGGCAGCCCGGAGAGACTTCTTGCAAGCTCGCCGGAATCTGACATAGCTGTAATTGCCACTGGATATGGTAACTGGAGCTGTGCCGGCTTCACATTGGAGGGCTTGGTAGTCAGCATACCGTTGCCGATTATCGCCGATTTCGGCCAACATCCTGGCAGCGAGGATGGTTCCTGCCCCAGGCAGGCTCAGGAATATCTCGCTGTCAGGATGCTTTTTGAGAAGCTTCTTGATCTCCTTCTCGTAGTCCTTGATCTCACTCAAGAGGGGCTCCAGCTGGGCCACCAGGGCTAGCATATGACGAGATTTGGCCCTCACCAGCCATGAGTCGACAGCCATTTGGGGTTGCTGAAGTGTTTTGTAGAGCTCCTCCACCCGCTGAGGATGAGTATAGCGCTGTTCATTCAAGAAGCGTCTCAGTCCTTTCAAAGAGAGGCCAGAAGCGCTCTGGGGAGTAGGATAGGCCTTCAGGAAGGCTAGGGTTATGGGCTGAGTCACCTTAGAGAAGAGTTCTAAGGCCCTGGGGTAATAGGCCTTCAAGCAGGCGGTCAGTTGGTTAGAGAGGGCGGTTCGAGACTTGACTAGATGTCGGTGATCCCTGGTGAGGACCTTGAGCTCCCGGGCCAGTGTGGTGTCAGGCAGAATGGGACGGAAACGATGCCTGTCGGTACGCAGGATGTTGGCCAGAACCAGAGCGTCCAAGGGGTCAGACTTAGCACCCGAGGTGCGGTAGCGATCTTGGTAGCGACTGACGACCTTGGGGTTGATGGGATAGACGGTGTACCCCAGATCAAGCAGGAAGCTGACCACCAACCCTTTGTCGGTCTCCAAGGCCAAAAGTAGATCATCCCGGTTTGGGGTGAGCATAGAGAGACGACGATGAAGTTTGCTTAGCCCTTGAACAGTGTGAGGGATGATGAACTTGACCACTCTCTCACCTTTCTCATCCACTACACAGACGTCATGTTTCAGGTCAGCCCAATCGATACCCACGTAGAGCATCTTCTCTTCTCCTTTCTCAGAGCTTACGATTGAGGGTCCAGCTGTGGCTCCGCCGTGGCCTTATAGACGGTACTCGAGGTACAGCTCTCCATAAACGGTTTGGGGCCACAATCCCCTCCGGGACGGTCCGGTCTTCCGGAAGCAGTCATGCTGCCAGGGGCTGTCAGTCCTATCCCGGAGGAGGACCTGTGGACCCAATAATAGCAGAAGCCCCTTATCGGAATGGATACCCCTGTTCAACTACAGAGCATATCCTATAAGGGGCTATCGAGGTATTTCACCTCTTTCAATGGCCTCTCGTATTCACCTGGAGATTCACTCTCTTCGCCTGATCCCGATACGTCGAGATTCCTCATTGCCGTGCGGTTGGGCCACGCATGGCCTCAACCATGAGCGTCATTTCGCTTGATAGCGCCCGATATACCTTCGGTAACCAGTCATCGATCTCTGAGTTTGAGAATCCCATCAACTCCATTAGCGTTGAGTCTAGGCGGTACCTCTCCGGGTAACTCGAGTCGAATTGCTCAAGCAAAGACGGCATGCGCGCTCGTCCAACCTCGTTCATCAAGGTGAAAAAGCGACGACGGTTTTCAAATGCAAAATTCTCGCTGGGAACCCACAGGTCTCGCAAAGGTTCTTTGAGGAGGTCACACCATGATCCCTCGGTCTCCATCCTGGCAAATAACAGCTGGAGTATGGAAAATGCACTATTAAGCCATAGGCATAGCGCCGCCGAATGATTCATCTCAGCATCGACGCACCAAAATACATTGGGCGCTGTGACCTTTGCCTCTGAATAGAAGGCTATCCCACACGTGCCGGGTGCAGCTACGTTGAGTCGCTTCGAAACCAGGAGGTTGGTAGAGCGATCGCGGAGCCGACGCTGAACGTAGTCGAAATCAACCGTTACGCCCAGCAGGCGCTCGATCTCTGAAAAATCGCTGAATCGACAGTATAGGAACCAATCTGCACAATCATCAATGCACCAACTAGGGACGTATGAGAGGGTCTTGAGGCCATGATGCAAGTGTTCACGTGGAATCGTGACAGAAGTGGAGACACTCGCCAGCATTGCTTCCACGGTTTCTCGCTGATCCTCGAGTAGAAGTAGTTCGGACCTTGAGATTCTCTCCGGACAGATCTGCCGAACGATGAAAAGCGCGTCATACATTCCGCTTGGAATGGGCTCCATGCCTCTCCTGATCTTGACTGACTCGCAATCTCTCAGTTTGACGAGTTTGTCACCGGCCCGGTCCAGCACCAGCTCACCGTACCTCCGTAGGATGGCCGCGTTCTCCGGATTCTCGAAAGCCACCAGAAATAGCAGGTTGGAAGTGTTCTGCCGCACAACATGTTGGGGTACCCATTCCACAGATATCTCATCGTCTGTGTACACCTGACCGTCGGGCACCTCCAATATCTTGGCCGCAAGGCCCCGAGCACTCTCGACAGTCATCTCTTCGAGAGATCTCTTGAGATAGATGACGCCGCAGGGACATTCTGTCCTTTCTTTTCCCATCACAATGAGGAAATCCCTAAACCGGGCCTTTTCGCTGAATGCGATCTCCCGCGTAGTCCTGACCACGTAGCGCAGCGTATAGCCACGCTCTGCTATCAGCTTCTCCCGCACATCTGCACTGTAGTGCCCTGCCAGGAATAGGCGCGGAAGGACAGCTGCTACAAGCCCGCCTTCCCGGAGTAGGTCGTCGGCAAGTGCAAGGAAATAGGCCCAGTAGTTTTGGGCTGAGGGGAAGGCGTCCTTGCGGGTGCCAAGCATCTGAGGTGTCAAGCGTCTCCGGATGGTGAAAGGCGGATTCATTATCACGACATCAGTCGACTGCGGCAGATCAAAAGCACCTGCTTCTGCGGAGAGGTCTTGCATGTCTACCCGCTCTGCCCTCATCTCGGCAAAGGGCAATGTCAGTTGGGCAGTCACAGAAGTTCCAGGTTGCAGATCTAGGGAGTTGCCCATCCCCACATTGACGCGGTCAGTGATAGATGTTAGTCCTTGCATGGTAAGGTTGAGTGCGGCTAGGTGAGCCGCAAAAGGCATGATGTCCACACCATAGACATCATCTTCAATTATCCTCTTGTGAGTTCGACGGGGGTCTTTAATCCTCTTGCTTCGGTAAGCGCTCACCAGAAGTGTGCCGCTTCCACATGCGGGATCCATCACGACATCGTCTGCCTTCTTCACCGCAAGCCCAGCGAGGATCTCCGCAGCGACGGGCTTCGTATAAAAAGCGCCCAACAACTTTCTCGTCTCAGGAGGAAGAAACTCGTGAAATATTCGACCGAGCAAATCATGAGGGACATATTGGGGCTGGACTGCACGGAGGCCGAGAATTATGCTGTTGACCTCGGGAGCTGTATCCTTGGACAACTTCGAGATCACGTCGACACCGTAGACCGCTTCATAATCACGCTCAGTTATCCGAGCAAAGTACTCGGCAAGGGCCCGGGGCTCACTAACTGTGTTCAGAGTTGGTTCATCGAGCACCGGCGCGAGGAGATGGTAAAGGAGGAGTTGATTGACGAGCACGTACCCTACCAAGTCGCATACAGTGATCATGAGATCACGCTGACGTTCCTCGTTCTGCGCTCCGTCTTCCCCCGCGCTCAGGACTTGGAAAAGTTCGAACTGATTTATCACGGCGTCGAGAGCTGGCTGGGCAACATCATGTTGATATCGGAGCTTCATTGAAATGGTCAGCACTGCTTCCCGAAGAACACCCGTGACTAGACCAAGATCCACGGTCGGCGTTGGCTGGGGCAGAAAATCGCGGATACCCTCAGCTAGCTCGCGAAGATTGATGTCGGCAAAGCGTTTGTTGAGAAAGGGCGTGAGAACGATAGCCGTAATCGGAAGGCCTGTCGCAATGTCTATTACGTCCTGCCGAGATACGATCTCGCGCCGAGCGTCTCCCGGATAGGCCAAAGCAATCACCCCGTCGGCCTTCACCTTTTCCTTATGACTATTGGCTTGAATGACGCCTTCGAGAAGCTTGCTTCTCCCATCGATCTCGAGTTCGAAGACGAGGCGCCGTTTGTCTACGATGATGATGACATCGGGCTTCTGCCCCTCTGCGTAGGTCTGAGTAAGGTGTTCACCACCAAGCCATTCGGCGAGAAGGGGAGCTATCTCTTGTTCAAGAGTCTCTTCGGTAACTCTCACCTATTTTCCTCGCTTCATCAGTCCCCCCTCTCACCCTGCCGCAGAAGAGGTGGGCTGGTGCTGGATGTCGTCACACATAGTGAGCGAGATGAGTCCAAACCCCCGCGCGGTCGACATAGGGGCATTCTGTCTGTCCAATTCCCCGCTCACTATCGCCAGCTTCTGCTTTAGCGATGCCCCTCCCCTGGGATAGGTCCTCCAATAGCGTGCTTGTGTTGACGCAGACTTGACTGGCATCGCGCCCTCATCCTCACCCCAGAGCGGCCTACTATCCCTTGCGTTTGCTGGACGTTGGTACCAACTAGTACGGGCACCATTTGACAATCTCAAAGCCGACGGTCGATGAAGGTGCTAGGCGTACCGGCACAAGCGACCTCTGTCCAGGACGCAGAAGGGCGAAAGTTCTACGCTGACTCTTCAATCAAGAGCCTAAACTCAGGACGATAAGCATCAAGGTAGATAACGTTTGCGTCAGGGTCTGACAGGTACTTGCGTACCAAGGACTCTTCAAACGTAGTGACTATCATTTGCTCGAAGAAGCCGTTCTGTGCAGCTTCCATGAAGAATCTAACGAGGGACCTCCGATTGACAGAGTCAAGGTGCTCCAACGGTTCATCGACCATCATGAAGCGAGCGTTGGAAAAATGACGGGCGAGCACAGAGTGAATAATCGTAAGGAAGGCGGTCTTCTCTCCGCCGCTCAGTTGGGTCAGGTCAAAGGTGCGGCTCTCAACCATGTCCCGCAAGGACGGCTTTCCATCTTGAGCAAACTGTACCGTCCACTCAGACCGCTCAACGAACTTCTGCCAGGTCTCTGCGATCTCCTGATACACTTCTTGCAGATTCTGATCTCGTTGCTCGCCGATCGTTGCGGTTATGGCGCCACGACATGCATCGAACACCAGCTCCGCCTTTGTCAGGGTGACCAAGCCGCGGCGAAGGGATGCCAAATCGTGGAAACCGAGGGTTTCAAGCCTTTCCTTTAGGACTGAGAGGCTGGAAGCAATGTCGCGGAGGTTCCTAAGCTCATCGCGACATTTTTCGCCCGTGAACTCGACCTGCCGTAGTTCTTCCTGCAAGGTTCGCATCCTCGACCGAGCAACATTGAGGGTTTTGACATCCGGATACCGTTCCATCCACCGCTTCATACGAGAAGCACACTCAACTAGTGAGTCTAGTTCGGCTTGAGCCTTTCTAAGCGCAGTATCCTGGCGCTTGAGCAACCTTTCGGCGTCACGTTGAGAACGGACAAGATCATCCATCTTCTTCTGAATCTCGTCTATTATTTCTATACGTTCCTCGTACGTAAGGTCTTTTCGGCACACGGGACACGGTATCGTGCGCCTGTCACCTGGCACGAGGTCAGGAGGTTGAAGTAGACGCAAAGCGTCCTCATGCGCTTCGTTCTGACCCTTGAACCGGCCAACGGATTCGCGTGTATCTCTTGCTCTCTCTTCGAGCAGCTGGATGGCGCGTGCCCTGCTGTCAACGTGCTGAGACAACCATTGTATCACGGGAAGCCTAGCCTTGTCTTCCGGCTCACCTTCCCCCAGTATGTCTTGTACCGCGGCTAGGTCAGCTTCTACTTCTTTCAGCTCGTCGAGGGCACGGGTTATCTCAGCCTTGCGAACCCCGACGGTCTCAAGCACACTTTCAAGATCACTAATCTTCGCCTCCAGGTGGGACAGCGTGACAAAGGGTTCCTCCCGATGAAAGTCATCTACTTGCTTTGCGAAAGCTTCGGCTTGCCGGTCGTAGGCAGCCAGCAGTTCCTGGCAATCATCTATCTTTTCCCGTACGTATCGAAGGGTATTTCGAAGCGCAGTCTGAAATGTCTCGAGTTGATCGATGCCTAGCAGCCTGTCAATCTGAGACATTACGGCTCTTCCCGGCGGCTCGTTCACGAAGCGGAATACGTCACCTTCAGACATGTAGGTGATTCTTCTAAAGAACGCAGTCGTGGTTTCAAAAACATCCTCGATTCTCTCGGTAAGCTCGTCCCACCTTTGAGCAACTTGTTCCTGATCTCCTTCTCGCAGATAGCAACGGCCTTTCCTTCCATTTTCACTGAGGTTCCTCTCAATTTCATATTTGATTCCATCTTGGATGATAGTGAGGGCAACTCTCGCTGGCTTGTCAAGGTCACGCATAAGGGCAACCAACTCATCGACGGTGAGTGCCTCCCCGACTAATGCCAATGAAATGGCTTCGAGAAGGGATGTCTTGCCTATGCCGTTCGGCCCGACAATGAAGTTAACGCCCTCTCGAAGGTCCAAGGATATCCGACGAAAGGCCCTAAGATTGTCAACTTCAAGATGTGTGATCATGTGCCCTCACCACGTTGCCACTTGTCAATCAGTTTCCTCAGATCGTCGGTGATTTCTTGCGCGTCCTTGGATGCGCGGCGACTCTGCTCGAAAATCCGCGCAATTGTCTCGACATCCTTACGGCGAATGCTCTTCTGAGCGGCGACCTTCCGCTCTAGTTTGTATGCTCTCGTCGATTCCCGCCCGAGTTCCTCCCGCAATTTCCTTTCGAGGATGGTTTGGGCGTCTGGAAGCATTTCCTCCGCTGGGACTCTTTCCACTCGCCGTAATCCCCAACCCTTCGTCTGCCTATCAACGAACCGCAGAATCGCATCCTTGAGTGGCAATGCAGTCTTCACAAACTTGGCTGTCTCCTGCCCATCGGCCAGGAGAAATTCGACGAGCCCCTGGGTGATGACTAGGGTGGGAAGGTCGGACGCGGCCCAGACCACCGCCAACGCGATCGTGCTCGTTGAACTCTCCAGTATCTTGCTTACAGCCCTGAGGTCATTTGCTGTCAAAGTGGGCCTCCCCGTCGGGGAATACTCCATTATGAGACGCAATTCGAAGTCTTCTACCTGAAGTATGAAGTCCGTTCTCTTTTCCTCCTCTCCTGTCGTGTAGCGGTAATCCTCAACGACGCGAAAGTCATGGGAGTCGGACAATTCAAGTAGGACATCTTGAACAGCTTGCTCCGCCTGGATGCGCTCTATCATCTCCTCCGACGTTTCCGAAGCGAGTTTGGCTTTCAACTCCATAAGGAATCTACTTCGGTCCGGCTTCCTCGCCATGTCACTCCCCTGGACCTGCCTTCCCTAGTTGGTTATGCGGAGGCGGGAGCAGGTCTCTGTTGCTCCTTGCGCACCGCGGAC
The DNA here is from genome assembly GCA_964492135.1 of uncultured Anaerolineales bacterium. GTDB lineage: Bacteria > Chloroflexota > Anaerolineae > UBA7937 > B3-Chlor > CAYGAW01. Next base: position 21,665 of record CAZBJW010000014.1, read on the forward strand.
TCAAGTAGTAGTCGGCTGATCTTCATAGATTGTCTCCACTTTCGAGCCACAGTTTCATTACTGAGTCCTTCAATTCTGGCGATGTCTTGTGAAGTGACAAACTCAGCGAGACCTTGAAACTGAGGAGTTTCGATCCCGCAGCAGTCGTGAATCGTTGCGAGAAACGTCACCCCATATTCAGGTGCGATATGCACCGTCGAAAGTTGAGAGCCTTCATAGAGGACCTGTCTCAGGCTCTGCATCTTCAAGCCCCAATCAAGCAGCCTTTCATCGAGGGAAAGCACCCCAACCTTATTGACCCCGTCGGATTTCAGAATTGCCACTGCAAGAAGGCTCATGTCCTCGTCACTGATCGGAGGTCGGCCTTCATAGGTGGCATGTAGCTGCGCCACGAGTTCATCAGCTATGTCCGTAGGCACTAGGTAGGCCTCAAGGAGCTGCTGTAGTCGCACATACGCTTCCGGTCTATTGGCACTCACGAGTCTGTCCGGGAAGCGCACCCGCCTGCGGATTGTAGACTGCGGATTTAGCGGGCTGACTTCATTCTCAAGGATCCTTGTAGAAACGTGCAGACATCCATCGACTGCGCATTCGCGCAGGGAATCCAGGAAGTACTGTAGCCCCGAACAAAGGTTGTCGAATGATCTCACGACAGCGTCAGCCCGACGAGCCGACACGTATTGTTGGCACAGAAACTTCAGAAAAGCCACTAGAAGGCTTGTATCCAACACAACCAGCTTCTTATTCTTACATTCGGCGTAGGGACAGGACCTCCCGACAACCAAAGAAGACTCCTCATCACATTGCGCTGGCTCGATAGAGTGTATCGAAGACCGATTTTCGGCTCTAGCCGGCCCAGTTTCAAACCTACCACATATGCTTTCTCAATGCAAGGTTGCTTTGCACATGGTCGAATTGTCCTGGGGGCGAGCCCTCACTATCTATTCCTTCCCTAGTGGCTCAGGAACATGTAGCTACGCCTTCCGCCCGTATGATCTAACCACCACACCGAGGACCCGGGCATCATTGCACTTATCATATCACTCCCCTCTCACCTTCGAGTCTTACCTAGTCTGCCCTGTTCGTCCTGCTGTACTCCTTGCGCGCTTAGACCACGCGGGTGCGGATGAACACAACAGGCTCGCCTGTCGGTTGCAACAGACGAGCCCTTGTGATAGAATGTCGGTGCCAGGGTGTCTGTTGCACACCCTCGGCCTTAGCCTCGATGGTTCGGCGTAAACCACGAGGCTTTTTCTATTCTGCTTTTCGAAACCATTGTAGCGTGGCCTTCAAGGGATGTCAAAACTAGCACAAGACCGGGCGGCGCAGGGTGGAAGCGCCATCTCAGATCACTCGTTGCCCGCTCTGTCTTGTTCTGCCATGAAGCGCTATGCCCCCTTGCCAGCCGGGTACGGAGATTCAACCGCCCCCCCCTCAGCACTTCCGAGCTTCGGCAACGCATGCTATACTGGAAATGGCCGTGCCTATCGATCATTGAAGGTAGGCTCTACCACCACAGGCACCACCAACGGGAGAGTAGACAAACGATGCCCGGTCAATCGCAAGTGAAGATAGCTCCTAGACGAGCTGATTGGTTGCCAGAGTTGAGGGCTCAAGTCGCAGCCTACTTTGCTGAAAAGGGACTACCGGTCAGGTCTACTGCTCCCTACATCCTGGCTGGTGGCAAACAAAGATGGCCCCTGAACATCATCGACCGGAAGTGGTTACCATGATCAGGACGATCATAGCCGAGCGCCGAGCTGAAGGCCATCCTTTCCCCCTTCATCGTTGGATACGGCATGGACTGAGCTCTCAGGCGCTGTTATTCAACCTGATAGGGCCTGTTCTGCTGGCGAAGCGCTGGGACGTGTTCGATGCCATCTTGGTGTCCGTAGGAATTCCCATATCTGGACGTGTAATGGATGCCAGGTTAGAGGAAGAAGATAGGTTGATCTTCAACGAGGGTCGAGGGCAGCCGACTTCCGTAGATCTCTACATACAGACCGATGAAAGAGATGCGGTCTGTGCCGAGTTCAAATTCACCGAAAACGGCTTTGGGGGGTGCTCTGTCTTCGAGAGCGGCGATTGTGACGGTCGCAACCCAGCGGGCGCCTTTGGCCTCTGCTATCTCCATGCCATCGGTCGTACCTACTGGTTGCTCATGGAGAAGCATGGCCTAATCACGGACAGTCTAGAAGCAAGCTCCATCTGTCCCTTTGTCACCCTCTATCAAGCCTACAGGATCTTGATCTTCGCCTTGGAACGAGGAGAACGTTTCCTCTTGATTCATGACCAACGCAATCCGTCCTTCGCCTGGACCTCTACATCAATTGACCGTGGAGCATTCACTCTCTTCTATGAGTTCCTGCCCACATCAGCTCAGAGGAGATGCCACCGAATTACTACCCAGGAAATAGTTCAGATACTCGAACGGACTTTCCCCTTCCCGGCCTTGGAGGAAGTTAAGGCTAAATACTTCAAGCAACCAGAAAACATTGGCGGGCCATCGCAGTCATAGGTCCAACTGCAGCTGACATACTTCGGGAACACCACTCACAGTGCGCGCGTTCTTTGTCCCGTCAACCAGATATCGGTGGACGGTCCACGTGGGGGCCACGGAGGTGCCAGCCACGATCTCCCTCAGACTCAGGGCGTACCCGTTCACGTTTCGGAACTCACATATGAATTGAAAGATCTCGTCTTTTCTGTCCATGCTGTTGTGGAAGAGCATCACAATCATAGCGTAAGTGTTCTAATCTGTCAAGCCCTTCTTACCTTAACATTTGCCCGTCCTACGTCCCTGGGGGGCCTTCTGTTGACAAGCGGCACAAAATGTGGTATCCTTCCCTCAGAGGAGAGATGAAATACCAGATCGACGGTTCAAAGCTCCGGTATCTCAGACAGGATGTCCACGGCTGGACCCAGGATGAGCTGGGCGACAAAGCCCAGGTGGACCGGAGTCTCATCTCCAAGATCGAGACCGACCAGAAGGAAAACGTCTATATGCACGTGGCCCTCTCCATCGCCCATACCCTCGGGGTCCCGGTGGAGGAGATCATCGTGGGCTCCTTCCCCAAGTCGGAGCCCAGCCTCCTGGTCATGATGAACCATATCGAGGGTATGACGCCGGAGGAGAAGAAGTCAGTCTTCGACTACATTCAGTTCGTCCTGTCGAAGCGGGGCGAATCTACCTGACCGGCCTACGGTCTTCTGCCCAGACGGGCCCGCAAAAGAGGCGGAATCGAGCACACCATGTCAGTCGCATCCCAACGAGCTGCCTATATTCGAGAGAAATATGAACTCTCCACACCCTTAGACCTGGATGCGATCCTGGAGTCTGAGGATCTGGAAGTGACCCGTTTCCCGTTCGCGGGCCGAGTTCCGGAGGTGGTCGTCGGACGCGACATCGGGATCAAGGACTCCATCACCAATAGCAGATACTTCCGAGAGCTCATCGCCCATGTGTTAGGACATCACTTCTTGCACGCTGGAAACCAACTGTTGTCGCTGAGCCGCACCGACCTTCAACGAACCCTTTCCCAGGAGAGGGAGGCTCGCGAGTTCGCCCTCCATCTCCTGATACCCGAGGAGGAGCTGAGGGCCTGCCTGGCTCAGCGGATGGATCTTGCGGAGATGGCCGATCACTTCCAGGTGACAGAGATCTTCATGCAAGCCCGATACGAGAGCATGTCTCTGGCAAGAGCCCTAGCATAGCAAGGAAGGTGGACCGGCAAACCATCGGAGCGCCGACTCATCATGCCCACATCGTCACCAAAGGCGCAGTCTCACGAGAAGAATACTGACGGTCATAGAGAGCCTGCCCAGGAGGAGCGCCCGCCTTGGCTCCCGAGGAACCGGGCCCTAGAAGATGCGCTGATCCATTGCCTCGCCAAAATGGCGAGGTTTTTGCTTCACCGCGAACGGACGTTTCGCGAAGAGAATGGCGGCGATGACGCACCTCCTGGAAGAGGTAGACCAGCAAGCCCCTCCTGACCTGCGACCAAAGTCGAGGGAGAGAGCATCGCCCTTGACAAGGCCACTTATACCTGCTAAACTATGGAAGAAGATAAGTACAGAGGGGCCAAAGAGCGACAGCCGCGGGTGTTGGTGGCACCACACGGCTGTCTAACCCACACCGCTGACTTAGCAGCGGGCCGGGCTCGAGGTAACCCTGGGCAGTGCCTTCTCAGCTGTCTGCCCACCCAGAGGTTGCCCTATGGGGCAACGTCTCTATTTTACGACGTAAATTCCCCCCGGTCAACTGCCGGAAGGCGGTTGGCCGCTTGCTATCTGTGGCAGCGAGCGGCCATGGTCCCCACTAACCCAAGGAGGTGAACCGTGACCGCTTTCGACCGCAGCAGATACGATTTCGGGGGGCGCATCCGAGAGCCAAAGGAAGCCCCTAGCCCAGATCGCCTCACCGAACTCCCCTGTCAGCGCATGGCCTTCGTGTATAAGCGTCTCTCCACCCACGAGCAGGTCAAGAAGAGCCTCTACTCCATCCAGATGCAGGATGAGCTGGAGCGCCAGGCACAAGGGGACGGCTACACCCTCGACTTGAGCGTTGAGGAGGTGCAACGCCTCAAGGACACAAGGGACTACCCTGGATTCTACCGCAACGGCCAGGTCCACATAGAGGAGAGAGATCTAGGCATCTCTGGAACCGTCGGACAGGACCGCCGGGAGGGGCTGGCCTGTCTCATCCAGATGGTGGGAGATGGGCTTGTGGAGAGCATCTACGTCATTCACGTTTCTCGACTCTTCCGGGACCAGACCCTGATTGACGGGTTGACCTTCGGGGAGCTCTGCAAAGAGAAGGGCGTGATCCTCGTGGTGCCCAACATGCGCCTCAACCTCCAGGACAAGATGCACATGCGCATCTACCGCCTGGAGTTAGAGCGCGCGGCAGACGAGCTGGAACTGATGAGCATGAGACTGGGTGGGGCCCGTGAGCTCAAGGCGAAGCAAGGATATTTTGCGGCCGGCCTCGTCGCCCTGGGGTATATCCTAGATTTGGACCGGGAGAGCCCCACCTACGAGAAGTTCATCCCCTACGAACCCCACGCCGAGATCGTCCGTCTGGTCTTCCATACCCTGCTCAAGGAAACCTCCTCTCCCTATGTCGTCTCGCGGAAGTTTCAACGTGAAGGGATATTCATCCCACCCTTCCAACCGGAGATCGCCCCCTTGATGAACAACCGCTCCGCCCTTCGGGAGATGAACCAGGTCCACGGAGGCTATCGCCTCACGCCCACAGTCGTACGCCGGATCGCCACCAACCCGGTCTATATCGGCTGGTGGATCTGGGGAGGGCAAGTGGTTCGCCAGTACAACCACGAGCCCATCATCGACGAGGAGGTCTTCTGGGCCGTGCAAGAGCGGTTGGCCAGGGGCGTGCGCCGGGGGCGCGCCAGCTATTCTTCGCCTCTGCCCTTGACCGGCCTCCTCTGGTGCGCAGCTCATCCCGAACCCCTTGGCATCTGCGCCGCTCCTTCCAGGCCGGGATATATGTGCCAAAATGAATATGCATTAGGCCTCGCCGATCATGCCTGCTTCGGAATCGTGAATTGGGCCTTCGACGATTCCATCGCCCGCTTCGTCGTCTCCCAGTGCTCCCTCTCAGGCTACACGGAGAAGGTACTGCAAGAACTCACCGGGCAGTACGAAGAGACAAAGGCCAAGGCGAAGGCTCGAAAGAGGGCCTACAGCAGGCTCACCAGGGAGATCGAGAACCTACGGGAGAACCTGGCCCAAACGACCTCCAAGCGGCAAGTGCAACTGATCCTCGAAGGGATCGAGGAGAAGCTAAGGGAACGAGATCGCCTTGCCGAGGTCACAGTGAACCCGACCCGGCCCACCCTCACCCCCGAGCAGATCGAGATGGTGCGCGACTTTCTCTCCAACATCGAGAGCCGTTGGGATGAGTTGCCGGGGGAGATGCAGAACGAATTCCTCCGCATCGTCCTGGAACGGATCCTCATCTACCCTGAGGGAGACCGTTTCCGCGCGGTGATCTACTGGCGCACGGGGCTGGAGCAGGAGCTGCTGATCCATCGCCCGCCCTACCCCTTCAGTGGAGATAACCGGTGGACTCCAGAGGAAGATGAGATCGTGGAGAAGCACTATGCCACCATGCCCCAATTGCAGCTGGAGAAACTCCTTCCCAATCGCACCTGGGAGGCTATCCACTGTCGGGCGAAGGCCAAGGGGATCCGGCGCGAGCGCACCTACTGTTCGGCTACGGGAAAGTATCGCAGGTGGACCAGGGAGGAAGATGAGCTAGTGAAGCGCTACGTGCGAGGAGAGTTGAATCTCGGACAAGTCATGGAGAGGACAGGAAGAACCAAAGCAGCAATCGACGCGCGCATCAGTCGGAAGAAGCTGGGGCCTAAGCCGCGCCGCTTTCCTCGAGAGGTCAAGTGGGAAGTTATGAGTTACGGGGGTAATGGTTCTGAAGGACAGTTTTCTTGATGGCCGCGCGGACCCGCTCCCGAGACTCTTGGACGGCCTTATCGCGAAGGCCAACGATGGTAAAAGCAGGGAGCCCAGGGGAAATATCCACCTCCACCTGGATGATAGCCCCCTCTAGCCCCACCACGGCACAACTCATCACCTTAGCCAGCATATCAGAGGCAAGTCTAGCATAAAGAGTAAGGGAGGGCAATAGAAAGAGCCCTCCTGCGTAAAGGGGTCCTTGGGAACATTGCTTGAAAGCGCTGGAGCACGGGGGCAGGAGCCCCGCCTTAGGGCGGGGCTCCTGCTTTCGCATCTTCACCGCAAACTTATGGCGTAAAGTTCCTCAGGATGATGGGCAAGTAGACCTTGTACTCCCCCATCCCACACCAGAAGCCAGCGCAGAGTTCGTATGAGTCACTACTGGTCACGCCCACCACGGCCTGGCCGACCGTGGCATCCAGAGTGTAAGGATCGGCTTCGCTGTGCCTGCCCCCGCCACCGATGACGTAGCGGGAGATCTCGTAACCGTTGGCAGCCAAGACGACGCTGGTCACCAGAAGCAGTGCGGCCAGGACCAGGGCGTCCTCTGCGCTGGGGGCAGTGCTCACCCGGTAGCCGGCCTGCTCCAGGTTGAATGCCAGACTGCGACGCAAGAGCGCCTCGTCTGCCGACAGGATATGGACGGATGGCATATGTGCCCCTTGATCACACCGGGGTAGCCGATCGCGGCTCACCCCTTCTGTCTTTGGTCGGACGCACCAATTTGGCCAGCTCGCTCAGGCCAAAGTTGGACATCTGAGCGTTCGCCAGTGCGTACACCACACGCGGCAGCGTCCCCAGGCCAGGGTAGATCAGGTAGCGGCCCTCCCAGCGCGGGACGAATTTCTGCTTGAAGTGGTGCAGGGACTTGAAGTGGTAAACGGTGTTGAACCGCTCGTAGATCAGCTCGAGTCCCTTTTCAAGCGAGAGCATCGCGTCGGGGTTCTCAGATTCCACGTTGGCCAGCGGTGCCAGTCCCAGGCTGATGACCTGGTCGCCCCGCTCCCGCAACTGGTTGATGGTTGAAACAATCAGGTAGTCCATCACGCCGCCAGGTGCGTCTGAAACCCGCCGCATGAAATCGCCTGCCCAGCCGCGCACCCCGCACATGGGTGCCCAGGTCATGAAGGCCATTACCCGGCCGGCGGCGTCGGTCACGCTGGTCACCAGTATTTCGTCGCTCCCAGCGATGGGGGTGCCGCCCATGGTGAATCCCATCTCCCCGCCCAACTTGTCGGCCAGCCAGGCTTCAGAGACAACCTCGATTTGAGCAATCAGCCCGGCATCGTCAATGGGCCGGTCGAAAAAGAGAAACTGCCAGCCCTCCCGCTTGGCACGGTTCACGGCCAGACGCAGATCTTTTTTGGCTTCGCCTTTCGTATCGAACGTTTGCAGGTCTATCAGGGCCTCTTCGCCGATTTTGAGCGTCTCGAAGCCGGCGGCCCGATAGAGCGGCAGCATCGTTTCCTGAACGTGATAGAAGGCTGGCGTCCAGTCACTCTCTTCACAAAAGGTGCGGAAGGCATTGATAGTCGGGCCGACGTCTTCAGGCGGGCCGATGGGATCGCCAGCCGCCAGCGCCACGTCGCGCACCAGCACATAGGGGATGACACAGGTGGCGTCGTTGTCGAAGAAGTAGCTCTTGTCGTGACCCAGCGCGAAGTAAGCAATACCGCTTGATCCCCAAGTGCGGATGATCTGGCCCGCCACCTCACGATCAAGACGAGTAACAGGAACTGGGTGCAGCACGGGGCGCATCAGGTTGTAAACCAGGTACAGGACGCCCACGCTGGCCATCAGGGTGATGGACTCGACGAACCAACGTGCCTGACGGGTGAGGGGCGTGTACAGTTGCTCGCCTTGAAACGTCGCCAGATTGATCGCCTCCTTGATGGCGCCGCCGAGGTCAAACCCCGGTCGGAACTGGTAGCGCAGCAGGTAGAAACCCAGGAGAGCGTAGAGGAAGAAGAAAAGGATGGCGTAGGGCGTGCCGAAGAGGATGCTCTGGATGGCATCGGGATCGCTCCACACTGTGAAGTCGCGACGGGACCACCACAGCACGGCCAGCAGGACTAGGGCACCCGAAGCTTCTTCCACGTCCAGGCCCTTGAGGACGTGGGTGAGGGCGGAGATGAGCAGCAGCCAAACCGTGAGCAACCAGGCCACGCGTTTGCGCTGAGCTAGCTTCCAGGCGACGGCCATCAGGAAAAAGCCGGCCACCAGGGTCAGGCTCCGCGAACCGAGTGTGATCTCCGGCGGCAGCACCTGGCGCAGCCATCGCAAGCGGCTGGTCACGGTGAAAAAGGCTGACGATGTCACGTTCAAGAGCCCCATCAACGCCACGACGCCGGCCAGCAGTCGCGCCCGGGTCATTCTATTGAGTCTCATGTGACCTTACCCTCTTGCCCCATAGCCAGCGATCAAGGGCAAAGCCCATCGGAAAGGCAAAGAGATGGGCGGTATCGGCGAAAAGCTCCGGAAACAAGACCAGCTTGCCTATTAAGTAGGCCATGACTGCCAGGAAAACCCAACGGCGGTAACGATCCGGCAGCCTGTCCACCCATCCGCCGATGCACCCTAACCCGCCGGCTGACGGGCCTACGTCGCTCATCAGGGCCAGTTCACGCCCCAGCGGGCTGCCAACCCAGTATAGCGGCACGACGGCCAACCCCGCTGCCAATAGCATCCCCAGCACGTTGGTAACCCAATAGAGGAGCAGTGCCCGCCGCGTGCCGGCCAACCACTCGTAGATGCCAATGGAGTAGCCGATCAGCAGTAGGATGCCGAGCAGCATGGTCAAGTTCCGCACGAAGAACGGTGCTGTGAAGGGTGTGTACAGCCGCCCTTCCCACAGGTTGTGCAGCCCAAAACCCCAGCGCTGTTGGGCCACTGAGCTCAACTCAGCCCACAGCACGCCATGGGCCAGGGCCACGGCGATGATTACGAGTTCCATAAGAAGCGTGAATGTTAGGCGACGAATCCAGTGCATCTACGGGTTAGCACAGCTCCCTCCGCGATGGCACCGCTGCCGCGCACCCAGCGATAGGTAGCAGCAGCATAGGCCAACCCACCCGCCACCAGTCCCACGCTGGAAGTGGCCATGGTGATCAGCATGCCGCGGACCAATGACAAACTTTGCCCAAACGTGGCCACGAGGGCCTGCAAGAGGTAACCGCTGCCCAGATAGCTCTCAGCACCTGCGCCACGATGGCCAGCGCCACAGCCCACAGTGCCATCCCTTTGATGACCTGCAGCGAATGGTCGAGCGTAGCAAGTTACGGGAGTATGACATGAACCGCCAACCCCAGCAGGATGAGCAGGAGCAGATAGCGCCAAAACCGAACGCCAGTGCGCCCAAGATCATAGGCGTAGCAGCCCGGCATGGCGGTGAGCGGCCAGGGCTACCCCAGGCCTCGATGCCCCGCACCAACGCCGCCAGGCCCATCAGCAGAACTAACGCCCGCAGCACCGCCACCTTGGGCAGTTCGAAGCCGCTGCTACCCCAGGGGTTGAAGGCCAGGGGAAAGGCAACGGCCGCCGTCAGCCAGATGGCCTCCAGCGCCCCCTCGGACCAGCCCCCCAGTGAGACGTTAGAGCCTCCCTTCAGCAGCCGGTTGTCGATGGGCTCCTCCGCAACTTCACTGGCACTCGCTCCTCGCTTCCTTGCCATCCCACGGGGCCGACAAGTCCCCCCTCCCCGTCGCAACGTGTCCAAGCGGGCCGTCCCGCAGGGACCGGACTCTGCTTATCGCTCTTGGGTCTGAGCCACCAGTCCGCCCCACACTACGCATACACTCGGGAGCCTGACAGGGGACCGCTCCAGTGAAAAGCCAAGAGGCGCCCCGGTCAAACGGGGCGCCCCCTCGTGGTACGGTGATGTCCGCTAGGGCACCCCCACCACCTGGTCATCGCCTTCGGCTCTGCCATGGGCACGAGGTGCTTTCTTAACATGTGCGGCAATTCCATTATAATGCGATATTACGCGGAAGTCAACGCTTCTCACCGCGAGTGCCGGGTTGTCAGGGTAGCCACACAAGACCGGGACGGGGCGCTCGCGCCTCTTGCCGTCAGAAGTTCCGCCATCGTGGCTAACCGGATCGGATCATAGGGTTCATGCCGCGGATACTCGTCCATATAAAGCCCCTCTCGTGTCACCCAGACAAAGAACCCCCTAACAGAAGGTGATGCGAAGCAAAACGGTTGAAGTCCGCTTCGATCAAGGACCGACGATCTTCAAGGGAATGAACTCAGGTTGTATTCCGACTCCCTAGATGATAAACTTTTATATCATGAAGGTGAGATTATTCGCCACCTTGAGGCAGGTCGCGGGGGGAAAAGAGGTGGAAGTGGATCTGGAAGCGGGCGAAACGGTGCGCCACGCTTTGGAGAGGCTAGTTGAACTCCGCCCCAACTTGAAGGAACGGATATTTGACGAAAAGGGAGGTCTCCAAAGATCGATCATCATCCTCCTTAAGGGGAGGAATATAAGGCTAGAAGAAGGGTTGGATACCGTTCTGGGAGAGGGTGACTACCTGGCTATCTTTCCCCCCGTGGCTGGTGGCAAGGGATCTATCTGAACCCGAATATCTCCCCGCCGGCCTTGATCGCTTTCCAATCCCAGTCGTAGGCCAGGGAGATCTCGGCGTGGGCGGCGAAACCACAATTAGCACAAATTATCTGGGCCCGGTTCTTGAGGTAGCAACCATCGGTGACGGTCCCGTTAGGCTCCACGCTGGCGATGAGCCAAGGGTGACAAAGCCAACTGTTATCTTTGAGCGCCTCTAAGGCGGTCACTGAATCGCTCACCGGATAGCCTTCTCTCTTGAGAGCGATGAGTTGGTCCAAGACCTTGTGCCGCTCAGGAAAGGGAAGGAATAGATCCTCGGTCCCCTCATAGGGGTAATAAAACTGGATGGTGATACCCTTCACCCTAGGGGCCAAGAACTTGACCAGTTCCGGTATCTCCTGCCAGTTGCGCCGGTTGATAGTTATGTTGGCCAAGAGTTTGAGGTGGGAAGAGGCCTCGATGTTGGCTATCACCTTGTCAAAGATGGGGCCCCGATTGTAGTTATGGTTCTCTCTGAGCCCGTCGATGCTAACCCAGAGGATATCCGCCTGGCTCTCCAGGGATAGAGTCCCGTTAGTGGTGATCCCCACGCTGAAAAAAAGCCTCTTCGCTTCGGCCACGATATCGGCCAAGGTATGTTCCCCATCCCGCCAGAGGAAAGGCTCGCCCCCTTCTAAGATCAAAAGGCGTACGCCATCCTCATGGAGTTGCCCCATCGCCTCCTGGGCCTGATGGAAAGTTATGCCGGAGCCATCTCTCTTCCAAAAGGGGCAACCCCGGCAATGGAGGTTGCAGTGGTGCGTGACCTTCAACCCCGCCAGGAGGGGCTGTCTCCGCCCCAAAAGCCGGCTATTCAAATTGTGCTTCAAAAAGTGTAGGTAATCTTCCCCGAACATCCCTCTCCAGACCCATATGATTCCATTTGATAATTTTATCACAAAGTCAAGGCTTTCGCAAAGAGGATAAGCCTCATGGAAGCGTTCAAAAGTTGGGAGATGGACTCACTCCCACAGCCCCGTTGGCCTAC
>CAZBJW010000015.1:0-29731 GCA_964492135.1 uncultured Anaerolineales bacterium
CCCTCTACCAGCTGGCGCTCTTCTTTGCTAGAGAAGGTTTCTACGATCAGTCTATCGCCTGCGCGCAGCGCATCCTGATCCTGTCGCCCGCCGACTCCATCTATGACGTGCCGCGTTTCCTACAAAAGCTCCACTATCCAGTCTACTTCGCCGATCTCATAGTGCCGCAGGCGGAGAAGAGGGGACTGGAGCCACTGTTGTTCTGCGCCCTGATCTGGCAAGAGAGTTGGTACGACACCTTTGCCACGTCCTCCTACCCGGCGCGCGGTCTGACCCAGTTCATCGAGCCCACGGCAGATTGGGTGGCTGAGGAGCTAGGCCTCATCGATTTCCACTACGCTGATCTCTACCGGCCAGTAGTCAGCACCGAATTCGGCGGCTGGTACCTGGAGTGGATCATGGAGCACGAGGACGGTGTCGTGTTCCGCGCGCTGGCTCACTACAACGCCGGGCCGGGGAACGTGGCTCGCTGGAACAGAGATGGAGAGGTGACGGATATCGACCTCTTTGTGGAGGAAGTGGACTTCGCCCAGACCCGCGCCTTCATCCACAGGATCTACGGACACTACTGGGTGTACAGGACGGCGTATTACGGTGCCCCGTGATCACGGTAGCCGCGAGGGATGCCCTGCGGCTACCGTAGCCAGATCCGCGTGCACCGCTCGATGCTGAGGCAAGCGCACCAGGGCTCAAAGCCAGGTGTCGTTCTCAACCTTCACTGCCCTGACCGAGCACCTCGGCCAGAATCTCGTCAAGCGTGCCGGCCTCAGTTAGCCGCATCTCTACACCTGCATCTGCCAGCACGAACGAGGGCCCCCTGCCCTCAAGGCTTTCTTTGACGAAAAGCACATCCACACCCTGGCGCACCAGCATCTTCGCCGCCTCTATTCCCTTCTGTTTCTCCAGGTCCCGATGGGGATTGGCCACTATCTCCTGGCGCAGAAGATCTCCCTCGTCGGCGCTGACTTCGACCATGGCGAAGTATGGCGCCCTGCCCAGATGATCACTCACTGTCCCCCTAGGATCCTCCAAGGGCACGCCATAGACGTGGCTGGTCTTGACTCTTGGCTCGTAGTGGACGACCACTCGCTCCACGTTACTGACCGCGGCCCTGATGGCCTCTTCCAAGTCTTCACTCAGTCGATGAGCCCTCTTCAGATCGGTGGTGTGTACCTCGATGTCAGCTTGCAGGAAGCGATACCGCCCCGAGTTCCGGCCCACCACGGACTTGACTCCAGCCACCCCAGGATACGACTGGATGAGCGCCCTGACCTGAGCAAGGGTGTCTGTGTCGAGAGATGCATCCAACAATTCCTTCATGCCATCCTCCATCAGATCCCACCCTGACTTAGCGATGAAGGGCACAATCAGTAACGCGGCAACACGGTCGACTGCGAACCCCGAACCACCAGCCACCAGAGATACGAAGGCGATACCAGAGGACAACACGTCCGTCTGGAACTGGCGCGCCTCCGCCATCAGGCTGGGAGAATTGGTCGCCCTCCCCACCGTCAGCTCGTATCGACTGAAGAGAAAGGGCACCAGCACCGTGACGCCCACACCGGCCAAGATCCACCACTCGGTGATCAACCTCCGTGAGGGCGCCACCAGGGCCTCCTTGGCAACCTCATAGCCAGCGAAGAAGACGAGCAGGGCGATGACGATAGAAACCATGTTCTCCACCTTGTAGAGGCCGAAGGGGAAGGTCTTCGTCTTTCGCCTGGAGATCGCCAGGCCGACAAGCACAGCCACAGAGCTGAAGATGTCGACCGCTGAGTCGGTGGCGCTGGCAGCAACGGCCAGGCTGCCCGAAAGGGCGGCCAGTCCCAGCTTCAGGACCACCAGCCCAATGTTCAAGAGGAGGGAATAGATTCCCATCCTCTCTAGCTTCTTGTTCGGGGTGGTCACCCTTTGATCATCTTTGTGCCGCACTTAGGACAGGATACCTTGTAGCAAGGGCGAGCTCTTTGATGAGGCACCGTGTGACCGCACGATGGGCACTTGCACACCCCGCCAGGACCCGACCCCGGCCTGGTGCCGCCCATGCGTCCCCGGCCAGCGCCGACGCCTGCTCCTCCTCCCGTGCCCGGTCCTTGTCCTGTCGGCCCCGTACCATCACCCTGAGGCACTAGTCTCACCTCCCTAACAATAGATTTGTGACGCCTAGTCTATGAGGGCAATCGCCGCGTTACTGCTGGACCCCACGAGCACCATGGCCGAAGTCTCTCAGCCCCCGGCCAAGACTGCTTCGTGCTCAGCCCCTGTCGCTCTCGTCCCCAAGGACGTGGGGACCATCGCAATTGGGGCGGCCCGTCTGCGAACCTGGCCCCTTACGCCACGGGCTACTTGAAACGGCTGTCCGCAACCATAGCATCTGAAACTCTGCGCGCGAAGAACCTTCTCGCCAAGTCAGGGTTCACTCCCGGAAGAAGTCATGGTTAGCAATCTTACTCCCGGCCCCTTGATCTGCTTGAAGGTTGCCCCTTGGCTGATGAGCCGCAGCACCAACTCTACATTAACCACCTTGGTTCCGGAGATGACGTCCACGCCGTGGTCGAACCAGACGGGCGATAAAGGCGTGCTGGGCCCCAGTACCATGACAGAACTGTCGGGCCGGCAGAGTCCCAGCAGGCCCTCCAGTGTATGATTGATCAGCGCTGTGCCCGTGATGGCCACCACATCGGCCTGCGGGATCAAGTCGATGGCCTCCTTGGCGTCCCGCTCGCCCTCCGCCGGGTGCCTCTCCAACACCCACAGTGTTCCCACCTTGTCTCGCAGCCGCGGGATGAAAGGAAAGCTGCCGACCACGACAACCTTCCTGTTACGCCCCTGCTCGGCTAGCCAGTCCGCAGCGTTCAGTTCCACACACTGATCCTCATCTACATCCAGCAGGGAATTCATCGCTGCCACTCCAATGGTTACTTCCAAGGGATCGCCGGACTTGGCAAACTGCGCCAGTTCCAGGGCACTCCGCTCGTGCAAGGTCCCGACGCCTCGCACCACAGCGTGGCCGTGGGGATGCCGCTCGTCGCGCGTGGTGGAGGCCAGACCGCAATGCCTACTCACCACCGCCGTCCAATGGACGCAGGTACGAACTTCCCGCACCGGTGCATCCTCCCTCAACGAGACCAAGAGGTCATCCAGCAGACTCATGATCCTTCCTCGCCCCCTGGACCTCTCTGTAGGTTTCAAGGAATCGGTCCAGGGTATCCCTCATCTCGTCCAGGCCACCGGCCCACTCACTCAGGAACTCGGCTCCCTCCTCCGTGATGCTATAGACGCGACGCGGAGGCCCCGAGCCCTCCGTGTCCCACCTTGACACGACCCAACCCCAGCGCTCCATCTCCCGCAACCCGCGGTAGACCACGCTGGGATTCAGAGAGTCGTCCGACAATCCCAGTCTCTTCATACCCTCCATCAAGGCATAACCATGTGCGTCGCCCTGTCGCAGTAGCAGGAGCAGCGAAGGCTGGACAAAGCTCTTCGTACGGCGGGCATAGGTCGCTCCGCCCCCTCGTCTTCTCCTTCGCCTTCTTCCTCCAGCCATACGCCATCACCCCATTAAAAAATGCAGTTTGTGCCATATATGTCATTGGCATTTACATTATACTATAACTTTGTCTAGCCTGTCAACTAGGACACATCTGCGGCATCTGCATAGTTGACACGTTTCGCAAACCAGAGTATACTTACTGCACCTACCACTAGATGTGGGGTGCTACCTCACTTCACAACACTATGCTTGGGGCACGGGAAGGTAAAGGAGGGGTGTCGTGAAGCTTTCTGTCCTGCAAGAGAACCTGGCCAAAGGCATCTCCATCGTAGGCCGCGTGGTGAGTACACGGGCCGTACTGCCAGTATTGAACAACATCCTCCTGGCGTCCGAGGAGGGCCGGCTCAAGCTGGCGGCGACTGACCTTTCTACCAGCATCACCTGCTGGATCGGAGCAAAGGTGGAAGAAGATGGGGAGATCACCGTCCCCGCCCGGTTGCTGTCGGACTTCGTCACTACTCTGCCATCAGCCGAGATCAAGATGGAACTTGTCACCAGGACCAAGAGCCTGCATCTCAAGTGTGCCCAGTTCGAGGCAGACATCAGAGGTATCGATGCCCAGGATTTTCCCCTTATACCTTCCGATGTCACCGACCATAAGGTTACCATACCTCCTGCCACCTTGCGTCAGATGGTGGAGCAGGTGACCCTAGCCGCCGCAACAGACGAAAGCCGGCCCGTACTGACCGGCGCACTCGCCGAGTTTCGAGACTCGGAGTTGACTATGGTCGCCGCCGATGGCTTTCGTCTGTCCCTGCGCAGGGCCCCTTTGAGCGAGGAGGTCCCGGAGCCCATGGAGGTCATCATCCCCGCACGGGCTCTACGCGAGCTAGCCCGAGTCAGCGTTGAAGAGGAAGAGCCCGTTGAGATCATCGTCACGCCCAGCCGCAACCAGGTGCTGTTCCGACTGCATAATATCGAAATTGTCTCCCAGCTCATCGAGGGGAAGTTCCCTGACTACAATCAGATCATCCCCACAAGCTACGGCACTCGGGTGGTCATTGGCACCCATGAGCTGATGAGGGCGGTGAGGATCTCAGTTCTGTTCTCGCGGGATGTCGCCAACATAGTCCGACTGGAGATAATCCCCGGAACAGAGCTGGCGCCCGGACGCTTGATCGTCGAGTCCGCTGCGGAGGTGGGCCAGAACGTGGGCGAGCTGGACTCCGTGGTGGAAGGCGAGCAGATGGAGATAGCCTTCAACGGCCGCTATCTGATAGACATGCTCAACGTGATAGGCACGGAGCAAGTCGTTTTAGAAACCACCAACCCGTCACGACCGGGGCTCTTGAAACCCGTAGGGGATGAGAACCTAATTTACGTAATCATGCCTATGCACATCAAGAAGTAGTCCATACTGCGCTGAACAGTGCTCAAGGCGATCCCCTCTAATCGCTTCCCTTGCACCTAACGGATTGCTTTGAGACTGAAGGGCGCGGCGACCCTTCCCTGCCAAATCCCGAGCTATCAGGGAGAATCTTCTTCCTCCTGGGTCGCCGCGCCCAATTCTGTTCAACCAGTGGTCCGCGTCCGAGTAGGACCTCCCTCCAGGCCGCGCAGATAGGCGTCTGCATTGCTCACTTCGGCTAGCAGGTTCTTGATCCGGCGCAGCCCGGATACTTGAATCTGTCCCGACCTGATCCGCTTCTTTAGATCGGAGAAGCCCATGGTTGTGCTGGAGTATAGACGTGCCATCTCCCCATAGAACTGCTTGGCGGGAAGTCTGGTGGGCAGGACACTGTGCAGAAAATCAAATAGTTCATAGTTGCGCGTGGTCAATTCGCCCAGCTTCTCGCGGAAGAACTCCGTGCCGGGCAGGGGAGTGAGCACGCTGAACTGAGGGAAGCTGATCCTGAGGTGACGCACGTACTCGATCAGGGCATCGAAGTCAGCTTTTTCCCAAGACGGGTCCACAATGAAGGCACCCCAAATGTCCACGCCATTGGCTCGCAAGATGCGAGCCGCCTCTTCGTTCGTCTCGACAGAACTACGCTTACGAAGGTCGTCCAGCTCCTCTTCTCGGAACTTTTCGAAGCCGACGAGCACCGTGGATAGTCCGATCTCTGCCCAGCGCTCGATGAGGTCGGGCCGCCGCACTATGCTGTCGCTGCGGGCCTGCATCCAATATCTGAGCTTGAGCCCCAGCTCCTTGACCAAATGGCATATCTTCTCCGCCCGGCGAAGGTTCTGCAGAAAATTGTCATCCACGAAGTAGGCAGTGCTGCCTCTCACTTTCTTCAGTTCCCCCACGACGCGTTCTGCGGACTTGAAGCGGCAGCGTTGTTGATGAAAGACCCATACGGAGCAGAACTTGCAGTTGTGAGGGCAACCACGCGCCGTCTCCAGCGGTGTGGGAGATGACCAGAACTGAAAGAAGTAGTTCTCGCGGTACGCATCCGTCAAGTGTCTCGCCGGCACGGGGCTCTTGTCCAGATCTCTCAGAAGCTGTCTGCGAGGGGTGAACACCCATTTTCTGTCCCCGCGGTAGGCGAGTCCTGCGATTTCATCCAGGTCGACTCCCTGCTCAAGGGCGGTGACCAACTCCGGAAAGGTCTCTTCTCCTTCCCCCACCACGATCACGTCCACATCTGGCACGTCGAAATCCTCTGGGCAAAGCGTGGCATGATAGCCACCGACCACGGTGGTAATGCCGGCATCGAGCTGCTTGACCTCACTGCACACGAATAGCATCTGAGGCACGTTGGGCGTGTACCCCGTAACCCCTACCACTTGGGGGTCGAACCCACGGATGGTCCCTCTCAAGTCGGCGTCGATACGCATGTCCAGGATCCTGACCTCGTGGTCTTGAAGACTGGCTGCCAGGATCTCCAGCGCGAGAGGTTCAGGACAGCCGAACTTGTTGAACCCTATCACACTCTGACTCTCAGGCGGCTGTACCAACAATACTCTCATCACAATCCTCCTGGTGGCCTTGCCACCAAAGCGAGTCTATGATCATCTCCACTGCTGAGCAAGAATCGAGCTGTTGGGAGCATCCTTCAGACCCCAGACGGAGGAAACGCCTGGAAGCCCAGAGATGTCGCGCTTCCAATCCACAAAGGTCGAACCGCCCCCTCAGGGAGGTGCAACCCTGCACAGGCATACGCTGTGTATACTCCCGTTCAGGCAAGTCAGCCGGCCGACCAACCTGTGAATGACAAACTCCTGCAGCTGCGCCATCGGCTCTCAACCCTCGGCCAGGATCTCGGGCCCTCGAATACCGATTTCTTCCTCTTCTTCGGTGATGAGGAGTGGAGTCTGGCCCAGTCGCTGCACCTCACGCGTCCCCAGGTCTTGCTCAAGATCACTCATGTATACCTGCTGGATGGCCTGGCGTACGAGTTCACTGACCGAGGCATCGCGCTTTTCAGCCAAGCCTCTCAGCCGCGCGTACTGCTCCTCGCTTAGCGACACCTGGATCTTCTTTCCCAGAGACACTCCACTATCTCCTTCTCGCGAGATCGTTGGTGATGCTCATACTCGGTAGACATTCGGTCGCAACGTCGCTCCAGCAACGTCAGCGCAGTTCCCGTGCAGCCGCTGCACTCCAAAGGTCTCCCTGCCAGGACGGCAGCCCACCGATTCTAGCATTGCAGACGTAGGTAATGCAATCCCCGTCACGGATCATAAAGATCTCGCCTTCACTGTGGGTTAGCCACACCTGGCCATCACACGGTGAAGCGGAAGTGCACCACATCTCCTTCCTGGATGACATAGTCGCGACCTTCCAGCCGCATCAAACCCTTCTCGCGCGCTGTGGCCATGGACCCGGCGCCTATCAGTTCATCGCAGGGGATGACCTCGGCCCGGATGAAGCCCTTCTGCATGTCTGTGTGGATCTTGCCTGCAGCTTCCAGGGCGGATGCGCCCTTGACCAAGGTCCAGGCGCGAACCTCGCGCCCACCCGTAGCGGTGAAGAAAGTGACCAAGTTCAGCAGGCGATAGCCAGCGGAGATGACTCGCTCCAGCCCAGACTCCGTGAGCCCCAACTCAGCACGATAGGCCTCAGCTTCAGCGGGCGGCCACTCTGCCAAATCAGCCTCCAGTTGCGCACAAATCCGCACCACTTGGACCCCAGCTTTGGCCCCAGCTTCTTCTACAGCATTGACCAGTTCATCCCCTTCCAGGAGCGCATCTTCGTCAACGTTCGCCACGTACAGCTGAGGCTTGGCGGTTAGCAGGCCGAAGCTCCTCAGGATCATCGTCTCCTGGTCGTCCAGAGTCACGCCTTCCGCCCTATCCCCTCGACCCAACGACTCGTGGAGGCGCTCCAATAAACGAAGTTCGCTCTCGTATTCCTTGGGCTTGCCCTTGGCGGACTTTCTCACTGTCTCTAGGCGCTTCTCCACTGTCGTCAGATCGGCGAGAGCCAACTCCAGATTGATGACTTCGATATCCGACGCGGGGTCGAGGGTCTCGGTCACGTGAGGGATATCCGGTGCCCGGAAGCAACGAACTACCATGGCGATAGCGTCTACGTTGCGAATGTATCCCAGGAATTGGTTGCCCAATCCCTCCCCATGGCTAGCCCCCTTTACCAAGCCTGCAATATCAAGGAAACGAATGGTCGTCGGGGTGACCTTCTGAGGATTCACCAGGGCAGCGATCTGCTGGAGTCGCTCGTCAGATACCTCCACCACTCCCACATTGGGTTCTATGGTAGTGAAAGGGTAGGAGGCCACTTGCGCTCCAGCCCGGGTCAGGGAGTTGAATAGCGTTGACTTGCCCACGTTGGGCAACCCAACGATGCCAATCTGCAGGCTCATCTTCCTGTCCTGTTGTCTTTGAAACCTGGGCTGCAGTGTCCTTTCGGCAATCCTTCACCATCACCAAGCATATCACATCTAGTTGCCAACCGAAAAGGGAGAGGGGTGCTTGGAGCATCCCTCTTGTCGGTCTTTCAGACCTGGATGTCTGTGGGCAGCATGCGGCACATGGACTTGCACGTCGCGGCAGCAGTAGGAAGCACGATTCTCCCCCTCTCAAAAGCCTGCATCCAGTCCGAGTCGGGTGCTATTCCTCATCACACAATCCGCGCTCTTCGGGACAGGCTCTGCAAAAGGTCATGAATTCGCGGCCGAACAAAGCTCAAGTGCCCCTTCATCATCGAAGTCATCCCCAAAGATGATCGCGCCGCTGGGACATCGGCTTGGCAGAGGCACAGTCGGTACCTACTCCGCTGCTCCTTCGGAAGGTGCAAAGACCACCAGATAGTCGAAGTGAACTTCCGTCATCTCCTCCTCGAAGGTGGAGGCTGTCAGCGCGATGTCTCCTTCCACGAAGGAGCTATCGCTGGCTTGAGCCACCCACTCCCCGTTGACGAATAGCGCCAAAGCGGCTCCATCGCACACCGCGCGGAGATGGTTGGTGGCGTTCCCTTGCCGGATCGCTGTGGATCCTGTCCACTCCACCAGGGCCTCGAAGTCCCCGTTGACAACCTTGTGAATTCCATAGAAACCATCACCACTGATCCGCAGCGCGTAGCCGTCACCGTTGGGCTGCACCCGGCACATCACCCCATACGAGTTGTTCTCATTCGCTGGAGCGGAAACCTGTGTTGCATCCACCTCGATAGCGAGATCGCTAAACGAGCGGTTGGCTACGCCCCACATCTGCTGCTTCTCAACAACGGAAGTCACGAAATAGAAGCCGTCCCCGTAGCCCACGCTACCCGAGTCGTATTCGTCGACCTCCCAACCAGAGCTCGGGTCACTGAAATGGTCTCGGTACAGGACGGGGGCTTCACCTTGCACGGAGAAGCTGCCGCTCACCGCCAACTCTCTTTCAACGTACAGTTCCCAGTCGTAGTTGCCCGCTGGCATACCGTCCTCAGCCTCCAACTGAGCGATCAGCAGTTGCTCTCCGGTCTCACCGGCACCCCACTCGAAGGAGGTGCGCGAAAGTTGTTCACCATCCAGATACCATACAGACTCGCACTGCAAGCCATCGGCCATGCCCTGATAGGTAGCGAAAGAGTGGATCTTCGGAGTCCCAAGCGGAAACTCATCAGCGATTGTGATAGGCTCTTCTCCGTCCGTCACTTCAGACGCGAAGAACACGTCGTACAGGTGCCAGCCCGTCGGCCCTGGCGTGGTGGGCGTCCCAGGGGCAGGCGGAGGAGGCATCGTCGGTTCAGGCGTCTGCTCTCCCGCACCGAACGAGATGCTGCAGGCCAACGCCGGGAATACCAGCAGCAGTGCCGCCATGACCAAGATCCACTTCCTAGTCATCGTTGTACTCCTTCTTCACGTTCTCTCTGTGCAAGTCGAGGGCGAAATCGCCTGGCTGGAAGGGGAAACTCTCATCCCAAGCCAGGTTTGTGGTTCGGTGCTCTTGAGTGCCTGTTTCGCTCGCTGCGAAACAGTACGGCAAATCTTAGCCCAAGTCAGGGCAGAGGGCAAAGGCAGAAGTCACCCTGCCCTTGTGGCCTTTTCGAGGAATCGCCAGGCGCATAGGTCTCGCCAAGTCACAGCCACAGTTACGGTCAGCGAACGTCAACCAGGCAGTTGTGAACGTTCGAGGGGTCCGGGCCAGTGCAGGGAACAGTGCAGCTGAGCGCACCGGCAGCGGACCCACTGGTTCCAGTTCGATGCCAGTGGACGCCAGAGCTAGCGGCACCAAGAGAGCTCGATCACGGCGATCAACTTCCGAGGAAGTGGCCGGCTCCGTGCCTCATCGTTTGCCCTGCGAGGGTGAGTTCTCGTGCGCCTCTCTGGGGCGCCAACCACGGGGCAACGAGATGTCAATCTTGGAAGACCCTAGTCCTCTTCAGATGACTCCGGAGCTGGAGGGCCAAAGAAGAAGGCCTCCATGACCTGGCGGCAAATGGGCGCTGCAAACACTGAGCCTTCCCCGGTGTTCTCCAACACTACCGCCACAGCGATCTCCGGAGCTTCCACAGGGGCATACCCGGCGAACCAGGCATGAGGCTTCTCGTCTGGAGTCTCGGCCGTGCCTGTCTTGCCCGCCGAGGTGAAAGTCGCTCCTTCAAAGGCGTAGTAGGCGGTGCCTCCAGTGTCACTGGTCACTCCATTGAGGCCCTCGCGAATGACCTGCAAAGTCGCCTCGGACACCGGCAGGCGCCCCCTCTCCGAGGGGGCATAGATTTGTTCTTCCTCGTAGGGAGTGCCCGAGATGCGCATCACCAAGTGTGGCTGGTAGAGGATGCCGCCATTGGCGATAGCAGCCATCATGTTGGCCACCTGGAGGGGTGTGGCCAGGAGGTCTCCCTGACCTACCGCCAGATTGACCGCGTCCCCTGGCACCCAGAAAGGGTTCCCCTCGCCGGTGAAGTGCTTCTCCTTCCATTCGGGGTCTGGCACGAGGCCAGGGCTCTCATCTATGGCGTCTAGGCCCGTCGGTTCGCCGAAGCCGAAACCATGGCCAAAAGATGGGAGGAGGTCACTGCCCAAACTGTCCAGGCGCAAGCCTATCTCCCAGAAGAAGACGTCACAGGAGTGGATGATACCAGAACGGAAGTCCATGGCGCCGTGGCCAGTGCGCAGCCAATCGTACTTCGTCCACCCTGGACCCAGACCGGACCAGGAGCCAGTACAGTTCACTATAGTATGGGCAGAGTATCCTGCCCCGTCCATGCCAGCAGCAGCGGTCACGATTTTGAAGACTGAGCCAGTGGGGTACTGCCCCTGTGTGGCTCGGTTAACCAGGGGACGAGCGGCATCAGTTGCCAGGTCCTCCCAACGGGCCTGGTCAAAGCGCCCGAAGGTCAACTCATTGGGGTCGAAGCGAGGATTGGTGGCCATCGCCAGAACCTCGCCGTTGTTGGGGTCTAGCGCCACCACTGCTCCCCGATGATCTCCCAGGGCTTCTTCTGCCACGCGTTGCAGTTCCATATCAATGGTGGAATAGATGCTCCTACTCTGCGTAGCTGGATTCTCGGCGATGGTGTCCACCAGCTCGCCCTCGGGGGAGATGATGGTTAACCTTCCCCCACGGCGACCGGACAGATAGGTTTCGCCCCATCTCTCCAGTCCCACTTTGCCTATGGCGTCACCCTCCGCATATCCCTGTGCTTCCAAGGTCGCCAGTTCCTCCGGGCTTGTCTCCCCCATGTAGCCCAGGACGTGAGCCGCCAGGTCGCCCTGGGGATAGGTACGGATGGAAGTCTCACGTAGCATGACGCCGGGGAGTGAGTTCAGCACATCGGCGTGGGTGAGGCTCTCCTCAAATGAGATGTCTGCAATGGGCACGAACCAGTGAGGCTGGACGCCAACAGCCGTGTACAGCGCTTGTATGTCGTCCCAGGTCATGTTCAGGATGCGGCTCAACTCGGCCAGCAGGCTGGCTTCGTCCTCGATGTCCTGAGGCACCACGCCCACAGTGACCAGGGAACCCTCCATGGCCAGTGGGTGGCTGTTACGGTCATAGATATTGGCTCTGGCGGCGGTGAGGCGGTGCATGTACACCAGGTTCTCCTCCGTAAGTGAGGGGAACATCACCGCCGGTGACCAGTCCACCCTCCAGCCGGCATCCTCCCAGACCAGCGGCAGCCGATTGGAGACTTGCACCGGGTCCAGCAGAATGGTATCCAGAGTAAGGGTGAAGTGAACCTCTGCGCTTCCCTCCTGCTCCACCAAGTTGCCTATCTCCAATTCATGGGAGAGAGCGGTGGCCTCTTCCATGATGGATTGGTGAAACCAGGCGAACTCCTCTTCGGTCATGGCGTCCCGAGCTGAGGAGGACAGCAAGCCGTACATGGTTGCGTAGTCCTCCTCTTCCCACGCCTGCAAGAAAGCCTCGGCAGTAGGCAGGGGTGGAAGCACGGAAGTCTCTGGGGTGGGGGTGTCCGTCAGCCTCACCGGACCCTCGCAGGCCAGGGTGAGGAGAAAGAGTATGGCCAGAGCGAGGATCACATTGGGCTTTCTCACGTTATTCCTTCGCGCTCCTTGTACTCACCGATCTGCTCCCTGATCAACTCCCGCTCTCTGAGTGCCACCTCTACGGGGGCGACGAGTCGCTCTTGCCACAAGTCTATTCCGTCGGCCAGATTGCCGAGGAACTCCTCTAAGGGTTCGAGCAAGTCCTCTTGGAGGGGGTTGAGGAGCCTGCCCTTGAGGCCCGATTCTTCGTCGTCGGTAAACCATTCCTCCCGTAGCGGCTCCACAAGCTCGGCCCTGACCTCGCCGACCGCGAGGGGGAGGGAGCCCACCAGTACCGATATGCGGTCCAGGGCATCCACGATGGCTGGACCGACGCCAGGGATCCGTTCGACAAGGGAACTGAGAAAGCTTCCGACAGCATCGCTGAGGGGGCTGACGACCTCCTGTACCTCGCTCATCACGTCCTGCAGCTGCGTCAGACGGTTCTCCATGCTCGTAAGCAGGCTTTCCACGACCCTGAGTCCTCTACGGATGGTGGGGAAAGAGCTCTCGAAGGAACTCACCCCCGCATCGACTAGGCTCACGCCCTTCTCAAGCACCATCATCCCAGCTTCGAAGCCTTCCAGAGAGATAGCCAGCGCGGCGACGCCCGTGCTCAGGATGGAGTCTATGCCCACCCGCTCCAGCCGTTCATAAAGGACCACGAGACCCCTCAGTCTCATCAACTCGGCTTCGCTCTCCAGGCCGGCTGCCGTCCGTCCGGCCTTGAGACCGAGGCCACCTGCTGCCAATCCCGTGGCGAGATTAGTGGAGACCAGCGCAGCCCCTCCGGCCGTCAACCCTATCAGTAACTGTCGCCGGGTAACGCCGTCGCCGCTAGGTACCACCGTCTCCCGCGTGCCATCCTCGATCGTCTCGAGCACTTCGCCAATCCGAACGAGAGTGTTCTCGTCACACGATTTGAGATGCTCGACGATCCTGCTCCGAAGCTGTTCGGACTGCGGCTCTTTGGCCACCATTCCTCACCTCTATCCTCTTGTTGGGCAATACCTCAACCTACCCTCCGACGTCCCCAGGGGAAGATCATCTGGTCGAAGACTGTCTGGCCATCCCGACATGCTCGCACGCTGCGACTTCCCACGTCCAGACAGAAAACGGCCCCCATGTCGGACGAATCGATCACCCCGTCAGCGTTCGAGTCTCCCTCTATCCTGGTGAAGACGATCTCCTTCCCATCCTCCGACCAAGAAGGGGCCAGTTTTAGGCCAGGCCCAGTGGTCAACCGCTCCTGCTCGCTGCCGTCGGCGTTCATCAGGTAGATCTCTTCTTGCCCATCGCGCAGCGATTCGAAGGCGATCATCGTCCCATCGGGCGACCAGGCAGGAGCGCCGTCATCAGCTGGGTGACCGCTGATATTCACCTCATTGGAGCCATCCGCATTCATCACGTAGATCTCTCCGTTCCCGTCGCGTATCGTCTCAAAAGCGATCCTGGTGCTGTCCGGCGCCCAGGCTGGTGCGAGGTCATCAGCTGGGCTGCCGGTAAGCTTCGATTCCTGACCGTCAACCTGTCGAAGCCAAATGTCGGCGCTGCCTTCCCTCTCAGACACGAAGAGAAGCCGAGCCTCCAACGGCCGTGGCACAGAAGGAGACCGGCCCAGGCTGACCGAGGTGTATTCCCCCACCCACACCTCCACTTCAGAATTCAGAGCCTGCACCCTAGCCATTCCCTCCGAGATCTCTACGCGGGTGCTCCCGTCGTCGCCGACAGTGACATGATAACGGCCCGCGGCAAGGATCACAGTGGCCGAAGGGGTCACAACCTCGTACTGCGCCTTTGGATCCAACAGGGACGATAGTCGATGCCAAGTCTCGCCCTGCAGGATCCCGAGTTCGACGGTCGCAGGACCATTGTCTGCCAAGATCAGCCGGTTCACCAGCGCTTGTGTGTAGGAACCAAGTTCCGCGGTGGCTTTAGGAGAAAAGGCCAGAAGAGCGCGGGAATCGGCCGCCGTCTCAATCCTATCCCCCTCGCCGACCTTCAGCACCCGCGCTGCAGGCGAGAAACTACCGCTGCCCCGCCTCACCCTGACGCGTCCCTCCCGGTAGAACAGAGTGGCCTGTGCGCCCTGATCATCGTCGAGGAAACGCGAGGCAGCGAGGGCCGCAGCCGCCATCAGCAGCACAGAGATCAGTGAGAGGACTACCTTTCTCGACACCGCAAAGCATTATAACACACGACAGAATGGCATGGCTAGGATTCCGTGTGGACGAGAGCCAGGATTGCGTTTGACAAAGCCTCCCGCTCCCGATCTGGTGGCGGAGCGTGGATGCCCCACCAAGGGCCTGATTGACTGCTGGGGCTCCACAGGGAGTGCGGGGTTCAATGATTCTCGTGGCTGGGCAGTAATCAGACGAAGACCGTGCCCGATCAGGTTTAATTCCGTTTTAAGCTATCTTTTACGACGTTTTAAGTTTGACTCTGTAGGATACAAGATGACGTGAAGACGCAAGAGAGGATGAAGGGCATGGAAAGACGTGTCTTGTACCTAGCTGCAGTGCTGGGGGCGATGGCTCTCGTGGCTTTGGTGGCGACGGTGACACCTACGTACTCCAGTCCACCCGCAACCGCCCAGCCCAGGCTGACGGTCGAGTCGTGTCTGGTGCAGGGTACCGGTACGTTCAGGCTGCGCGCTGTGAACGGGGACGTGGCCGGAGAATGGCGGCTCAGACTCCACCAAGGGGAGGAAGTCATCGATTTTGGATATCTCGAGGAAGGCGAAGAGGTTGGCGGCTTTGACCCACCCACAGCTATCACCACCACTGTGGAAGGGACCTGGAAGAAGCAGTTCTTCGAAGATGGTGAGTGGGTGGACAGAAACGGAGCCCACGGACTGTCCGTCGAAGAGCACGCTCTAAAGGGATGGTTCTGCCCGCCATATGAGCTCGGGGACCTGGTGTGGTATGACACCAATCAGGACGGCATTCAGGACGCAGGTGAGCCGGGGGTCGAGGGCATAGGGTTAGAGTTGTATGTGAGCGCCACCTGCACCGGCACGATGCTGTACACCTGCACCACGGATGTAACCGGGACTTACGTCTTCACCGGCCTGGATCCCGGTGACTACTGTATCGACTTCCACAGCATCCCCATCAGCTGGGAGATCACCCTGCAGAACCAGGGGGCCGATGACAGCCTGGACTCGGACGCCGCCCGCGACACGGCCCGCATCGAGAGCATCACCCTGGGCGCCTATGACCGCGATGAGGACCTGGGATTGTACGCGGACGGCTCCATCGGCGACCGTGTCTGGTGCGACTCTGACGGCAACACCACGTATGACCCAGGAGAGGGGATGGCCAACATAACCGTCTGGCTGCACGAAGATGGGAACTGCGATGGCCTGGAGGATGTCCTGCTGGCCACGACGGAGACGTTCGGTGACGGCGAGTACTACTTCACAGACTTGAACACTGGGCCACCAGGATCCGCCACTGAGTTCTGCTACGTGGTCGCAGTGGATAGCTCGGACGAAGACCTGGGAGCCTGCAACTTGCCGCTGACGGACCTCGACTATGGATTCTTGCTCAACGCCAACGGACCGCTTGCCAGCACGGCGGACTTCGGCTTCAAGGAATCTGGTATGCCTGAAGGATATCGGAGTTTCTGTCCGCTGGTTATCAAACAGGATTAGCGACGACCACCCTGCGCTAGGTGCGTTCGAGCCACGTCTGGGGACGAGCGACTCAAGGGACGGCGCATGAGGCAGATCTGCAGGCCGATGCACCAGAGAGGCCCCTTGCGAGGATGAGAGGGAGAGGATTCAGTGATTAGAATACTGGTGATAGATCCCGACAAGCACATCGCTGACACCGTCACAAAGGCGCTGGAAGCGGACAAGATGGCGGTCTCCGTCGTCTCCGACAGAGGAGAGGCGCTGCTCCGACTGGCCAGCGAACCTCCGGACGCTGTCATCTTGGTCGTGGGCTCCTCGTGTAACTGGTATGAGGAGCTGTGCAGGGACATATGCGAGCGCACACTAGCGCCCTTGCTGGCGGTGGGCAATGTAGAGCACGACCTCGCTGTCGAGCGCATCCTAGCCGCGGGGGCTGATGCGCACGTACTTCAGCCTTGCTCGACCGGAATCCTTGTCGCGCAGCTGTGGGCTCTATTGCGCAGGGTGGGCCTTGCGCGCCCTGCGAGTCCAGTGTGAGACTCCTGCAACCTTGGGCCCATGCCCACGGTGCCCCGAGCCTCGAGGCCCATGGGCGTGTGTTGGCTGCCCAGTCTCCCGACGCTTGTTCAGTGTTCGGAGTGTACAGGTGTCCATCGGAATGGGCGCCCAAGCAGCCAGTGTTTAGGCCCGCGTCAGGAAGTCGCTGAGGCTCCCCGGGCCACCGCTACAACGCTGCCATCTGCGAACCGAGTTCTGGTTTTCTACCTGTCGCTACTCTATGCCAACGCGGTGGCGGCATATTCTAAGTGATTCAGTGAGTTTCTTTGAGTTTCCCAACAACGGTGCGGCGGGTGTGCGTCGTCTTAACCGTATCTTAACCGAAAACCGCCAAAAAGCCCTTGACTCTTCCGCGAACGGTTGTATTATAGTGTTAAGGGTAGTATGCGCTAATCCACAGTAGAGGCGAAGAGGCGTCGCTTGCGTATGGGCACCTGAGCGGCGAGGAGCCAGTGGTGCAACCGGCTACTAGTAGCCGGTTGTTTTGTTTTGAGGCACGGTCGTGCTGGAAGGGAGGTGAGCCATCAACAGGAAAGGATCTTGTAACGGACGGGAAGGAACTGTCCGCGAATACGCATGGAGAATTGTGTCCATGGAGACGGAAGAGAAAGGAGGTGAAACATGAAAAGGCGAATAAGTGCCGCGATGATGGTCTCGGGGACGATGCTTCTATTGATTAGTGTGCTCTTCAGTACCGTATCTTTCGCAGCCCCGGACCTGGGTCGGCAAACCGGCTCGACGACCGCCGCTGTCCTGGCGGATGAACCACCGCCTGGTGAGGACGTCACAGTCGCCGCCGAGAAGTGCCCGCCCGAGAACTGCGACGACGGCAACGCCTGCACGGTCGACGACCAAAGCGAGGGTGAATGGCATGCCGGTGAATGCCAATACGGCGAATGCATCGGCACGGCTAGGGACTGCGATGACGCCGACCCTTGCACCATTGATGGTTGTGATCCAGCGAGCGGGTGTACCCATGAGCCTGATCCAGGGTGTTCGACCGTCGAGTGCACCACACACGATGACTGCGATGACGGCGACTCCTGCACCGACGACAGTTGCGTCGATGGCGTATGTCAGCATGATCCTGTGCCGCCGGTCTGTAACGCGCAGAGCCCCGCTGCGGCCGCGAAGTGCGTAGGGGAGCCGGTGGGAACAATAGTTCAGCTCAATGATAAGACCTGCAAGAGGTGCCGTCAGGAACCTGGCCAATCAGGCTGCTCGGTCAGTTGTGATGTCGGCGGCCCGTCAGTAGAATGTCCCGGGTGTGTGCCAGACATAGAAGTCTGCAACGGGCTGGACGATGACTGTGACGGCGAGGTCGACGAGGGCGGGGTCTGCGATGCATGCACCGACGACGACACTCGGACTTGCGACACCGGTCTCCAGGGAGTCTGCGCCGATGGCACCGAGACGTGCGTCGGCGGACAATGGAGTGGCACTTGCATTCAAGACACTGCCTCAAGCGAGGAGATCTGCAACGGCCTTGACGATGACTGCGATGGTACTGTTGATGAAGGCTTGGGCACCACTACGTGCGGCGTAGGCGAGTGCCAGGTCACCGTCGATTACTGCGTCGGTGGCGTAGTGCAAGACTGCGTGCCTGGCGAGCCCGGCGAAGAAGTCTGCGATGGCCTCGACAATGACTGCGATGGTCAGGTTGATGAGGATCTCGGCACCACTACCTGTGGCGTAGGTGTGTGCCAGGTCACAATCGACAATTGCATCGACGGCGTTCCCCAGGAATGTGTGCCCGGTGAACCCAGCGACGAGGTCTGCGGCGACGGGCTCGACAATAACTGCAACGGCGAGATCGACGAGGGTTGTGCGTGTACCCCTGACGACACACAGGATTGCTACCCCGGTCCCGCTGGCACCGAGGGTGTAGGCCTCTGCCAAGCGGGGTCCCAGACCTGTGACGAGAACGGCCAGTGGGGTGAGTGCGTAGGCGCCATAGTCCCGACCGACGAGATCTGCGACCTTCTGGACAACGATTGCGATGGTGGCGTGGACGAGGGCCTGGGCACCACCACGTGCGGCGTAGGCGAGTGCGAGGTGACTATCGACAACTGCCTCGACGGTGAGCTTCAAGAGTGCGTACCGGGTGAACCGACCGACGAGATCTGCGACGGCAAGGACAACGACTGCGACGGCAACGTCGACGAGGGCGGTGTCTGCGGTACTCCGCCTCCGCGCGAGGGACCTGAGCCGGAACCCGAGGCTGCTCCCACTCCAACGCCGACCCCTGTGGTCGAAGTGCTAGGAGTGGAATCACTGCCGACCGCTGGCGTAATGCCGGTAGGTCCGGCGCTACCCATACTTCCCATGATATTCTCATCCCTGGCGCTGATCGGCGGTGGTCTACTGCTGTGGGGCGAGGAAGATGAGTAGTCTCTTCTAGAGACCCCTGATAGCCCGGGGAGGCAGGTCGCTTGTGTGACCTGCCTCTCCTGTTGTATCATCCTTATGGCCGACTATCGGAGGGTGAGAGCGAATGTCCAAACGAGACCCTGACGACCTCTTCTTGGTCAAGAAATGGCACCTCTATGTTGTCATCGCCGCCACCCTCAGCTTCATCGCCGGCATGACCGTCAGATCGCTTCTGCTAGCTCCCACGCCCATCTACGTTGTAGCCACCATACCAGCAGAAGGCCTGCGCGCCCCGACAAGTACGGTAGCCGTCGGTGGGACGCCTTCGTCACCTGGCGCGTCCCAACCGTCACCAACGGTCGCAGTTGTCCCGGTCAGCCCCGACGATGATCCGGCCCTTGGACCGCCTGATGCGCCCGTGCTCATCGTTGAATTCTCCGACTTTCAGTGTTTCTACTGCGCACGCTTCGCCACCGAGACCCTAGGGCGAATCTTGGATACCTATGACGACAGCGTGCGGCTTGTTTACAGGGATTTCCCTCTTACCAGCATTCATCCCCAGGCCGAGAAGGCGGCAGAGGCTGCCCAGTGTGCACATGAGCAGGGCAGGTACTGGGAATACCATGACCTCCTATTCGAGAATCAACAAGCCCTGGATATCGGCAGCCTCGAAGGCTACGCCCAGCAGCTTGGGCTGGACACGGAGGCATTCGACGATTGCCTGGATTCCGGTCGCTTTGGGTCGGAGGTGGAGCAGGACCTGACGGACGGTGAAGATTACGGCGTAACAGCCACTCCCACTTTCTTCGTCAACGGCCGCCTCGTGCGGGGTGCCCAACCCTTCTCCGTCTTCCAGGCTCTGATTGAGGAAGAATTGGCGAAGCAAGCCCCATCATAGTTCACGGCGACGAGAATGGCACAGGATTTCAACAGGATAAGGATGCTCGCGCATCACAGACGGAGAAGAAACCTGCGTACCAGAGAGATAGGCACCATCCTCGTCTTTCTTGGTATTTCTCTCTTGGTCTTCACCACGTCCAGAGCGGGTTTAACTGGTGAGGAGATTGTGTCGGTTCCGTCTCCTGATCCGACGGCAAAGATGCCCGGTCCTCCGGCCATCATCTTTCCCACCCCCGGTGCAGAGGAGTCCGAGACGCCTGCTGTTGCGGAGCCCGCCGAGAGTACCACGCATGGCCCGCCGCCTACACGCCTGGTGATTCCAGCCATGGGGCTCGATGCTCCCATAGTGGCCGTGCCCATCGTCGATGACACGTGGGACGTCTCCTCGCTGACATACGAAATCGGGCATCTGGCGGGCACCGCCAATCCCGGTGAGAGGAGCAACATGGTTCTTGCAGCCCACGTCACTCTGAGGACGGGGGCGGGCCCCTTCCAGCGCCTGGAGTGGGTGAGAGAAGGCGCCACGGCGGTCGTATATGCGGGAGAGGAAGCCTACACGTATCGTGTGGTCAGGAAGGAATACGTCGCGCCTGACGATGTCTCCGTGGCCTATTCAACTTCGCGTCCGGTGCTGACCCTGCTAACCTGTACGCGGTGGGACGCCGAGAACCGGAGATACTCGGAGCGGCTGGCTGTCATTGCCAGCCTGGTGGAAGAGGATATAGCTGACTGGACCAGGTCACGCATCAGCCCAGGGGAGTAGGACGCCGTTCAGCCAGACGTGCGGGCCACCCGACTGTGGTCCGATTGGATGAATGGCTGGCACGAGAATTTCTCAAGACTGCCGGAGAACATGTAGACGACGGTGTTGGGCAGTGGGGCTGCGTAGCACCCTAGAGGAGGAAGAGGATGAGAAAGCGAGCGTCGAAGACTCTGTCGTTCATCGGCGTGGGTGTGTTACTGCTGAACGCGCTGGCGGTTGGGGCGTCGCTGGCAGCATCCCCGGTGCGGCCGCCCTATCGGCAAGCCGATCTGTGCGGCGAGGAGCGGTTGTACGACCCCCATGGAGGTACTCTGCCTGGCGGCGAAGCCTGGGAGGCCGGGTCGGGTGATCTGGATTCCACCGCCTACGACTATTGCACTGGTGAGGGGTGCGGGGATCCAGTCATTACGCGAGTGTGCATAGAGGCAGACGACCAACCCGTGTGCGCACCGGATGCCTGTTTCGACATCTCTCACGACGATACTCACTGGGCAGTCGCCGAGAAGTGGCACGCAGCGCCTGATCCGGAGGAGTACAAGGTCGACCACGAGTGTGAAGATGCCACGCACCTGGAGGTCTACTACCAGTGCAGCCTGGCAGAACAGGCCACGGGCTCCATCACCGTGGAGAAGAGCGAGGCTAATGGCGCCCTGGCCGAGGACTGGAGCTTCGAGTTACAAGGCCTTGACGGCTCCTCCTATCTAGTGGACAGCGGCCAAACAGTCACTGATCTGCCTGTGGGCCAGTATACCATCATCGAGAGTGGCCCCAATGGTTGGCACCTGGCGAGCCTGAGCGGCGAAGGGTGTGCGCTGGAGGGCCAGTCAGTGCTGGCGAGTATTGTGTCCGGCACGGAGAGCGTAACCTGTACGCTCGCCAATGAGCTGGACTCCCCGTCCATCGTCCTGGAGAAGTACGTGTCCGATGACGACATGACGTGGCACGACGCCGACGCGCCACCCGGCCCCTACATCATAGAATACGACCCGGCCTTCTGGACCTTCGTCATTACCAACACCGGTAACGTCGAACTTACCACCATAGTAGTCACCGACAGCGTGCTGGGCGAGATCTGCATCATAGACTCGCTGGCAGCGGGCACAGATCAGATCTGCACGGCGATGAGCCTGGCCGAGGAAGGCCAGCAGGAGAACGTCGGTTTCGCCAGCGCAGAGTACGGCGGTGACCCCGTCAGCAACCAGGACCTTTGCCACTACTTCGGCGTGGGGTACCTTGTCCCTACGTTGACACCGGAACCTCCCACACCAACACCCACCCCAAAGCCAAAGGAGCGCGGGCCGGCTCCCGCCCCGGCCTCGCCAACACCGGTGCCGGCGACGCCCACGCCCATTGCGGTCACTCCGACACCAAGTGTCGTCGTTGAGGTACTGGGTGTGGAAAGGTTGCCGGAAACGGGACTAGAGGCTTCGGGCGCCGTAAGTGTCCGATGGTTGACAGCGATCGCTTCAGCGCTTCTGGCCTCAGCGGCTGCCTTTCGGCTGCTGCAGACACGGAAGTAGCTTCAACGTCTGGCAGCTGACCATGAATGATCATGGACAAGGGTCACGGGTGTGGAGAGGCCAGCCGGCCTGTCGGCCGCCCTAAGAAGCGTCTGATCCTCCGTTTGCGTCTGCGGTTGACAGCGCCATCGCCGCTGGGTATTAGGTATTCTGGGCCTGCGACCTGACGCTTCCCGCCTCGTCCCTGATGGGACGGGCGTATGATCCTGGTTTGCCTTGCATGACTCTCTCACTCGAGGAACATGAGTGTGCGCCGCGGATCGGCGGAGAATGCCGAGCGCTGACTCGTCCTCAGTGGCTCTAAGGAGCGACCGAAAGCGATGCTCTCCGTGCAGAGTAGAGGGGCCAGGCAGATACTGAGCTTCTTGCGGCGTTTCCGTTTACCACGCCAGAGGCTTGGCTTCGGCCTGTTGCTGCTTGTGGGCCTTTCAGCCGTGGCGACCGCGTCCGTCGTTGCCATTGATCCTCCCCAGGCAGAGGAGCAACTGATCATTCTTACGAATGTCGACCGGACCTCCAACGGTGTTTCGGCCCTTGTCCCCGACGACGCTCTAAAAGGAGTCGCCAGGTTCAGAAGCGAGGATATGATCGCCCGCGGCTATTTCTCCCACTACATCCCCCCCGAGGGGCGCCAGGTCTTCGATATTCTGGACGAACGAGGTGTTCCCTATTTGAGAGCGGGTGAGAATCTGGGTCGCAATAATGCCCCCGAGTACATCACCGTACAGACCGTGGAACAGGCTTTCATGAACAGTCCAAGGCACAGGGCGATCCTGCTATGGCCCGGCTACACAAACCTGGGGACCGGCGTGGCGGAAGGCAGCCAGGGGATCAAGGTGTATACCGTCCTTTTCACCCAGGCGCCGCCAGGAACTCCCGCCCCTCAAGCCACGGCGACGCCCACTCCAAGGCCCAGCCCGGAGCGCACCGGCACGTCCATTCCGTCGGCTACAGCCACGCAGGATCTTCAGGTCACTACGCCCACACTGACCGCCACGGCTTCCGCGGCGGCTACTCCGACGCCCTGTCCGACCTTCAGCCCTTCTTCGGCCCGGGTCGAGTTGCCGCCTGCCCGCTCCACGGGACTGATCGAGCAGATCGTTCGTCGGATTCTTTCCCTTTTCCTGAACCTGGGGTAGAGAGAACTGCTGGCACCAGTGGCTTCATGGGAGGCAGAGTGACGTGGATACCATACTTCGCGGAGAGCAGATAACCAGACGATTCCTTCTTGGCCGTGCCTATGTCGAGGTGTTGAAGGGAGTGGATCTGACGGTAGACAGGGGGCAGTTCGTGGCCATCATGGGCCCCTCGGGCTGCGGGAAGAGCACCTTGCTCCATATCCTGGGAGGGCTCGATACACCGACCAGCGGTCGGTTGACCATCGAGGAAACGGACATTGTCCCGCTCTCCGAGCGCGCACGGACGTTGTTAAGGCGGGAGAAGACCGGTTTCGTCTTCCAGGCCTTCAACCTCCTACCGACGCTGTCGGCCTACGAGAACGTCGCTCTGCCTCTAATGATCGCTGGCAAGCCCGTCGAAAGGTACGCCGACCGTCTGGCGGAGATCATAAACCTCATGCGTCTGGTCCACGTGCAGGACCACAAACCAGATCAGCTTTCGGCCGGAGAGCAGCAGAGAGTGGCGATAGCCCGCGCCCTCTTGCCCAACCCCTCCATTCTGCTGGCAGATGAACCGACGGGCAATCTCGACTACACCACAGGCCTGGAGGTGATGGAACTCCTTTGGGAGTCATGCACTCAGTTGGGGCAGACCATCGTCCTGGCCACCCACGACGCGCAGGCCGCCGCTTTCGCTGATTGTGTGGTGATCCTGCGAGACGGAGTGATCCAGGAAGAGATACTCCTGGGAAGACGTGAGGAGCACAGTGCGGGACCTCTCATTGCTCAGTTACAGAGGCTTGGCCTCTAACAAGGTCCGATCTCTACTTATCTTCGCCGCTGTGGTCTTGGGAGTGGCCATGTTCATGGCCGCCATTGCCACCAACCATGCCCTCGACGAGAGCCTGGTGTCGAAGGCCCAACAGGTCGTGGGAAAAGCGGACCTGGAAGTGCGGGCTCTGTCCGATATGGGCCTGAGCAGTGAAGCTCTGCAAAGCGTGGCCTCCGCGCCCGGCGTGAAGACGGCCGTGCCTCTGGTGAGGAAGCGAACCTACTATCGCGGGGAGGGGCAACGCGGGTTCATGGAGTTGATAGGCATCGAGCCAACCCAGGAGACCGAGATCCGCGCCTACGATCTCTCCGAGGGGGTCTTTCTAGCCGACGATGCCAACTACACCGCTCTTCTGCTCGAGAGTTGGGCCCAGGACAAGGGCCTTGACAAAGGTGACGAGATCGAACTCATCACCGTCGACGGTTTTCGTTCCTTCCAGATAGTGGGGTTACTCTCGCGGGCAGGTGTGGGAGAGACGAGCTTTGGCCGGGTGGTCTTCGTCTCACTGAAGACCGCCCAGGCCATGTTTGGCCTCCAAGACCGGATCAGCCATGTGAGCGTCGAGCTCGAACCTGGCACGACTGTCGATCAGGTGCAGGAAGAGATGGAAGGGCGGCTGCAGGAAGACTTCATCGTCGTGCCCTCGGAGACGATTGAGAGAGGCCTGAGAGACTCCGTGCGCGACATCCAGCGTCTCCTCCTTCTCCTGGGAACTGTGGCCCTCTTCGTTGGGGGCTTCCTGATCTACAACACTCTCGCTATTACCGTCTCGGAGCGGTCCAGGGACATCGGCCTGTTGCGGGCCGGCGGTGCCACCAGCACTCAGGTGCTGAGCCTCTTCCTGTACGAAGCCCTGCTCCTGGGCGCTGCAGGGTCGGCGACAGGGGTGATATTGGGATGGGGCCTGGCCCAGATCCTGGCTCGCGGCGTCAGCCTTACCCAGGCTGTGCCCATCCGCAGCGTGCCCCTGGGAATCGGTGATCTGGTCTTCAGCGTCGTGGCTGGCCTTGGCGTCTCTGTCCTGGCCGCTTTCCTGCCGGCATGGGAGGCCACTCGTCTCGGGGCGTTGGAGGCCATCAGACCTGAGTATGTGCGCCGGTCTGCCCCTCGGGGAATCCTCCGCTCGCTCTTCGGGTTGCTGGCCGTCGTGGTGGGCATACTGCTCATCCTGGGGGGGCACGGCGTCCTGTTCGTAAGCGCCGGAGGCGTTGTGCTGCTCTGCGTTGGATTGGTTCCCCTCTCTCAAACCCTCATCCAACCTCTTGCGAACATCGCGAGCCTGCCGTTCCGATGGCTCCTTCGTCGCGAAGGGGACCTGGCCGTGCGTAATCTGGTTCGCACGCCGGGCAGAACCAGCCTCACGGTTGGTGGCCTAACTGCGGCGGTGGCCGTTATTGTCGCTCTCGCAGTCTCTGCGGCCAGCGTCTCTACCGCCGGGCAGAAGTGGGTGAGATCACTCTTCGCAGGCCAGTGGCTGGTGGTGTCGCCCGTGACACAGCCCATGGTGTTCGCTGATCAGTTGGCATCTCTGGAAGGCGTAGAGAAGGTCCTCCCTGTCCGGATCTTCGCTGTCAACTGGCAAGGAAAGTACCTGGGGGCCGCGGGGCTGCCCTTGACGGAGTCCCTCGCGCAAGGGGCCCTGCAAATGCTTACTCCGGAGAGGTCCCAAGCTGTCAGAATCCTGGAAGAAGGCCCTGCGGTGATCATACCCTCCCTCTTGGCGCAGCGGTACGATCTATCAGTGGGGGACGAAATATCCCTGCGGACCAAGAAAGGGGTTGAGTCTTTCCGTGTGGCGGGGATAGCAGC
The DNA here is from genome assembly GCA_964492135.1 of uncultured Anaerolineales bacterium. Lineage (GTDB taxonomy): Bacteria > Chloroflexota > Anaerolineae > UBA7937 > B3-Chlor > CAYGAW01. The sequence goes on from CAZBJW010000015.1 coordinate 25,940, forward strand.
TCACTCTTTGCCAGCAGCGAACGAAGAGGGAGCGATCCTCTTGCCGTGGGAACAGATGGTCGAGCATTTCGGACTGACCGGATTTGATGTGCTAGACATTGTATCCGATGACGGCATCGACAATCCGGGATTTGAGGACACCCTGGTGTCCCAGGCCGAACTGTACGGGATGGAGGCAAACTCGCTGGACACGATCGTCAGCAGCGTGAGAGAGGCCATCGGGAACCTGTTCGCCCTTCTGACAGCCATGGTGGCTTCAGCACTATTGGTGGGTGGACTCGGAATCGCGAATACGATGATCGTGAACGTCAATGAAAGGCGACGTGAAATCGGCCTCCTGAGAGCAGCGGGGATGAATCCAGAGCAGATATTGGCCATGGTGCTGGTGGAAGCGGGCACGATGGGTGCTATGGGAGGGCTGATGGGGGTGGCCGCCGGCCTACTGATCTCCGTGGTCATAGTTGAGTTCAGCCGGTCGGCCGATTTCGATCCCCGGTATGTGATACCATTTGGCTTCGTAGCGCTGGTTTCTATCCTTCCGGTGCTGCTATCTTTGGCCGCGTCCGCCTACCCTGCTAGATGGGCGGCTTCTCTGAGTGTAATCGAGAGTCTGCGTTATGAATGAAAGGCGTGCGCGTTCCACGAGAGAGCGATCGCCCGTTCATCTGCCCGGGGCTGCTATCATTTCCTTGCGGGCGTGGCGAGCCAGGCAACGAAGGGGAACGCGAACCAGTCCGACTTCAGGTCGTCGGGGCTTTTGAGGCCTTGCTTGGACACTTTGCTTGACCATGTCGCTCAGTCGTGGTATCTTCTGAGAGCAGCAGATTTCAAAGTGGTCCGCCAAACGATTAGGGGATGAGAGCGGGGAACAGAGGCTCACGATGGTCGGCCGACTCCGGGTTCGGCGGCAATAGAGGATTACGTAGCTGGCTCTGCTAGTATCTATTTGTACGCGCAAGGGAGAGCTATACAATGATCAAGATCTTGGTAGTAGAACCAGATGACGAAGTGGCGGACAAGATGATCCGGATCCTCCAAAGGGAGGGGTTTGAAGGTTCCGTCTCCTCGGATGTTGACCAGGCTCTGTCCCAAGTCGACCGGAATTCTCCCGATGCCATCGTGCTGAGCCTGGGGCCCGGCGGTGCTTGGGGAGAGGAACTATGCAGGGAAATACGCCAGAGAAGCATAGCTCCCATCCTTGTCGTAGGAGAGAGGCGCCAGGAAGTACCCCTGGCGCGGACCCTGAACGCTGGTGCTGATGCCCACCTCCTGAGACCTTTCACGGAGCAGGCTTTCCTGACGGAGTTGTACGGGCTGCTGCGGCGCGTAGGACTGGCCCGGGCCGGCCATGCTGGGCAGTTCGACATCGGCACGGTGGCCATCAATGTCTTTCGTCGAGAGGTGAAGGTGCATGGCCGGCCCGTGGAGCTGACCCCCACCGAGTTCGAGATATTGCGTTGCCTATTGAACAATGCCGGTCGTGCCCTCACGTATCGGAGCCTGGTGAGGCAGGTCCTTGGTAACGATCGCACCTCAGCGAGGGCGCGCAACTTGCTGAAGGTACACATCCATAACCTGCGAAGCAAGATTGAGCCCGTTCCGGATAGTCCAGAGCACCTGCTCAACGTGCGCGGCTTTGGCTACCTCTTCGAAAGACGGAGATTCGACCGTGCCAGCCCAACCGAAATCGCGTGACCGGGGTCTCTTAACCATATCTTAACCATAACAGCCAGCTCACTACTTGACTTCCAGGCTGTTTTGATGTATAAGTGTAGTTGAACTGAACTGGACATCGGTATTGGCGCAGTAGAGGCGATGAGTCGTCGTTCGAGGGTGGGCACCTGAGCGGCGAGGAGCCAGTGGTGCAACCGGCTACTTGAAGCCGGTTGTTTGTTTTTAGCGCAGCGAGCGGGCTCCAGGGGATCCTTCTGGACATGGACGACCAGTTCGCTGCAGGAAATCCCGACAAGGGCAATCCTCACTGTAGCGAGGAGCGCAAAGCCAAGGATCCGAGGGACGCATAGTTGCCCTGCCAGGATAGCCGGGCTGCCGAAGGATTTCGGTAGCGCGGCTTTTTGTTTCTTTTAGGACAATCTGTTTGGCAGTTCGGCTTGAATTGACTGGGCGCAGGCCGACAGGGATAGCGGTAAACGGTCGTCACAGAAGCTGATATCATGGTTGGGGAGGCGGACTATATGCGCATTATTCTAATGATAGAAGGGGAGCTCTCGGTGCCTTGTAGCGGAGGGCGACAGATCACACCAAAGGAGGCAAGATAATGAGATCTAGAACAAGACTCGTGACAGGGACGCTGACGCTCGCAGTTGGGGCAGGGCTGCTGACGCTGCTCTTGATCGCTGGCTTGCAAGTCGTGCTCGCGGTCAGCATCTCCACCGATTTTATGCAGTGCGCGAACGACGACAGCCCGTACCCGCTGGGGGACTGCCACTGGATTGGTTCAATACTCCAGGCTAACAACTCGGTGTATCTGGAGGGTATGTCGGTCCCCCAAAGGGCGATCTTCGATGGCATCCCCGCGACGACGGGAGATGTTCATACGTTAGAGATATCCCACCAGGCCACGAAGGGCGGCATCCACGCGTATGACTTCCTGACGTCCTGGGACCAGGCGATCGCTGCGGCGCCAACGGGCTTCGAATTTAATGATCTGCATGGGCAAGCATGCGACGAAGGAATCGGCAACACCCCCGACTTCGCCACCATCTGCTCTGACCTCCACGGACCCGGGGGCTACTCCTTCGACGTTCCGCTTCCGGGTGACCCTTTCAGCAGTAAGGATGGCTCCACCCAGGACAGACTCGACGCGTATGAAGCACTGTATGGTCCCCGGACCATCAGGATCTACTCTGACGCGCCAATCACCGGTGCCTCGGTGACCTTGCTCCACAGTGTCACGGACGGGAATGACACCGGGGACAGCTACATTCAGTACACACTGACCTACACATCCACGGGGACGCAGCTCCTGGTCGAGTTGGCGGGCCATCTCTCGGTTACCGGCGATTACCCGGCGAATCAACTGGCTTGGGGACCCGGCCTCGGAGCGTCTCAGATCCAGGGTGGACCCTACCACTTCAATCTGGGCAATCTGGACGGGATTTCGCTGGGCAACCAGGACAACCAGATCAAGGGCGCGGACATCCTTATCGTCCCCGGCCAGCTCATCGTCGACAAGGTTACTGATCCCGCCGGGTCGCCGCAACTTTTCGACTTCGACTTGAGCACTGGTACAGGCGATCCCGTCGATGCTTTCAGCCTAGCCGATGAAGATCCCCCGTATCAGATCCTCCTAAATCCCGGCACCTACTCGGTGACCGAGACCGTACCGTCCGGGTGGGACCTGACCAACGTGATCTGTAGCGACCAGAGCGACCCCAGTGCGATAGGGCTCGACGCTGGTGAGACGGTGACGTGCACGTTCTACGACACCCTACAGCGGGGCACCATCATCGTCGAGAAGCAGACCAACCCGGATGCCGACCCCACCAGCTTCACCTTCTCAGGTGACGCCGCGGGGAGCATCTCCGATGGTCAGCAGATCGTGGTCTCAGACCTGCTGCCTGACACGTACACCTCCCAGGAAACCGTGCCCGCCGGCTGGGATCTGACCAGCATCATCTGCAACGATGCCAACAGCTCCGGAGACGTAGGCACGGCCACCGCTACCTTCAACTTGGAACCTGGCGAGACGGTCACGTGCACCTTCACCGATACCTTACAGCGGGGCACCATCATCGTCGAGAAGCAGACCAACCCGGATGCCGACCCCAC
>CAZBJW010000015.1:29831-32877 GCA_964492135.1 uncultured Anaerolineales bacterium
GGCCACCGCTACCTTCAACTTGGAACCTGGCGAGACGGTCACGTGCACCTTCACCAACACCGAGCGCGGCGCGATCATCGTCCGCAAGGTGACCGACCCCACTCCCGATCTCTCGAACGCCTCCTTCGGCTTCACAGCGGGCGGAGGGTTGAGCCCCACCGGTTTTTCACTAGGGGACGGCGACTCGCGAAGCTTCGGCAACTTGTTACCTCAGTCCGGGTTCAGCGTGGCCGAGACGACCATCCCGCTGGGCTGGAACCTGACCAGTGCGACATGCGATGACGGTAGCCCAGTGAACAACATCGACGTGGCCCCAGGGGAGACGGTGACCTGCACCTTCACTAACACGGCGACTGCCGCCTGCATCGAGATCGTGAAGACCGGCGATGAGTGCTCCCACGCAGGTGAGGAAATCTCTTATCACTTCTGGGTGCATAACTGCGGCGACTTCGATCTCGAGAACGTGACGGTGACTGATCCGCTATGGGATCCGGATCTGGTCGAGGTAATAGGCCCCCTGGCTGCAGATGACGGAGCAGCCGGCGGCCCCGACGAGTACAGCTTCGATGAGCCGTACACAGTGCCCAGCGTCTTCAGCGGGAACCTGATGCCCAACACCGCCACGGTTGAAGGAACCGACGTAGTGGGCAGAGCGGTGAATGACCAGGACGGGCACGTGGTCGAGATACTGGACCCGTGCATCGACGTCACCAAGACCCACCTGGCGTCCAACCGCGAGGGCGGGAAGTTCTTCTGGGGCGACAAGGTCACCTACAAGATCCGAGTCAAGAATTGCTCGGCCAACACGACACTCTACAACGTCAAGGTGGTTGACCGGTGGGAGTCCCCTTACGCGGGGGTGCGCAAGAGTTGGCCTACGATCGCCTCCCTGGCTCCTGGAGAGACCGGCTTCTTCTCGTACATCTACACCACCAAGAAGGCTGACGGTGCCGCCATAGTCAATAAGGCCATCGTCACTGGTGACGACGGCTGCGAGCTGGTGGTTACCGACGAAGACTTCGACGACATACCGCTGGGACAGGCGCCAGACGGCTTCGTGCCTGAGTGGGACTCCATCCTGCTTCTGGCCAGCGGCCTAGGACCCCTGGCTGCATACGCCCGTATGCGCCTGCGCAAGCGTGCATAAGAGGTCCCGGCACCACACGAAAGGGCCATCTCCTCTCGCGAGATGGCCCTTTCCTATTGAATTGCGGGGCCGGGGGCGAGCCGACTCTTGTCGGATCTTGAGGACCCCGCACGTGTGTGTACCTGGTCCGCGCACCAAGCCGGGTGCTGCGCACTTACCTGACTGAGCCAGCTATCTTACAACGCAAGGAACGAAGGCCTGCGGCGTGCAATCGTCGCAACGGAAGGTAAAGTGAGCCGTGACCTCCTTGTCGGCGTCGACGAGGATACTGCCGGGGTTGTCGGATCCTGACATGTCACCGCTCCAGTTGGTGAACTCGTAGCCGTCGCTTGGACTGGCCGTAAGTTCCACAGTCGTCCCCGAGTCGCAACCGCTATCTGTGCAGTCGGGCGGGTCTGCGGCTATCATTCCTCCGACGCTAGGACTAGCGCTGGTACTCACGTGGTAGGCGGGGTCGGGCATGATCGGAACGTAGGCGTAATTGTCGATGGAGCATTCCCCGTAAGCTATCCTGAACCAGCCGTTCTCACCCCACCCTGTCCCCCAGCTGTTCTTGGCGATCCAGTACCCGCCATAATCGTTGTAGCCCACAATTGTCACCGCATGGCCACCCTCGAGGCTGCCATAGCTGTGCCGGTAGACTCCGCCTGTATAGTCATAGAAATCGCTGTACACCATCATGGCCGCCTCGAACGGTCCCTCATCGACCAGGGTCTGTTTCATGTTCTCCACGCCCTTCAGGCCGACCCAGTCGAAGATCTTCGTGACCCGATTCTGCCAGCCCTGACATGGACTGCACCCCTGGTTCTGAGCCGTATACGGGAAGCAGCCTTCATCCACGATCCCTGTGTCCCGGGCGAACTCCATCAAGGAGATTGGGCTGGCCCCGCTAGAGCAGCAGGCTCCGCACCCGCAGTAGAACAGCTGAGCTTCCGAGAGGTTGGGATTCAGGCTGGGGTTATTCTCCAAGATCTCCAGTCTGGCTTCGATGGCTGCGGCGGTCGCAAAGGCTGCACACGAAGCGCAGTTGCCCTGATGGCGGATGGGCGTGGTCCAATCCATGCCTCCATAATTGCGCCAATCCACAGCAGGAGGATAGGTATAGCTGGCGGAGAGCTTCGGTGGTTGCTGGCTGGCTTGCTCTTCCTCCCATTCCAGCACCTCCATTGGCAAGCCCGCCAAAGCCCTCCGTTCCTCGGCGCTTAGTCCAGAAACTGATGTTTCACCGGCTGTCCATCCCTCGGGTTCTGACCGAGCGCCAAGCGCGGCTGTATCCCTGCCAGGGTCGGTATCTGACGAGGCCTCCCTGTCGTCTTGGTCGTCTTGAGGCTCATGCGATGCCTCGTCGGCAACTGGCGTCGGTGCGACTTCCTGCGCGGAAGCTGCCAGCCGTTCCCCGTGCATGGGTGCCAGGACGAGGAGACTGAGCAAGATGCTCGTCAGCAGCAACTTTGTGAAAGCGGAAAGGGACAGAGGGGAGCTCGCCCCCAGCTTACTCCTCATGCTTGGACCTTCTGTGCCGTCAACTTCTCCAGGGCATAAAAGGACGCGCCCTTCGCCACGGTGCCCTCGGTTCGAAAAGCGCGTCGATCCGCCTGCTATTGCTCGGAGGCAACCCGGCTACCTTCTCACGCTTCCAGCGTCAGGCCCGTGGCTTTGCGTCCCCACCTTTCGATGGGTTTGCCTTTATCATCCGTTCCTTGTAAAGGTTGAGGAAAGGCCAAGGCGCCTCTTATGGTCCCATTATACCGTGTGCTCGCGCCTCTCTCAATAGGAAGATGGTACTACCCTCAGCGGCGGATCTGCCTGTACATCGTCCAGCTGCATCCATACTGGTGTCCTGCGCCCTGTCCAGTCAAATGATACTGTTACCGAAGGCTAGTGATTCTTTCAAATGAT
>CAZBJW010000016.1:0-26666 GCA_964492135.1 uncultured Anaerolineales bacterium
GCGCCAATGTCTATCCCTTGGTGAAACTCCAGGTACCCGTTTGAAGGGAGCACTCGATAGCCGAACTCCGAGGTGATCTCTCCATTCACCGGCCACAGTTTCGGTGCCGCCGCTAGAAGCCGCAACTGACGCTCCAGTTCCTCAGGATCATCACGCTTTTCCGGAGCGATCCTCTCCACCCTCGCCGTCAGAGCATCTAGCAGCACATTCAACTCCTGTGTGCTCTCCGGCAGAAACGCCTGCATCGCCTCTACTTGTCCGGCTGCTTCGAGCGCCAGCGACATGCTGTAATCGCCAACCTCCGAGCCCCCTTGACCGCCCCCCACGTCATGCGAGATCGGCACGACCGTGGCCGTGGAGGTGATCACCAAGTCCTTCAAACCTATGAGCTCCCGTATCTGACGAGAGAGATTCTCCACCTCCAGCATACCGGCTCTGAACCTATCCACGGCTTGAGATAGACTCGTGACCTCCTCCTGCTGGGCAAGAATGGTCAGCCGCATTTCCCGTTCTCGCGCCTGGTAGACCGCCTGCTCCCGCCGAAACCTATTTACCTGCGCCCCAAGGCTGCGATTGCTCCCCGCGAGATAGACGAAGCCGAAGACCAGCAATAGCACAAGGGCGATCGTGGTCGGGATGACCCACAAAGGTATCCGGAAGCTCAAAGGAGGACGCTCGGAATGAGGGACGATCATCAGGGTGAGTGAGCGTGTCTCCCTCTTACGTCCCACTAAATACTGTCTCCTTCAATCTGATTATCGGCCGAGTGCATGGTACTCACCTGGTTGTCGGCCAAAGTGTCACCGCGCAGACCCTCAGACGGGCGACAGGAATCAGCGTACACTATACTACAGCTGGGGCTCCTTGTCAACCTCGCCCTCATGAGCCTGGCCTATAGCGTCCTTCTCCTCAAAGGACAGGTTGTGGGGTGAAGCCCACTTCCTGACCGTCTTCGCATAGAGACGGCTCTCCCCACGTCCTTGCAGCGAACTGAGGACCATGCCATTGCCCTGATCATCGAGCAGCGCTAGCGCGAAGCTCTGCTCCCCGCCGGTGCCCTCGAAGGCGTTGAACCGCACCAGGCCCAACCGTCGTATGCTGTTGGCCAGTCTCCTCTCCAGCTCGTCCGACGTTTCCGCCAACTCTTCAGCCTTGGAAGCTGCAAGGCCCGTCTGCTCGACGTACATGCTGAGTAGCTCTCCCAGTTCCTTTCCGTCACCGCTAGTCACCAGCGCCCCGTAGCGGCGGCGCAGTTGACGGATCTGTCTGTAGACCAGGGCCAGGCCCACGCCCATGGCGATGATTAGCAGGAGCAAAAACAGCCACAACTGGAGAGCATAGTTCTGGACGATCAACAACACAGGTTGCACCTCTCCTCTAACTCATTGCCCGCAGGGTGTCTGACGGCATCTTCAGCATTCTACTTCCTCCAGTGCAGGTTGTCAATCGCCGTGTTGACAATATACCAGAGCTGGAGTACCATCCTGGGGAACTGCACGGATGCACGGATCCTCCCGGGTGATCGATGAGCAGCGGCGCGAACCGTAAAGCAAGTAACAGAATCCTGGTCGTAGATGACGAGCAACTGGTCCAGTCCATCCTGGAGCGATACCTTTCTCAGATGGGTTATCCCTGCATCACAGCTGAGTGCGGTGCGGACGCCTTGGACAGGCTGAAACAACATCCTTGCGCCGTCGCCTTGTGCGACATAAGGATGCCCGGTATGGACGGCATCGAGCTGCTGCAACGCATCAAAGAATATGACGACGACATAGCAGTGATCATGGTAACTGCCGTCGACAACAGAGAAATCGCTGTTGAAGCTATGAAGGGAGGCGCTTTTGACTATGTGGTCAAGCCCTTTCACCTTGAAGAGGTACTCATCAGTGTCCAAAGGGCTCTGGAGAACCGCCGTCTGCTACAAGAGAGGAAGGAATACCACAGGAATCTGGAGAGAAAGGTAAAGGAGAGGACCAGGGAGCTGGCGGAGGCGAATGAGGAGTTGCAGCGGCTCTTTATCAGTGCCATCGAGAGTATAGTCCTCACGTTGCAGGCGAAAGACGAGTACACAGAGGGTCATTCTAGACGAGTGTCGGCGCATGCCACCGCCATTGCCAGGGAGTTCTCACTACCGGACAAGGAAATCGAAAACATCCGCCTGGCTGCGCTCCTTCACGACATTGGGAAGCTAGGCACCAAGGAGAGCATTCTAAACAAGCCTGGCCGGCTAACCGAGGAAGAGGGGAAGCAAATAAGGTCACATCCACTGGTCGCCGCTAGCATCCTGGAACCCATCACCCCACTTCAGGACATAATCACCTATGTTAAGCATGTACATGAAAACTACGATGGAACCGGATATCCCGAGGGCCTGAAAGGTGACCAGATACCACTGGGGGCCAGGATCATCTGTGTGGCCGACGTCTTCGATGCCATGACCTCGCCTCGTCCATACCGCCCTCCCATAGACCCGGACGAAGTGCTAGCTCATCTGCGGCGAGAAGCAGGCAACCAGTTTGATCCTGCAGTTGTGGAGGTGTTCCTTGAGGTGATTCGACAGCAAGAGTAGCGGCGTCGCCTGCAGCAGGCCACCTGGAGGCAAGGCGGCTCTCAGCTTCTCTTTGCTGTTGGAGGCTCGCCCGCCAAGGCTATCGTAGGTTCTGAGGGCGAGGAGACTTTCTCAATCGCCCGTGGTGTGGAACTGTCATGGGCTTGGCTCGCAAGCTCCTGCAGAACCAAGTCTACCGCTCCTGGCACCGCCGCTGCCACTGCAGGAGTCAGCTGTTCTCCAAAGGTGTCTACGTCTGCAGCCTCGATCGCGAAGATCACGATTTGCCTCGGGATCTGCATGCCCAATTGGGCACCCAGTTCCAACGCGCTGGCCAGACTGATATCGTGCGTCGAAGCGGCCCGCACACTCCCGTGAAACTCGTCAGGCCGAAGGCGATGGACTCCTCCTGGCTGGCGCGAGCCGGTCTGAATGGCGTCAATGATGATAACCCGATGATAGCCCACCACGAGCTCGAGCAGGCTCAACCCCCCTACGCTAGCCTCAGTCACGGTGACGTCTCCCGTATGCAGCCGTCTACCCACTTCCTCCGCAACGGCAAATCCTACTGCATCGTCAGTCAGGATAGAGTTACCAAGCCCCAGAACCAGTGTCTTCAACTGCGATTCTCCACTCCACCAACCACACCCAAACGCGCCATCACCTGAACGCAATGGCTGCGGACCCTGCTCACACAGGCCGCAGTTCAGCCCTCTCGGGCATCAGTCCACGAATTGACTGAGCCGCTCAACCACCTGACCGACGCTATCCAGGATCCTCACCTCCAGAGGCATCTGTCCCGGCAGCGTATGCGTGGCGCAGCCCATACAAGGGTCATACGCCCGGAAGGCCATCTCCACCATATTCAATGCGCCTTCACTGATGGCCTGTCCCTTCTTGATCAGTCCTTGAGCTGCCTGTTTGATGGAGATAGCAATGGGGGCATAGTTGTTCGTGGTGCCTACGATGAGATTGCACTTGACCACAAGACCCTGCTCATCCGTGGTGTAGTGGTGGGTCAGCGTCCCACGGGGCGCCTCTACGATACCCACACCCTCAGTGGGCGTCTCGGTGGGAATGGTACGCACGTTCGGATCGGTGATCTCAGGGTCTGTTGCCAATTCTAGTAACCGCTCGGCCGCGTATAGAGTCTCGACAAGGCGGGCCCAATGCGTGGCCAGCGTCTGATGTACTGGCTTGCCCCCCAGGGCGTCGTACATGCGCTGGTATTCCTCCTGAGCCAGGGGCGTCGCCATGCCGTCGGCCGCATTGAGGCGCGATAGGGGCGTCGCCCGATAGACCCCACTGTCTTTGCCACCGACGAAGCCTTTCCAACCCACCTTCTTGAGATAAGGAAACTTGAGGTAGGTCCACGGCTCTACGTGCTCAACGATGTTATCCAAGTACTCATCAGGGGCGTATTTGACTAACTCCACGCCTTCCGGGTCCACCACCCTTACCAGGCCGTCGTAGAAGTTCACCTTATTGTGATCATCCACCAAACCCATATAGTAGGTGGGCAGGGTAAAAGGGTCGCTCAGGACTAGGTCCACATACTCGCTGTTGCCCAGGACAACATCGTTGAACAGTCCCATGGTGAACTGAGCGAACTTAATAAGCCAGCGAGCGCTCTCTTCGACCTGCTTCTGCTCCTCCTCACTTAGAGCCTTGCTCATGCCACCCGGGATAGCGCCGATGGGGTGCACAGTCCTGCCACCCAGCATCTTGACGATGTCCAGTGACCGAGCTCGCGCCTCAATGACCTTCCCGCCCACCTCCACGCCGACCTTGTTGATGACGCCCAGAATGTTGCGTATGGCGGGATCTGCGTCCGGACCCATAACGAAATCGGGTGCGGCCAGGATGTAGAAGTGAGTGGTGTGATCGCCCACGTAGAAAGCGCTGTAGAGTAGCTCTCTCAGCTTCTTGCCAGTCGAGGGAGGCTCCAGATGGTAGACGGCATCACAGGCCTTGGCCGAGGCCATAAGGTGGGCCTCCGGGCAAACGCCGCAGATGCGAGGCGTGATGCGCGGTAGTTCCTCTACGGGCCTCCCCTGGCAGAACTTCTCGAAGCCCCGCAGCTCAGGGATAACAAGATACGCATTGGCTACCTCGCCCTCGTCGTCCAGGAAAATGTCGATTCTTCCATGCCCTTCCAGCCTGGTTATGGGATCAATGCTGATCTTCTTCATGGACTTACCCCCGTTGACATATGCAGGTATTCCCTCCCGTCTCCGTCGGCCTGGAGCACATTCCTCGCGGCCGATCTAATCTATCTTCCCCCGGCGCAAAAGCGAAGCGGCCAACCCAAAACGATAGAATGTGCCGATGGGGTCCACAATCTGCGAGACGATGCGCCGCGCTTCCTCCTCAGTGTCGGCATCCACAACCGAGGCTACAGCACTGAGTAACTTGGCCCCCTGGTCCACTACCCCTGGCGCCGGCCCGTAGCAGCCTCGACAGGGCAGGTTAACCGTCGGGCATAGAGCCCCACAGCCGCTGCGGGTGGCTGGCCCAGCGCATACGATGCCCTGTTCCAAGAGACACTTCTTCTCATCGGGAATGATCTCATGGATGCGGAAAAACTCCTTTACTTTCTTCTCCTCCTTCACGTGCTCGCATTCGTCGCAGACCGTCTTCTCCCCCGCTCCTATCACGCTCCCTGGGGGCGGCAACTCTCCCTCCACAAAAGCCTCGAAGACGCCCCATGTCTGGTGAGCTTGGGGGGGACACCCGGGCACAAAGTAATCCACTGGTACCGTCTGGCCCAGGGTCCTAACGGTGTCGTAAAGGACGGGGATTTCCAATTCCCCCTCTGGCACCTGATGCCTGGTCTCAGGAAATACGCTATCCGGGTTCTCCGTGGAGGGGGTATCCCTGTACACGACCTCCAATATACCCTCTCGATCGCCAAGGTTCGCTAGGCCGGGGATACACCCCTCATGAGCACAGGAACCGTAAGCCACCAATGTCTTGGACTTGGCGCGGAGAAGCCTCGCCATATGCTCGTTCTCCGCGTTGCGGATGGCGCCATTGAAGAAGCACACATCAATTCCGCCATCCTTCATGTCCTCCACATCCTTGTACTTGATGTCCATGGCGACCGGCCAGAAGACGATATCCACGGCCTGAGCCAGAGTCAGGATCTTCTCCCGTATCTCCAAGACGGCGATCTCGCATCCTCCGCAGGAAGCAGCCCAATAGAAAGCCACCTTCGGTTTGCCAGCCATTCTTCCCTAAACCTCCTCGGTTTCCATCTCCTCCAGATAGCCGCTCCAGTCCAGCGGCCCAAGCTCTTGGACCTTCCCTGTGAAGTCGCGTGTCACTTGCGCCCACTTAGGGGCTTCGGCTGCCGAGATCCAGCCCCACTGAAAGCGTTCCTTCTCGATCCCATAGTCTTGCAGGAGCCGTTCCAACAGCGGCATACGCCGAAAGGTCTTGTAGTTCCCTTCGCCATAGTGGCAGTCGCCAGGAGGGTGACACCCGAAGACCATGACACCATCGGCTCCTTCGAGAAAGGCCTTCAGCACAAAGGAGGGATCGACTCGTCCAGAACACATCACGCGGATGATGTCGACATTGAGAGGCTGTTCCATGCGAGATATCCCAGCCACATCGGCTGCCGCATAGGTGCACCAATTGCACAGAAAAGCGATGATGCGTGGTTCGAAATCATTCTTTGCCATTTCGTAGAACCTCTCCCATGTCTGGGCGTCCCAGACCCTGCCGCCACTTCTGACTACTGCCCGACGTCCAGGGCATGGCCCAAGACCTCGATTTGACCTGGATAAAGGTCTAAGCTATCAACTCCTCCACCTCTTGTGTCGAGCCCTGGAGCAGCCCCTCGATCTCCGCATAGATCTGCCTGTCGGTGAAGTGACGCGCCCTAAGGGCCCCCGCCGGGCAAGCAGCCACGCAGGTGCCACAGCCCTTGCACAGCGCCTCATTCACTCGCGCCACAGCAGTGCCATCGTCGCTCACGTAACTGATGGCAGTATAGGGGCACAAGCTTATGCATATCATGCAGCCTGAGCAAAGCTCCTCATCCACCACCGCCACAGTGGGAGAGATGGTGACCTCGCCTCGCGAAAGTAGGGACAGACATTGACCAGCCGCCGCATTGGCGTGAGCCACCGTGTCCGGCACATCCCGAGGTGCCTGACAAGCGCCAGCCAGGAACACGCCATCAGTGCTGGTGTCCACCGGCCGTAGCTTGGGATGAGCCTCAAGGAAGAAACCGTCCTCGCTACGCCCAATCCCGAGTGTGGAACCCACCGCCCCAGCATCGCTGTGGGGAACCATGGCCGCATCCAAAATGACCATGTCCACTTTCACCGAAACAGGCGTGCCCAGGATGGTATCTTCTGCAAGGACCATCAATTGTCCGTCCTCCAGCACCGTGACCTCCGCAGCGCGCCCGCGGACAAAGTATACATCCTCCTGCTGCACCCGCTCGTAGAACTCTTCGTACCCCTTGCCCGCGGCGCGGATGTCCATGTAGAACTCATAAACCTCCGCATCAGTCTTGTCCCGTACCAGATGAGCATGCTTCAGAGCATACATGCAGCACACTCGTGAGCAATACACGTTGGAGTGTTCGTCCCGGGCCCCCACACAGTGGATAATGGCAACTCTCTCGGGCGGCACGCCCTTGGATGTCAGGATCTCGCCCTCAGTGGGGCCGGTGGAACTAGACATGCGCTCGAACTGAAGACCGTCAATGATGTCCGGGGAAAGGAAGTAGTTGTATTGAGGCAATTGCGCGGAATCGAACTGGGCAAATCCGGTGGCAACGATGATGACCCCTACCTCCAGTTCCGCGATCTCGTCCTCTTGCTCGAAGTCAATGGCGCCTGCCGGACAGAGCTTCTCGCAGGCCCTGCACTTCTGCCGCAAGAAGTAGGTGCAGTTCTCGACGTCGACAACCGGCACACGAGGAATGGCTTGAGGAAAGGGTACGTATACGGCCGAACGGTGCCCCAAGCCTTCGTCAAACTCCGACGGAATCTTCTTCTGGGGACATTTCTCGCTACACAGCCCACACCCAGTACACAGCTCCGCGTTGACGTACCGTGCTTTCTTGCGGACTTTCACCTGGAATTTGCCAATGTATCCAGAAACCTCGTCGACCTCACTGTAGGTCAGGAGTTCGATGTTGGGATGCCGACCGGCATCCATCATCTTCGGGCCCAGAATTCAAGTACTACAGTCAAGGGTAGGAAAAGTCTTGTCCAGTTGAGCCATGTGCCCGCCGATGGTAGGTTCGCGTTCCACCAGATAGACCTTATATCCGCCGTCCGCAATGGTCAGTGCAGCCTGAATGCCCGCTATGCCACCCCCTAGCACCAGCGCCGCTGGCGTCACATCCTCAGTGCGGGACTCCAGAGGCTCGTGGAGGGCGACGCGAGCGACCGCAGCCCGTACCAAACGCTTGGCCTTTTCGGTGGCCGCAGACCCATCCTTCGATATCCAGGAAACGTGCTCCCGGATATTCGTCATCTGCAGGCAATAGGGGTTCAGCCCGGCCTCCTCCACCGCATGCTGGAAGGTTGGCTCGTGCATGCGCGGCGTGCACGACGCAACCACCACGCGGTCAATGCCCGACTCCTCGATATCCCTCTTGATCATCTCCTGTCCTGGCTCGGAGCACAGGTACTTGTACTCGCGAGCCACGACCACGGAAGGCAAATCACTGGCGAAGCGCACCACTTCAGGCACATCAACGACGGCACCAATGTTGATTCCACAGTCGCACGCATAGACTCCGATCCTGGGTATCTCATCGTTCATCAGCCTATGACTTCTCCTTTCTCCATCGTCTGCCAGACCAGCTCTGTTATGTCCAGCACCCGAATCCTGGTCTTTGTCTTGCGCGCCGCCTGCAAGAGGGTGCGCTTACACTGCTGGCAGGCTGAGATGATGGCTGTGGCACCAGTGGCTTTGGCCTGTTCCACCCGACGCTCAGCGATGTCTTCGGTCACGTCAGCCTCCCACATCGCCACGTCGCCACCTCCACCACAGCAAAGGGCGTTCTCCCTATTGTTCCGCATCTCCTTGAAGGCGATGCCCGGAACGCTATTGATGATAGAGCGGGGAGCATCGTACACTCCACTCTTGCGACCCAAGTCACAAGGATCATGATAGGTTACGGTCCAGTCCAACTCGTTGAGCTTGATGCGGCCTTCCTCTATCAGCTGCGCCAACAACTCGCTGGCATGCAGCACCTCGAAGCCACACCCGCCGTCCATGTATTGGGGATAGATGTGCCTCCAGGTGTGATAGCAGGAAGGACACGTAGGTACAAGGTACTGGGGCTCCAGGTCCTTCGCCCGCTCAATGTTGTGTTGAGCCAGTCCGGCAACGTCCTCCTCCAACCCCGCGCCATAAAGGGGATAGCCACAGCACCACTCCTCGCCGCCCAGGTTGGTGTAGGTCACCCCAGCCTGCTCCAGCGTCTGGACCAGGGACTGGAGGATGCTGTAGGCCATGGGATACATGGCACCTACGCAGCCAGCGTATAGAAGCACCTCGGCCCGCCCTCGCCTCTTGTCCCTTAGCTGTTCAGGCACCGGCTCCAAGTTCTCGCTCCAGATTAGGCGCGTTTCATTGTCCTCGCCCAAGATGTTGTGGGTCGTCTCCACGGACCTCCGTAAGTCAGGAAGCACCGTAGGCAACTCCAGCCCTTCAGCGATCGCCCATTTGCGGAGATTCAGCATCGTCTCTCTGGTGGTAATTCCACGAGGACAACGCACGGTGCAGGCATCGCACTGAGTGCAGAGCCAGAATGTACGGCTGTTCACCATCTCGTCCTTGGAGCCTGAGCGCATCAATCCCCAGAGTTCTCGAGGGGCATAGTCCATCAACGACCCAGCGGGGCAGGAAACACTGCAACTTCCACATTGGATGCAAGTCAGCATCTTGCGCCAATCCGGCTCGATCTGCTTGATGAGTTCCCGATCCATCTCGTCTAGAGGCAAGACTCTCCGCTTATCCATATTTCACACTCCTCACTTCCGAGGCCACAGCCTAACTCGCGAACTCCGACCGACGAGTCTCCGGGTCCACCAAGGTCCTACGTCCCCTGCTCAGACCCCGGGCCCAGGAAACGCTCCAGGGTCTTCAGCAGCACCTCCCGCTGCACCGGTTTGGAGATCCAGCCATTAATGGGAATGTGCTCATCGTCTGGGAACTCTGCGGCATGAGGGCTGGTGGCGATGGAGGAGATCATAATGATGGGCACCTCTTCCAAGGTTGGGTCCCCCTTCATCTCACGGGCTACGTCCACTCCCTCAAGGGTGGTAGCCATCATGATGTCCAGCAACACCAGGTCCGGTGGCCCATCCCGACGCACTATCTCCAACGCCCTGTCGCCATCCTCAGCGATGACGACTTCGTAACCTTCGGCCTCCAGTATTCGGCGCATGATCACCTGGAAGTCAATATCGTCGTCTACAACAAGTATCTTGGCCATCTCTCCTCCTCACCACCTGCGAAACCCGACACACGACTATCGCCTGGCAAAGGCCATCAACATCTCTACTACATGAGTGTACATGATCCAGGTCCAAGACAGGTCTGAATTCGGTCTGAATCTAGTCATGGAACGCAACAGTAGGAAACCCCGCAGGACTCGCCTCACAAGAGCTGAGAGCGTGCGTGGGCCATCTAACCTATGGACATGCGCTGTTGCCAGCTAACTCGTTGTCCAGGGCATCCTTCGAGACGAACAGTTCGCCCGTGGTGGGGAAATCAAGCATCAAGCTGCCAAGGCGCTCTATCACCACCAATTCGAACCAGATCCGACCTGCATAGACCATCGAGTCGCTCCTATCGGAGCTGAGGCCACTCCAAGCGCAGGGCACTGGACCAGCATTCCCCCGAACCCGAGTATGAGGTTAACATGCCCTCGGGCGCGCCTTTCAGTAGGATCATCAACTGATGTCACCAGCCACATAAGCGCGCGTTTTTTCGTCGCGCGGCGAATTGAAGACCTCCTGAGCGGTGCCATGTTCCACCAGTTGGCCCAGGTAGAGAAATAGCACGTAGTCACCTATTCGGCGGGCCTGCCGGAGAATATGGGTGACCACGACAATGGTATACTTCTTCTTCAGCATCTGGAATTGCGCCTCGATCAATTGAGCTGATAGCGGATCGAGGGCCGAAGTAGGTTCGTCGGCCAGGATAACCTCGGGCTCGACCGCCAGCGCTCTAGCCAACGCCAGCCGCTGCTGCTGACCCACGGAAAGCGCTCCCGCCGGATCATGCAGCCTGTCTTTGATCTCGTCCCACAGACCAGCAACGCGCAAGTAGCACTCCACGAGAAGCTGCATCTCACCGCCTTTCTTGGCTCGAGCGACCTGCCGAGCGGTCTCTGGACACAACTTCTCTATGTCGCAGTATTCTCCCAGCGATTCAACCTGTGCAAAGATCTGCCGCTTGGTCAGCCTGTGCATTCTCGGGCCGTAGGTGACGTTATCGTAGATGGACATAGGCAGCGGATAGGGCTTTTGGGAAAGGAATCCGACCTTCTTCCTGAGCGCCAGAATGTCGGCACTGGGATGGTAGATGTTCTCACCATCCAGCAGTACCTGCCCTTCTACGCGAACCTCGTCATAGAGGTCTATCAAACGATTCAGGCTCTTGAGAAGAGTGGTCTTGCCGCAGCCCGAGGGGCCGATGATGGCCGTAATCTGGCCATCGGGTATGTCAACACTTACGTCCCGAAGGGCGGCGCGATCCCGGTAGCTGACGTTCAGATTTCGCAAACTGATGTGGGGCATCTTGGACCTCTATCTGACGATATTCCTGGAGAACCGGCGGCCCAGAAGCCTCGCCGTAAGACTCGCCAGGAGAACGATGACTAGCAGGATCAGCGCCGAAGCGTAGGCTCGTCGCTGGACCTCAGGGAAGGGTGTGGCCAACTGAAAGAAAACCGCCAGCGGCAGTGATGCCGTGGGATCGAAGAGCGACCGAGGAATGTAATCAGTGTATCCCGCCGTAAACAGGATGGAGGCTGCATCTCCAATACCCCGCCCGAAGGCAAGCACCACCGCGGTTATGATCCCGGGAAGCGCCTGCCTGAAGACCACAGCAAGCGTGGTCTCGATTTTGGTGGCCCCCATAGCATAGGAAATCTCCTTCAGCTCCAGGGGGACCATGCGGATAGCCTCTTCCATGGCTCTGGTCATTATCGGCATCATGAGAAGCCCCAGGGCAAGAATCCCCCCCAACAGAGAGGCGCCGATGCCGAGGTAACGCATGATGATAAAGCCGAAGGCACCGTAGACTATGGACGGTGTTCCCCAAAGGGCATCCAGGGCTAGCCGGGTGGCGCTGGCCAGACGGCGACCTGTATATTCCTTCTGGAGAGCAAAGGCTATGGGCAGGCTCAAGAGTATGGAAAGCGCCGAGGCCCCGAGGGCAAGATAGAGAGAGCCTACGATAGCGTTGGCTATGCCTCCCTCCTTGCCAAGATAGTAGCCGCCCTTAGGCGTCTCCACGAGCATGGATAAGCTGAGAGCCGATGCTCCACGCCACACCACCACGACAACGATCCCCACGAGCACTGAGAGAACCAGCCCCAGCGAAGCCAGCATCAACCCCCTGAACACGGCTTCTTCGAATCTTCTCGCGCGCATGTGGGCTATGGGCTCCTCTCGATCCTATAGAGGGTCAGATGTGCTGCCAGGTTGAAGCCAGCCACCACCAGCAGAAGTATCAAACCGGCCAGCATCAGCGCAGAGTCGTATAGCGGTATGGACATCATCTCGCCGTAGTTGTTGGCAATCAAGGCTGGCAGCGGATAGGCTGGGTCAAAGAGGGAGTGGGGCACCTTTGGCACATTTCCAACCACCATGAGAACTGCCATGGTCTCTCCAAAAGCACGGGCGAAGCCCAGAACCATAGCGGCCACGACGCCGCCCCTGCTGCTCCTGAGAACAACGTGCTTGATGGTCTCCCATTGGGTTGCACCTAAGGCGAGAGAGGCTTCCCTGGCCTCGGTTGGGACCGTCTGGAGTACCTCCGCAGCAACAGAGATAATGATGGGAAACACCATAATGGCCAGAATACCGCCTCCAGCTAGGAGGCTGTAGCCGGTGGTCGGACTGCCCAGAGCGTCGCCGATAGCACGCACGATGGGCACCACCACTATGATGCCCCAGAAACCATAGATCACAGAAGGAATACCCGCCAGCACATCGATGAGAGGACGTACAAGGTCTCTAACACGGCGATGGGCGTATTCTGAGAGGTAGATGGCGCTCAGCAGACACACGGGGATTGCCAGTATCATCGCAATGGCTGTAACTGCCACTGTCCCGACAATGAACGAATAGAAGCCAAACTCAGCCTTCAATGGGTGCCAGGATGAGGAGAACAGCAGTGTCACCAATGATTGCCTGGCCAGAATCGGCCTGGCCTTCAGAAATAGTCCCAGGGCCAGCAGGAAGAGGATGGAATTGGCCAGCGCCACCGCAGCACGCATGGTAGTCGTGGCCAGTGAATCCTGGACCCGTCTCCAGCGGATTCCGAAGAATCCTTCGAGTCTCGACGCGGTTACCTCCGCCCTTAGGCTCTGGATCCAATACATCATGTTGATGATTGTAGATTCGTTGCGATCAAGACTTGCCCTTCCGGATCGCCAATCTGTGCGCTCGAGTGGGAGCTGCCATCTATCTGGCACCTGGCCCTACTGACCAAGCTTCTCCAGCGATCCCTGAATCTGGGCATCTGTCAGTCTGATGTACCCGGCTTCCTCAACGTATCGCTGGCCATCGGTCAGAATCCAGCGCACGAATTCCTTGGTCAGTCCCTCAAACTCGCCTTTCGTCATGAGATACAGATCTCGTGCAGGTGGTGACGGATAGACGTCCGACAGGATTGCCTCCAGGGCCTGGCTCTTTGTGGACAGATCCTCCTCTAGATCTACCTGGCCGTTCTCGTTGACATCTAAGGGAATGACTTTCAGGCCCGCCACCGGAAGACCGGTGCTGGCATCGTAGGCGTAGTTGAGGTTGTTATAGCCGATCCCAAGGCGATCGGTCTTGACCGCTTCGGCAAGCCCAGGATCCCCATAAACAGCGGTGCCCGCGAGATCTTCCTGTGCACCGCCCAGGTATCTGGCCCAGGTCTCGGCCGCGCCGCAAGCGTCCGATCGGGTATAGACGTCTACCATCTCGTTGGAGTCCGTACCTGCGATCTGACCCCATGTCAGAGGCTTGGCGTCCAGCCAGAGATCAATCAAGATCTGTCTCTGCACGCCTCTGATAGCCAGGCTTTCCCAGACAGGATTGCTCTCATTCGTGGTGGCAAAGACCGCATCCTTCACAACACGAACGAAGAAGGCACCCTGTGCGATTTCCTCTGGCTTGATCTCCCTCGAGACCATCCCGATATCAACCACACCGGCTAGGGCGTCTGCCACACCTTTTCCTGCCCCTCCCGCTGAGATATCCACTCGGACTCGCGGGTGAATCTTCTGGAACTCCTCGGCCCATGTCACCATCATAGGGTAGAGCGCCCAGGCACCAGATACCCTGATGGTTCCTTGAAAGTCGCCTACCTCTCCGATCGCGCTTTGGCTTGCCGGTCCTCCTGGGGTGCAACCGAGAACCCCTAACGTCACCATCAATGCAAACACCAGGGTTGGAACCAAGAGTCTGTGGTTCGCTCGAGATCTCACTGTCTTCATTCCTCCCCCTTGCTGGTGGCGGTCGGCCCGTCCTGCGATCAAGTTCTGTGCTAGTCTCAATCCGGTCCGAATCGAACTAGAACGGCGTCGTTCGCAGGCTGCGCGAATGCTCTAGCCCGTGCCCCCACACCTGTGCTTGACCAAGAACTCAGCATGAACTAGGCTTGACCGGCCCCTGCCCATCAAGCCTAGTTGTACACTGCTCTAGCATAATGACGGCGAAAGCCACTGTCGCTTCTCTCAGTCTGCGAAAATCCTTTCTCTTCGAGTTACTGCGCGGCGTCGGTGGACTGCACCGCCGGTTTGGGCTCCTCCTCGCTCTCGGCCCTCCACTCGGCAATGTGCCTGGCCCTGCAGACTGCCTGCGTAACAGCCATCACGTAGACCACCCCGCAGAACAGAAGAGCAAGTATGGAGATGAGTTGCACGGATAGCATCCCCCATGACCTCCCCTTCCGCATTCCTCTTGCGACATCCTACTCATTGTGGATATCCCAGCCGGCCCTTGGTTCTTAGCTGACACTACCATCCGAGTTCTCTCCGCTTTGCCTGAAAGATGACTATCTACCTCCCCTTTTCCTCCTGGCCTCTTGGGCGTGGATCCATCCCATACTGCGACCGCTAGATGGCACGGCTAATAGTCGAGGAGCCTTTGCCGTCAAGACCTCCTTGTCTCTTTCCCATGGTATTCCTCGCTCAGACTACTGAACGGTTCTGGTGGGCTGCTCGGCATGTTCCGCACGCTCTCCAGCCCTGGCCTCCTTCCTTCCAAGCCATACGCTCCACACCCTAAGCGTAACGTAGGTCGCCAAGCCGAAAAGAAGAGCTTCTGCGATGAGTCTCTGCGACAACATCTCTCGTACTCCCTTCTCATGGGCCCCACGACGATGGATGCCGAATTCGAACCCGGAGTTCTTGTGCACAGCCAGCTACCGCGCGTTCTGCTCTTCGGCTGGAGTGCCCTCTGCCGACTCCGGTTACCTCATCGACACCTGGGTTGTGAGCATGGCGCACTGCAAGAGCCAGACCGATAGGGCCTCACCGCGAGAATGGCTCCGGCCAGCATCTCGCCTGCGGCCTCTACCCGATGTTGACTCGGGTAGGTCAGTGCTTGACTGTTACATGCCGCTCGGTCGGTTCTGCGCCCTTCCGTGCCTCGGCTTCCTTCTCCGCGATCCGTATGCTCCTACGTTCGAGCTGGGTCACAACCATGACGTAGACCATGAAGCCGAACAGCAAGCCGAATATACCGATCAGTTCCAGAGAAAGCATGTCGTAGCCTCCTTTCCCACACTACTCCTCAGTTACCCTGCGCGCCAGCGCACGATGACCTCGGTCCAGGGCCTGTCCCACCAGCGGCAGCTAGCGAGCTTTCTGGGTGGAAGCTGGGGCACTTTCCTCCGCCCTACGCTTAGCCTCTGCCCGCCTCCTACCCAGCTGCGTCCGGACCATGCCGTAGACCAGGAATCCAAACAAGGCACCTAGCACGCCGATTATCTCTAATGACAACATCTGGCTCTTCCCCTTTGTTCAACCTCCCCTATCCACCCCCAGTTTACAGCACGGCGACCTTATCTTGAAGCGGCAAAGTGCCTGTTTGTCACTGGAAGAAAGACGCGCCCCGTCCAGTCGACCGCGGGTGTTTCTACCGAGGCACGCGTACCGCCCGATAGGTAGTTCCGCTTGCCGACCAATAAGCATATTTGCCCATTCTCTCTGGAAAGGCTTGATTCCTGCTCACGAAGAAAGGTACAATAGAAGAAGACGGAAAGGCTCGGACGATGAGCACAATCAAGAAGCCCCGAGCTATGATTCCGTCCGCGAGTGCTCGCCATATACTTGGAGGCCAGAGCCACTGCTACCTGGAACACCAAGATGAGAAGCTTCACCAATCGGCTCCGTAGCTTCCGCCTACAGACAACTCTGGTCATCCTCTTCTCCCTAGTTGCCCTGGTCACCGTCGGTGCCAGTGCCATCGTGACCTCAAGGGTCATTGGCGACTATCTTGCCGAAGCTCAAGATAGGCGAGTCAGCCGGGACATGCAGTTAGCGGAAGCATTCTACGAGATCAAACTCGAAAAGATCAGTTCCACCGCCCGAAGGCTGGCCACCAGCCAGCCAGTCAGGAGTGCTCTTCCCCGGGCCCTGGAAGGTGAACATGAAGCCGTGGCGGTGTTGGAAGAGTCCATCGCCAACGAGATCAACGCCCAGAGCCTCATCACCAAACATTTCATAGTCGTGTTCGATGACGAGGGCAATGCCCTTCTGGGTCGAACGTGCTGTTCGCCCGATGAAGTGATGCCTATCTCACCAGGGAACTGGTCCAAACTGCCCATACTAGCCACAGTACTTGATGAGGGACAAGCCTTAGCCGCCACCGAGGTGATTCCAGCCGACTTGCTGGAGTTGCTGGGACTTGCCGAGCAAGCCCTCATACCCATCAAATACACACCCAAGGCCGCTCCTGAGCCCTTCGACCCGCGGGAAGGCACAGCGGGTCTCACTCTCACCAGCGTTGCACCCATAGTGGATGACCAGGGGGCCATCCTGGGAGCCGTGATGGTTGGCCACCTGTTCAACAATGACTTCGCCATCGTGGATCGCATCAAAGAGGTCGCAGGGGTTGATACGGTCACCATCTTCTTCGGAGACCTGAGGGTCTCCACCAACGTGCTCGATGAAGACGGCGAACGAGCCGTCGGTACGCGGGTCTCCCAGCAGGTCAGGGACGTGGTCCTGGTTCAAGGCGTCGATTTTACAGGCCCGGCATACGTGGTCAATGAGAACTTCAGCACCCGCTACAAGCCCCTGTACGATCACGCCGGTCAGATAGTGGGCAGTCTTTATGTAGGTGCCCGCCAGGCATCCTTCGTCAAACTGTTGAATGAGTTCAATGCGCGCATCTCCATCATAGCCCTGGGATCGATCCTGCTGGCGGTGATGATCGCCATACCTATCTCTCGTTCTATCACCAGACCCATTGAGAGATTGGTGGAGGCCCACGAAAAGGTTGCCCGAGGAGACCGAAACGCGACGGTCCCGGTAGAGGGCACGGGAGAGGTGACGGTCTTGGCACGTTCCTTCAACACCATGGTCGAGACATTGCGAACCGCTGAGCAACAGCTGATCCAGTCGGAGAAGCTGGCCTCCGTGGGCCAGCTGGCCGCCGGCGTCGCCCACGAGATTAACAACCCCTTGGGCACCATCCTCCTCTTCTCCGATATCATGTACAAAGAACTCCCTTCCGATGACTCCCGTCGAGACGACCTGCAGATGATCATCAGCGAATCGAAACGCTGCAAGACCATCGTGTCCGATCTCCTCAACTTCGCTCGACAGAACGAGGTCCTTGCTCAGAACACCGACATAAACGCTCTGCTCAGCCAGACCATCGAAGAGATCGAGATTCAGCCCATCTTCGAAGAAGTACGAATCATTCCTCAACTGGAGCCCGCCCTTCCCAACATCCAGGCCGATCCTGCTCAACTAAAGGAGGTCTTCATCAACATCATGACCAACGCTGCCGAAGCCATGGCAGAGGGAGGCTCGTTGACCATCGCCACCGCACCTACCACTGATGAGATGATCAAAATCACCTTCCAAGACACAGGGTGTGGCATACCCGAAGAGAACCTGAGCAAGATCTTCACCCCCTTCTTCACCACCAAACCTATTGGCAGGGGAACGGGACTGGGGCTGGCCATCGTGTACGGCATCATCAAAATGCATCGCGGACAGATCTATGTGGACAGCGAGATGGGGGTAGGCAGTACCTTCACCATCACCTTGCCTATCCAGTGGCGTACAACGCCGGCAGAAAGTGAAGACCAACAGCCTACTGGGTAGGCAGCCCAATGTGAACTCCAATACTATCCTACGAGCCAAGGAGGCGACCTCGTGGAAGAAGAGGCCAGCATTCTGGTCATCGATGACGAAGTAGGCATTCGAGAGGGGTGCCGTCGGGCGTTGACCCCTCTCGGATACAATGTGGATGTGGCACCGACCGGTGCGACCGGACTCCGAAAGCTGCACGAAGGAGCGTTCGACCTTGTGCTGCTGGATCTGATGATGCCAGGGATGAGTGGGATAGAAGCCCTCGATCACATCCACGAGATAGATCCAGACATTGTAGTCATCATCATCACCGGCTATGCGACCGTAGAGGCGGCCGTCAAGACCATCAAGAAGGGAGCGTACGACTTCATCTCCAAGCCCTTCACCTCCGACGACCTGATCCTCGTGGTCAACCAAGGTCTGGAGCACCGGCGTCTAACATTGGAGACCAGACGCCTGCGAACGATCGAAGAGGAAGCGAAAGGACTGGCCAGGGCCAAGCAGGAGCTAGAGAAGCTGGACGCTATGAAGAGCCGCTTCATGCTCACTGTAGCCCATGAGCTGCGGGCACCGCTGGGTGCGATCCAGGGGTACCTGGGGCTCATTATGGATGGATATGCTGGTGAAGATGAACAGGAGATGCTGGAAAGTGCCCATCAAAGGTGCGGTGAACTGTTGGATGTGATACACGATCTGCTGATCCTGGCGCAGATGAAAGAGAGAGCCACCGACGTAAAGAAGACCACTGTCTCGGTGGCAGATGTCCTCGAAGAGGTCGTCAGCCTGCTGAAGGGCCAGGCGGAACAGAAGGACGTTACGTTCAGACTTGAGATGTCCAGTCGCCCAGAGATGTTGGCAAATCGCGAGAATCTCAAGCAGCTGTGGACTAATCTGATCTCCAACGCCGTCAAGTATACATCGGCTGGCGGTACCGTGGTGGCGTCAGTGGATGAGAAGGACGGTCACGTTGTGGGGACGGTTTCGGACACAGGTATGGGCATCCCTGCCGACGACATGCCACGGATCTTCGACGAGTTCTACCGCACCAAAGAGGCCAAGGAGATCGACCCTTACGGGACGGGACTCGGGCTGCCCATCGTCAAGGCCATCATCGAAACCTACGGCGGCACGATTGACGTCGATTCGAAACCAGGCGAAGGCACCACGTTCACTTTCTGCCTGCCGCAATCTGCGGCACCCGGACAAGTCGCTTTGGAAAAGGGCAGAGTCATAGGAGATCGGAAGCTAGAGTAGTCTACCGAGCAGACAAGCTCCAGCGGTCGTGCAACTCGAAAGCGTCCTCGAGGGCTTCCACAGCGTCGGCCAACCGTCGCCTGTCAATGACACATGAAACGCTGGACATGGAAGTGCTTATGGACAGGATATTAATCCCAGCATCGGAGAGAGCTGCATACATCATGCCAGCGATGCCTGGCCTTTCCTTGAAGTCGGGCCCGAAGATGGACACCATCGCCACATTGGCGTTGTGAATCAGCTTCTCCCCGCCAAACCTCTCCCTGACCGGGTCCAGCAAACCCAACGCCACAGATAGATCCTTGCTAGCGACGCAGAAGACGATATGGGTGTTGTTGTTGAGGTCAATAGACTGGACGATGAATACGACGTTAATGCCTCTCTTGCCTAGGGTCTCGAAAACCGCAGCAGCAATCCCGGGACGATCTGGCACAGCCATCATCCCCACGAGGGCCAGATCCGTATACTGAATGATCCCGCCAATCTTCGCACTGTCCATCGGATTCCCCGGGCCACGAGCATTGATTGAAAGACACGGTCTGTTCTGCGTGACAACCGTAGCACGGCGTGTCTATGATATCCTGGCGCGAGACAGATGTCAAGACCGCACGCTGACTACGCACAAAAACGCAGGGACCTACATGCAAGTCAGGTCCCTGCATTGTGAAGAAACTAGTTCAGCACGCTGTCAGTCGGCGGATGACTCCTTCTTCGCGGCAGTTGCAGCCTTCTGGGCCTCATAGATCTCTCTGGCCCGCTCCGGTCCATAGTACCACAGAGCGTGATGCTCCTGGGCGTAGGTGGCCGATGTAACACCATAGCGCATGCTGACCAATCCAGCCCACATCAACGGATGCACCACCGCTAAGTAGAAGTGTACGATGAACATGCAGACGGTCACTACCATGGCAATGTCATGCATCACCACCGTCAGCTGGAAAACACCAGTGGGCACGAGCCCTTTGCCGAACCACATGAGGAGGCCAGTGATGGCGAAAACGACGCTTCCCAGGATAATGACCACTGCGTTCAGCTTCTCGCCAGTATTGAACCTGTCTTGCGGTGCCATAGCCTCATGACGGGCGAACACATAATAGGGTACCATCCCCTTTACCCATTCGATGTCATAGCGACTCATCTTGAACACCGACTTGAGGCTCAGCCACGCCCGTCTCGGCTCCAGTATGATGTAGATGAGGGGCAGAACGCCATAGGGTATGGCCATTGACCGGTGGATCAAGCGGAGGAACTGACCGCTCTCTCCCAGCGCTAGAGGACGCAGAAAGGGAAAGAACAGTATCATCCCGGTCATTGCCAGAAAGAGGAAGGTGACCGTGTGGCCCCAGTGAAAGAAGCGTTCCATGGCTGTGTACTTGGGAATCCATCTGATCCTGACGGCCCCTATCTCGCTGGGCTCCTCAACCCTACTCAACCTGCTACCGATCATTCCACTTCCTCCATTCTGATGTTCCGCCGCGCCAGGAAGTAGAAGCCCAACACGGCCAGAGTCGCGGCGCCAAAAGACAGGGTGCCCAAAGGCTGGACAATATCCTGCCAGAAATTGGCCATAACGGGGTATTGGGGGTTCTCCGGCAGGCCATACAGAGATGGCCTGTTCTTCAACACGTATAACCTGCCTAGCCCACCCATCTCGCGCTCACCGTACAGATTCGCATTAGAGAATCCCTGCTGCTTCAGTTTCTCTACCCGAGTCCTGCCCTTAGCCAACATCTGCTCCCGATCGCCGAAGTCGAAGGCTCCCGAGGGACAGGTCTTGACACAGGCTGGTGGCAGGCCGTTGCTCACCCGGTCCTGGCAGAAGTTGCACTTGTAAGCCTTACCCTCGCCAGAAAGGACATCAGCATCCAGGCGGGGTATCCCAAAGGGACAGAACTGGGTGCAGTAACCGCACCCATTGCAGAGGTCTGGCTCAACAGTGACGATGCCAAACCTGGGGTCCTGCTTCAGCGCGCCCGTGGGGCAGACCTCTACGCAAGCTGGGTTCCCGCAGTGAAAACACCCCTGGGTCAGGAACAGCCATTGCAGATTGCCATCGTCGGCTATCTCAAAGAACCTGACCTTCGTCCAAGTTACAGGTGAGAGGTCAGGGGGATTCTCATAGCTGCCCTGCTGGCTGGTCTGCTCAGCGGGAAGATCGTTCCACTGTTTACACGCGACCTGACAGCCGCGACATCCCATGCATATGGACTCGTCAATCAACATCGCAATCCTAGACATCTCACATCCGCTCCCTCGCAACTGCCGATCCAGTTCGCCCCATGTGCCCCTTTTCAACTAGAGTACCCAACAGTGTACGCGTCTCCACCAATGTTACGTGCAAGGCGCCTGTCGCGCAAGAGGCGCTGATCGGCCATTGAATCGGCAAGATCGAGGCTTGACCGGACTACTCCTGATCAAGCCTCGCCGAATGTCTCTCGTATACCATGATATATGTTATCATGCCCCTGAGTCTGCCATCCGTGGGCAACCCATCTCCCTCCCTGTCTCCTTCCTTACTACCATCAAACCGCTGGTACGCCGATCGGCACGCCCTCGGGCACACCAGTCAACATGTGCTGTACTGTCGCCAGCAATTCCGTGGGCTGAACCGGCTTGTTCAGCCAGGCGCTGACCGCCACGTGCTCGTCGCTGGGGAACACTTCCTGGCTTCTTACACCCGTCAAAGAAGTGACCATGATCACGGGGATATCCTGCAAGGCTGGATCCCTACGCATCGCTTTGCTCACATCCAGCCCGTCGGTGATGTAGTCCATCATGATGTCCAACAACACCAGGTCTGGCTTCACCTGAGCGGAGCGCATGACCTTCAGTCCCTCAGCGCCACTCGAAGCCACAGAGATTTCGTATCCGTGCCTCTCCAGAATCTTCTTGATGATCTTAACGAAGTCAGGATCATCATCCACAACCAGTATCTTGGCGCGCTGGGCGGCCTCTCCAAGCACACTCAATCCCCTTCTCTGCAACTGGGTCCTGACCATGGCGTAGATCACAAGTGCCACCAGCAGAACCAACACACCAATCAACTCAATGGTCAACATACGGCTTGCCTCCTTCCTGATGGCAACATACTTGACTGCAACCTAACGGCTGACTTTGACTCTCTCTTCCGCCAACTCTGCACGCTCCTGCATCTCGGCCTTCTTCTCAGCGATCCGTATGCTCCGGCGTTCGAGCTGAGTCACAACCATGACGTACACCACAAACGCGAAGAGCAAACCGAATATGGCTATGAGCTCCAGCGACAGCATCCTTTGTCACCTCCTTTCCCTGCTATTCTACCCACATCTTGCCGTCCAGACGGCCTTCTTGAAGCCCCGGTCACCGAGCCCTCCGGATTCCAGTTGACACTTTCTTGTCGGCTTCTGCCTGCCTTCTGGCCAACTGACTCCAGACCATCACACAGACCAGAAGCCCAAACGACACGCCCAGTACCTCTATGATCTCTGCGGTCAACATTCCGCTCACCTCCCCAACGCTGCATTTTCCTCCTGCGCCTAGTGCTCCGTCCTGACGGGTTCGCCGCCTGGTGCCGGAGCCTTCTCGGCCTTCTCTTCGGCAATCCTCGCGCTCCTACGTTCAACTTGAGACACGACCATGACGTAAACCCCGAAGCCGAACAGAAGACCAAGTATGCCTGTGAGCTCAAGTGACAACATCTCTCTCAGCCCCCTACTGGGAGTGTAGATTAGTGATGGCGCCCTCTGCCTTTCCACCGGCAGCGCTACCTAGCTCTCTCCGTGGTACTCGGGGCACCTTCCTCCGCCTTGCGCTTCACCTCTGCTTGCCTTCTGGCCAATTGCGTCCTTACCATGCCGTACACCAAGAAGGCGAACAACGCACCCAACACACCGATCATCTCCAGCGACAGCATCTTCCGATACTCCCTTCTCCGCACCCGTTTTCCATTTACAGCTTACCATACCACCCACCGGTCTTGAAGAGGCAAACTACCTGTTCTGTGCCCAGAAGAAAGGCCTATGCTGCTCACTGGCCCCTGGGCCTTTCTGCCAAGATTGGCGCTAGGTATTTCAACCAAGGGATGTCTATCTACCGGCAAGTGCTTCCGCTTGCTCCCTGGTAGGCGTATTTGCCTATTCTGCCGCGCCCCGCTTGCTTCCGACCTCTGAAGCAGGCATAATTAGAATCAGGAGCGAGTAACCGGAAATCCCGGGAAGGTGCCTCATCGGTTCTCTGTGGTCGTTAGCCAATTCGCACTAGTGGCAACCGGGAGGAGATCGATCAGTGGACAAAATCACAATCTTGCTTGCCGACGACCATGTGTTGGTGCGAGAGGGTACCCGTGAGTTGCTGGAGCATGAGAAAGACATGACGGTCGTAGGTGAGGCAGGGGATGGGGAGGAGGCCGTTGCGCTAACGGCTGACCTGAGGCCGGACGTGGTGATAATGGATATTGCCATGCCCAAGCTGAATGGCATTGAGGCAACCAAAAGGATCAAGGACATCCACCCCGACAGTGCCGTCCTTATTCTCAGTGCCTATGATGACGACCAATATGTGTTCGCTCTCCTGGAGGCAGGAGCAGCAGGCTACCTGCTGAAGGACGTGCCCTCGCACGAACTCGTCAATGCGATCCGCGCAGTCAATGGTGGCGAATCAATCCTTCACCCGACCATCGCCCGCAAAGTCATCGACCGGTTCGCGTCTCCCCGGGGAGAGGAGACGGCCGGAGTTGGAGTGGATCGACTGAGCGGAAGAGAGATGGAAGTCCTCGAGCTGGCAGCGAAGGGCATGACGAATATGGAAATCGCCAACGAGCTGGTTCTCAGTGTGCGCACGGTTCAGGGACACTTGAGCAACATCTTCAGCAAGATGCACGTTGGCTCACGCACGGAAGCGGTGATACAAGCCCTAAGAATGGGCTGGTTGACGCTGGGAGACATCCAGTGATGTGCCGTCCGATGCCTGGAAGATGAGAATCGCGGACTACAGCAACCTCTAAGGACTATCCTACCGAGCCCATGAGCCAGGTGATGGATATCGTACCCAGAGCCTCAACGGGTCGAGTCAGGCGCATCATCCTGAACCCAAGTTTCTGGCTGCTCGCCGCCATGCTCATCAGTGGCGTGCTGCTCCACTACAGTGCGCAAGTTCGAGCGCTACCCGTACCCATCACTGGCCAAGCTCAGATCACTCGCCACGCCACGGAGCGAGTTCTGCTCATCCTCCCCATAGGCTATGCGGCCTTCACCCTGGGACCCGTTACCGGCCTCGTCACTCTGGTCATGTCCCTCTTGATCATGTTGCCCCGGGTGATATTCCTAAGTCCAAATCCCGCCGACGCGCTTGTCGAGACCATCGCCGTCACGCTGGTAGGAAGTCTAACGATTTGGCTGGCGTGGATAAAACAGACTCAGGAGCGGCTTCGCGAAAAGGCCACCGCCAGACTCCAGGCCATCAACGTAGTCTCCACTGTCCTGACGGGTTCCTTGGAATTGACGCGTATGCTCCGAGAAGCTCTGGATGCCGTGCTGCAGGTAACGTCGCTTGAGGCAGGGCTGGTGTTTGTGCTGGACGAGAGAGCCGAGGATCTGATCGTGGTAGCGCATCGCGGTCTGCCCCCAGGGCTCGTCGGGAGTGGGAGGGGGCTGAAACTCGCCAGGATGCTAGTAGCGGATCCGGCACTGGAAAGCCAGATCGCCCTGCCCCTCAAGTCGAAGGGCAGACCGCTAGGAGTGCTGATCGTTGGCAGGCGGGGCACCCACGAATTCCAGCTGGAGGAGGTAGACCTGCTTACTTCCATGGCGAGTCACATCGGCGTGGCCATGGAGAACGCTCGTCTGCACCAAGACGTGGCCAGGCAACTGGAAAGAGAGAGGCGACTGGGCGAGGTAGCCAAGGAGATCAGCTCGGAGCTCGAGCTCGATAGAGTCCTATCAAAGGTGGTGCTAATTGCGGAGGAGTTGGTAGGGGCGGATGCCGGTGGCATCGCTCTGCTAGACGAGGAGACGGGGGCAATCACTTACCCATACTTGCACAATCTACCCAGAGGACTGAGCGAAGTCACGCTGTCCCCAGGTGAGGGCTTGGCCGGGCAGGTAACGACCTCGGGTCGTCCAGCGGTGCTCGAAGACTACCAAGCCTATCCAGCTAGCATGGACGCCTTCCGGAAGGGGGGCGTGAAGAGCGCCTTAGGCGTGCCCATAGTTAGTGGGGATAGAGTGTTTGGTGCCCTGGTCTTGTTCACTCTCCGGGAAAAGCGCACGTTCTCCGATCGTGACATCGCGGTCGTTTCTGGAGTGGCACGCCAGGCGGCTATCGCCATCGAGAACGCCCGACTATATAGGAGCATGCGCTCCTACACCAGGCAGATAATCACAGCTCTGGAGGAAGAGCGGAAGCGCATGGCTCGCGAGCTACATGACGACACTGCCCAGGCATTGGTCGGTCTATCCCGTCAGCTTGACGCGCTGCTCGGCGCAAGTCAGCAAGTACCCCAGCCTGCTAGACAGCGGATAGCGGAAATCCGCCAGCTTACCGCGGAGATATGTCATGGTGTGCGTCGCTTCAGCCAGGATCTGCGACCCTCCACCCTGGATGATCTGGGCCTGTTGCCGACGCTGGAAGGGCTTACGAACCGGATCTCACAAGAGGATGGTCTACCGGCAGAATTGCGTGTCCAGGGCGATCAACGACGGCTGTCACCAGAGGTGGAACTAGTGCTGTTCCGCATTGTTCAGGAGGCACTGACCAACGTCAGAAAGCATTCCCGGGCCACAGAAGTGACGACTACGGTGGAGTTTGGCGACGGATTGGTGAGGGTAAGCATCAGCGACAACGGTCGGGGATTCACGCTCCCTGAAAGGCCCGGCAATCTGGTGGAGACAGGTAGGCTGGGTCTGACGGGAATGTTCGAACGAGCACAGCTGGTCGGCGGCACCCTTACAGTACAATCCGAACCGGGTGAGGGAACGACGGTCATCGCGGAGATACCTGTTTAAGACGGCAGAAGTCGATGGATGTCGAAGAGGCCATACAAACCAAGATCGAGCCCCAGCTAGAACAGTCTTTTGGGCTCAGCACGACCAGATCTCTCCTCACGGTGGCCACCTTGGCGTATCTGACCACCGTGGGAGGAAGGACGCTGAGATATCGAGCCTTCGTCGACTATCTCTGCTCCGATGAACGCGTGACTCAGGAGTGGGAAACAACCGGTGCTGCCCAAAAGGCAGAGGAATGGAAAGACCTCGTCCCCCTCCGCCCCGAAACCCCAGTCAGCTTAGCCCCAAGAGCACCAGGCTGAGATCCCCCTCCCGGAACGGAGAGTCAGGGCCGGGGCCCCGGGCCGGGGGGGGGGAG
>CAZBJW010000016.1:26676-32650 GCA_964492135.1 uncultured Anaerolineales bacterium
GACCTGGTCCCTGGCCTGACAGGAAATCGGTTCAGATCGTCTCCAATGTTCTGAGGCCGCGTCTCCCCAAGTGCGGTCGCCATCACCCCATCATTTGTCCACCGAGCAGCACGACCACCCGCAGGAAGAACCCACCCAGCAGAACCAGAGCCGCAGAGGCCAGTGCGGAACCGACCACAGCTTCCCGGCCTCTGCTGGAGGCGAACTCCAGCAGGAGGGGGATCACCAACCCTATGAGGACGACTCCGCCCCAGAACAGGAAGCTCATCTGGCCTGTGAGCAAGACTGCGAGCGCATCTGCAGCGGAGGGTGTGGAGAAGAAAGCTAGCCAAGCTACGTAGCCTATCAAGACCACCAATTCCACGATGCCCAAGATGAGGCTACAAACGCTCATGGTGTGCAACGTTGCATCCGGCATAGGCTCCCCCTCGCCGCCAAAGAGTATGTCTAGCAACCTGCCAAATCCCGTTCTCAAGACGAGCACCAGCAAGGCCATTCCCGTGGAGATGGCCGAGGCCACAAAAAGCGCCGGCAGCAAGAGTACGCCGCCCCACAGGGGCTGGTTTGTCGCGCTTAGCAGCACACCCGTGTAGGCGATGAGGAGCACTGCCAACACCAGAGCGATCCAAGACAGAACCTTGACAATTGGCGCCGCAGGGCGAATCACGCTGGCGACTCCGGAGAGCACAGTAAGTCTCACCTCTTCGGGCTCGAAGCTCTGGGCCCACCACAAAGCGATCATCACGATGCCTATCACGGCGTAAAGGAGCAAGATCCAGCTCCCCAGCGACATGGGCGATTCTGGTCTGAACCTCGTGAAGAGATGCCAGGCGCGAAGCTGCTCACCCAGATCCAGCACCAATAGCAGAGAACCTACCAGCACGAGGGGCACACTCAGGAACATCGCCATTTTCGGCAGCAACTCGTGCCTAACGCGGGTGAAGCGATCTATCAGGAACCCGGCAAAGTAGGCTCCTCCTCCGACCCCAGCTATCCAGAGATAGACAGCGAGCTCCAATTTCCAGGTCAACACCATTATTCTTCACCTCCTCCACTGGCTTCTTCCGCTCTTCGGCGCTTGAAGAGCAACCAGAAGGGCACCGCGGCCACAACGCCAGCAGTTACAATACCAGCCAGCCACTGCCCCCCCACATTAGCCGTGGCATATCTAGGCGATTCGGGCAACCCATAGGCGGAAGGCTCATCCACCAGCACGTAAAGCCGATGTAGTCCACCCAACTGATCCTCGCCATACAGATTAGCTTTGGGATGCCCATCAGCCTGCAGAGCTGCGACCCGCGCGTTTGCTTTGGTGAGCATCTCACCTCGATCACCCCAGTCGAGGGCATTGGCCGGGCAGGTCTTGACGCACGCGGGCGGCAGATCGTTGGTCACCCGATCAATGCAGAACGTGCACTTCTTGGCGGTGGCCTTCTCCTCGCCCTCGCCCCTGACCTCGAAGGCCACGTGGATCGCATCGAAGGGGCAGGCAGCCACGCAATAGCCGCAGCCGATGCACCACTCTTGATCCACGATCACGTACTGGCCATGATGGCGCACCGCTCCCGTGGGGCAAACCGCCTCACAGCTCGCCTGGGTGCAGTGCATGCAGCCCTGCTTCAGGAAGAGCCACTTCACCTCGTCGCCCTCGACCTTCTCATTGAACTTGATCTTCGTCCAGGTTATGGCCGAAAGGCTGGGGGGGTTCTCGTAGCTGCCCCAGTTCTGGGTCTCCTCGGCAGGGTTGTCGTTCCACTGCTTGCACGCCACCTGGCAACCGCGGCAGCCCATGCACCGTGATTCGTCTATCAACATTGCATTCGCCATTGTCACTCCGCCTTTCTAATATCCACGAGGAAGGCCTTGTACTCAGGGATCCCCGTGTTGCCATCGCCTACATGAGGCGTCAGGAAGTTGGCTGTACCACCTTGCGCCAGTCCCTGCCAGCTGAAGTGCCAGGGCAGGCCCACCCCGTGGACCGTCTGGCCATTGATGGTATAAGGCTTGAAACGAGGAGTGACGACGGCCACGACCTCGATCTCACCCCGAGCCGAGCTCACTATCACTCGATCACCATTGGAGATTCCCTTTTCCGCAGCCAGTTCCGGGCTCATCTCTACAAAGGTCTCGGGCTGAGCCTCCGCGAGCCAGGGCAGCCAGACGGACATACCACCCGCCTGCCAGTGTTCAACCAGCCGATAGGTGCTGCAGACAATGGGGAATTGGCCAGGGGTCCCCACACTGTCGCCCACATCTTGGCCGCCCTCCACATCCCATATCTTGACCACCGGGTTGAATTGCACCGATGAGAGCGGGTTAGTAGTCGGCGACTCCAGCGGTTCGTAATGCTCCGGGAAAGGCCCCTCGTTCCTGACAGCGAAAATCCTGCCCTTCCCCTCAGGTTGCATGATGAACGCGTCGGTAAAACCTGCATCTCCGGGGCCCTTGGTCTTGGAGAAATCAGGTACATCGTATCCTGTCCACTCTCCCTTCGAGGCGTCCCACCAGATGAGCGCCTTGTCCTCGGACCAAGGATTGCCCTTGCTGTCGGCCGAACACCGATTGTAGATGATGCGGCGGTTCACCGGCCAGGAGAAACCCCAATAGGGGAACATACCCAGGTCACCCGGGTCTTTCTGACCACGCCGTTTGCAGGCGGTCACGACGTTTCCCTCACCGTCGTCGGCCGGATACCAGTATCCTGAATAGATCCAGTTGCCGCAGGCGGTGGAACCATCATCCGTCAGCTTAGTGAAGTTGACCAGCATTTCGCCAGCCTTGCCTACGACATTGCCATCTTCGTCGGTGACGTCTTCCGTCCAGTAGCCGTTGATCTCCTGGCAGATCTTCTCGAAATCTGCCCCGTGAGACCAATTCAACTCCAATACCGCCTCGGGCAGCGCCCCACCCTCTTCCTCGTAGAGACGCCTCAACTCCTCGTAGATGAGGTGCATCATTTCGATGTCCCCCATGGCGACTCCGGGAGGCTCAGCTACCTTGGGTCGGTACTGTATCAGACGGCCGCTGGTAACAATGGTGCCTTCCTTCTCCATCGCATCGCTCGCGGGCAGCAGGAACACCTCCGTCTTAATGGAGGCAGAGTCCACATCTGGCGCCCGCCAAAAGTCGGTCGTCGCCGTAGACGTGATCTCCTGCACCACCATCCAGTCCAAGTTCTCCAAGGCCTTGCGCTCGAAGCGCGCGTTGGGTCCACCCACCGCCGGATTCTGGCCCATGATCCAGAGGCCCTTTATCGTACCGTCGTACATGGCGTGGAACATCGCGATCCAGGCGTAGGTGTTGATCCCGCCGCTGATCTTGGGCAGGTAGTCAAAGCAAAAGTCGTTGCCACTGGTGGCATTCTCTCCCCACCAAGCCTTCAAGAGGCTGATCAGGAATTTGGGCTTATTGACCCAGTAGCCACCGGAGGGCGTCTCCTTCTCCAAGTACTCGGCGAGATCCTTGTGGTTGGCGGCACTGGGAGTGGCCATGTACGCGGGGATGATGTGGTATAACAGGGCCATGTCCGTGGAACCCTGGACGTTGGACTCACCTCGCAGCGCGTTGACGCCACCTCCAGGCCGACCGGTGTTACCCAGGAGTAGTTGCACCATGGCCATGCAACGCACGTTCTGGGTGCCTACCGTGTGCTGAGTCTGGCCCATGGCGTACAGAATGGTGCCTGTCTTCTCGGGCGCACCCGTCGCCGCATAGGTTTGCGCTACCTCCAGGAACTTGTCCCGCGGCATACCACAGACCTGCTCCACCATATCGAGGGAGTACCGAGCATATTGCTTCTTCAGAAGCTGGAACACGCAGTGGGGATCCTGGAGCGTCTCGTCCCGCAGGATGTTCCCCTCGTCGTCCGTCTGATACGCCCACGTCGACGTATCGTAGCTCCGTGTCGCCGCATCATAACCAGAGAAGTAACCATCCAAGTCCGCAGGACCCTGGAAGCCCTCGTTGATCAGGAAGGAGGCGTTAGTGTAGTTGACCACATACTCCTCGTGATAGAGGTTGTTTTCGAGTATGTAGTTCATCAGGCCGCCGTAGAACGTAATGTCCGTGCCGCTCCGTATCGGAGCGTAGATCTCCGCTGTTGAGGCGGTACGCGTGAAACGGGGGTCTACGACGATCAGTTTGGCGCCTCGCTCGTCCCTGGCCCTGTTAATGTGGGACATCGACGCCGGATGGTTCTCCGCGGGGTTGGCGCCGCACACCAGTACGGCGTCAGCGTTCTTGAAATCCCTCCACTGGTTGGTCATCGCTCCGCGACCGTATGTGGGGCCGAGACCGGCCACCGTCGCGGAGTGTCATATACGTGCCTGGTGCTCGATGTACACCAGGCCCAGCGCGCGAGCCAACTTGACCCCTATGTAGCAATCCTCGTCGTTGTTGGCCGCGCCACCGATGAAGGCCATGCCGTTCGTACGATTAACCGTTATCCCATTCTCATCGGTGATCTGGAAGGTGGCATCGCGCGTGTCTTTGATCCTACGAGCGACAAGCGGAATCGCCTCCTCCCAGGTAGTCTCCTCCCAGTCCGACCCGCCCGGAGCCCGGTGCAACACCTTACCCTGCCGGTGAGGGCTCGTGGACAACTGGCGCACTGAGATGGACTTGGGATCCAGGGCGCCCCGATTGTTGGGGTGATCGGGATCCCCCTCGGAATTCATGATGTGCCCCGTCTCGTCTGTAGCGATTAGTAATCCACACCCGCACGAACAGTAAGGGCAGATGGTCCTCGACTCACCCACCTTCTTATGAAGGGGAAAGGTCGGCACCTGCTGATAGCCGGGCATGATCGGCGGCAGAAGAAGAGCACCTGTGCTCGCTCCCGAACCCATCAGGAACTGTCTTCTACTGATCTTCATACCTACAACCTCCTATAATCTTCAACCACCAGTAGCAATAGCAAAGCCTGTGTCAAACATCACCTCCTTCATGCGTCCACAGATCGGGATGAGTCAAGATAGCGATAATCCGACAAAGAAAAGGCCAGAGAAGGACTCGAGCCTTCGCTTGGCACTTCAAGGCGACGTCCGCGTGAGCTTGCTTTCCAAAAGCAGCGTACCCAGCGTGTTTGGCGGGCCAGCCCGCCCGTCCCTCTGCTCCGTCGACATAGTGCAGTGCGCCTTCGAGCACTCCAAGACGATTGGTACCAGCTAGTTCCAGCCAACTAGTACCCACTCGACACACGATACTATGGTACAATTCCAAGGTCAAATTCTGGTCTTATCGCAGTCGTGATCGGGTCCAACATCCGATGCCAGAAACCCCATGGCACTGCTCAAGATGAGCCTCGGCGAAGCCTTCGAGCAGTGCCTTGCCTCGGAGGCTGACTAAGCCTGCATCCAGCTCTGCCCCTAACAGAGAATCCTGTGGGAGTGCAGAGTGTCAGACAAGCTCTTCCGATGCGACTGAGAACCCCCGCGGCCCTTTCTGGCACGCCCACGTGCCGCTATAGGCTCTCCGAGTATACCCGAAAACATTATACCCTGCTAGTTCGACCTTACTAGTACTCTAACCCTCCGAATCTTACCATTCCTGCATTTTGATGTCAAGTTGGAGCCCCAAGCTCCTTTCAACTGCTTTCAGAGTGGCTAGATTGGCCTAGTCTTCGGGGGCGGCCCTCGATGTGCCGAGTGTCGGTAGGCATGTCGGACTCCTCCTGCCAACAGGCACGCCCGAGGCTGCGACGGTTCCCCTGGTAGCAGAAATGCGCGAGCGCACGTCCGTGTGGAAGTGGGGACGCAGGTCCCACTCAAGCTGCACAGGCACCGGTTATGCTACCGGGACCCGCAGAACGGCATGGCGGCGCGACGGACAGTCCCGCATGTTGGTGGTACCCCCGGTTGGCCACGATTCACGGCCGCCATGTAGGGGGCACAATTCGCTGCGAAGTATCGACGAAAAGAAGCGCGGCCCCCCCCCGGGGGGGGGGGGCGGCCGCGCGGGAAAAAAACAACACCCC
>CAZBJW010000017.1:0-32047 GCA_964492135.1 uncultured Anaerolineales bacterium
GACGCTTGCTTGCCATCTCTTTTGCCTCAATTACGGACGCATGGTGCCGCGCACCTAACTACTGATTAGGCGGACACGTTTCCATCCAATCAACCCGTCCGGCACACCACGCTGGCCTTTTCCGCCACTCGCTACGTCATATGCGAACTTGCCGGATTGTCCCCCAACGGCCCGCCAACGTCAAACGGTTCCCGGGGCTCGGTTCTTCGTAAAATGCCCCGTAGACGAAGAAAACCCCTCTGCGCATCCAGGGTCAACCGAAACACAGGACCCTCTCTAGTTTCATTGCCGGATTTGCGACGCACAAGGGCAGCGCCTTCAAAGCGTCGGCCAGGACGTTCCCGATGATGGCATAGAGGGGGTAGCCGGTGGCGTGGAGGGTCCCCCAGAGGTTCAAGACAATCTGCGTCTCCCCTACGTCGGCCATGTGGAAGTGATCGCCACCGTTGGGGGTGGTCTGAAAGGTTGGAAGGTAGAGGACCACCACCGTGGGAGAGCCAGCGCGGGTGGGACGACACGCATGCACATAATGCTCTGGTGCTATCTCGGATGAGCACCAAGCAGACCAGGGGCTACAGGCCTTCCGGGGGGCCAGATGATCATGAGAGAAGAATCTACATCTCCAGACCTTTGAACGGGTCCACCCATTCCTCCAGGGCGACGCGCAGTTCCTCGTGTTCGGCCGCAGCCTGATCCAGAGGGATGCCTTGCATCGTGGCATCAATGGCCTGCCGAAAGGCTCGCGCCCCGGCAACAGGTCCCTGAGGATGTGCGTGTATGCCTCCCCCCGTTCCAATGACGATCTCAGTGCCTAGATCCTTCATCACCTGAGGCACCATCCCAGGTGTGATGCCGCCACTGGGCATGGGGAAGGTAGGCTTCAGGTGATACAAGGAGAAGGTGAGGTTCTTGGCCACCGCCAGGAACTTCTCGGGCAAAAAGGAGGCCTTCCCGTAAGGAGCGGGATAGACGCAAATGTCAGCACCGGCCAGGCGAGGCAATTTGCCCAGGACGATCTGAGACGTGATGCCGTGATAGGGCGACTGGTAGAGGGCCCCGGCCAGGTCCATGTGGCCGAGGATGGGCACGTTTATCTCGGGGTCCTCGGCAAGAGCTCGCAGGACGGGAAAGCCGACTGCGAGGTAGTTCACCATCAGGCCATTCACTCCCAACTCCACCGCACGCTTGGCGTTTTCGAAGACCTTGGGAATCTCGTCGGAGACGTTGACCGTATAGAGGGTGTGCTCTCCGGTTTCTTCGTAGACCTGCTTCTCCGCGCTCATGTAGGCCTCGACCCGTTCCTTGACGGTGTTGAAGGACATGTTGGCCAGCAGTTCGTCATCCTTGATGATGTCTGCGCCACCGAGGGCGGCTTGCCGGAAAAGCTCGGTGCCCACCTCACATGAATAGCCGGTGCAAGGCTTGATCATGTTGTTCAGCAGAGGCCGGCCCACGATACCCAGCAGCTTGCGCACCCCGGGTATGCCAAACTTGGGCCCACCGAAACCCTCCACGAATTTCTTTGGGAAGCGGGCGTCGAGGAGCTTGATCTTGCCGGCCATGGAGATGTTGCCCACAATGGCCGTGAGCAGCATCGGTATCTGCGATTCCACGTTGATGACCGGAAAGGCCACCTGGATCACGTAGTTCCGATCCTGCACGTCCTTCGGGATCATCCACTCGTAGTCTGGTATCTCGTAGACACCGATGACTTTCGCCACGTGCTTCCTGCGCACCTCAGCCGTCTCTCCGGGCACGGGTACCCAGGTGCCCGTACTCTGCTCGATAGCTAGAGCCGGAGCCAGCTTGGGGATATCGATGTGCTTGGGAAAAGACACGAGATAGGTAGCGATAATGGACTCGTCATAGTCCACGCCGTCAGGCAATGCTATTGGTAGCGCTTCTATGTCCATTTTGCCCCCCTTCTACTCTTTCA
The DNA here is from genome assembly GCA_964492135.1 of uncultured Anaerolineales bacterium. Lineage (GTDB taxonomy): Bacteria > Chloroflexota > Anaerolineae > UBA7937 > B3-Chlor > CAYGAW01. Next base: position 1,937 of record CAZBJW010000017.1, read on the forward strand.
TACGACGGAATCGCGCTTCGTTAACGTCCCGATACCACCGCTTCAGAGAGCTGTAGACTTCCCTGTAACCAGCATACAGGTGATCATATACGTCGGCGGTGGAGGACTCAGGCTGGAAAACCTTGTCAACCTCAATGACATCTTTCAGTGCTGGGAAGCCATCGTAGATGCCCAATCCGATCGCGGCGATAAGAGCTGCCCCCACCGCTCCGGCCTCCTGGGGATTAGCCACCTTCTCCACGTGTTTGCCGGTGACGTTGGCGATAATCTGGAGCCAGGGGTCTCCCCTCGCCCCGCCACCGATAGCTCGGACTGTCTGCTGACTGTAGTCGAACTTGTCGCTCATCACTTCCAACATCCAGCGGAGGTTGTAGGCCACGCCTTCGTAGACCGCGCGCAGCATGTGTTCTCGGTTGTGATCGGCGCTCAGGTTGATGAAGCTGGAGCGGACGTATATGTCAGCAACGGGCGCACGCTCGCCGTACATCCAAGGGGTGAAGATGAGGTAGTCAGAGCCCGGTTCAACCTGTGCGGCGGTCTCGTCCATCAAGCGGAACACGTTGTCCACCGACGGATCTTTCTGCTCCTGGCGGTAGAACTGGTCGGCGATCCATTGTAGGCACGCCCCAGCCGTTTCCGTTTCGGCAATGAGGAAGCACTTGGCGGGATCGGCGGACTGGATGCTGGCAATACCACTCTTGCCGGTGAAGGCCTTCTCCATGACTACACCGACCCAACCGGAGGTGCCGAGATAGATGTGACCCTCTCCCTCACCGACCGCCCCAGACCCAGCCGCCGCGGCTGGTGCATCGCCCGCTCCGCACATCACCGGCGTGCCCTCCAGCAGGCCAAACTGCTTAGCCGATAGAGAGGTCAGCCGCCCGGCCTCGTCGGTAGAGCGCCTGAGTTCAGGAAACTTCTCCTTGGGCAGGCCGAAGAAGCGGATAAGGAAATCGGACCACTGTTTCTTCTTCAGGTCAAAGAGGCCAGTCGCTGAAGCGGCGGACCAATCGGAGACCAGGTTGCCCGTGGCACGGTGTATCAGGTAGCCATTAACGTCGAGGAACTTGGCCGTCTTGGAGAACAGGTCAGCCTCGTTCTCCTTGAGCCACAGCAACTTGGGAAGCACGTCCTTGCCTGTGGCCTCTGCCCCCACGATCATGGCAAAGACTTTGGGCCCGAGGATCTTCCTCATGATTTGCTTGGCCTGCTTGCCCGCCCGCGCGTCCAGCCAGATGATGCCCGGCCGCAAGGGCTGCCCCTCTCCGTCAATGGGGATCACACCTAACATCTGAGTGGAGAAGGTCATGCAGAGTATCTCGTCGGGGGGCGTGCCGCTTTCGTCGAGCAAACGTCGAGTACTCAAAGTGACTGCGCGCCACCAATCCTCTGGCTGCTGCTCGGCCCAGTGCGAGCGGGGATAGGCGACTTCGTAGGCTTCGAAAGCACTGCCCCGAATTCGTCCCCTTGTGTCGACCAGGACGGCCTTGGCTCCGCCTGTGCCCACATCGTGGGAGATGATGTATCGGCCGCTCATGTTCTCCCCCTCACTGGCTACCCATCTTACGTAGAGAGGAAAGTGATCTGTGGACTTCGCTGATCAGCCGACGGCGTCTACCACGAGATGGGCAGAACGCGTGTGCCGTAGCCGGACGGCATGCCTTGGGGCTGCACTTCCTGGGACGAAGATGTCTCATGCCTGGGATGGGTAGTCAACAAAGGCCACGGCTTGGGACTGCTAGGGGACCCTTGCCCCGACGAGAAGCCAGCAACCGTGCCTGGATGCCACATGGTCGATAGCTAGGTGGGGAGCGCCTCAGTCATCAGCTTCTGCATGATGTTGCCCCTGTCCTCTTCTGACAGGGCGGAGACCTTCTGCAGGCAAACCTCGAAGACCTGTAGAGCTTTCTCCATCTGTTCCTCGGTGATAGTCAACACGGGCTTGATCTTGATCACATTACGCCGCGTTGGCAGACCGGCCACAAGGTCGGGCATGTCGACGTCGAAGATGACGCCCAACTGCAGGGCAATCTCGAGGCAGGCGATAGCCCTCTCGAAGGCCGGCTCCTTGCTCTCTCGATCCTCTACCAACTCGATGCCAATGAAGAGGCCTGGGCCTCTGATGTCACCGATGATCTCATACTTGTCTTGAAGCTCCTTGAGTCGAGCTGTCACCTGCTCTCCCAACTTCTTGGCCCGTCCGGCGAGATCCTTCCTGAGCACGACCTCAATACTGGCCAGGGCCGCAGCCATCATCACCGGATTGGAGCCGAAGGTGGTATGCTCCTCAACCTCCGTGAACCTCTTCAAGTCCTCTCTGGCCAACAGGGCACCGATGGGGAACCCTCCGCCCAGCGCCTTGGTCAGAGCCATCATGTCTGGCGCTACGCCGTACAGCTCGGCGGCGGACATGGCGCCAACCCGGCCAAACGTAGTCTGAGCCTCGTCGTAAATGAGGTAGATGCCGTAGTTCCGGCACAGCTCCTTCAGGCCAGCCAGATATCCCTCCGGGGTGGGAATCATTCCCCCCGGGCCCTGAATAGGTTCGATGATGATCCCTGCCACGGGAGTATTTGCGCCGTGCTTGATGGTCCCTTCCACCAACTGCAAGCAGGCCAGTGAGCAGGTGTCTTTCTCCAGGCCCACAGGGCACCGGTAGCAGTAGGGGTAGGGAAACTTCACGTAATGTTCCAGGCCGTAGCCCCCGAATCTGGCGAGATAGGGCATATAGTGGCTGGCCGCGATGGTGGCCAGGGAAGCGCCATGATAACCACGCCAGGCGGTGAGGAAGGTCGTAGCTCCCGGCCGGTTGATCATGGACAGCTTCATGGCCGCCTCTAGCGCGAAACTTCCTCCCTCGTTGTTGATGGACACCTTGCGGAGGTTGCCGGGGAATAGCTCGCCCAGGCGGTTGATGAGCTTGATGCGAGGTATGGTGGGATAGCCGTAGCGGACGTGGGTAAGTCGTTTCATCTGCTCCGCCGCGGTGTACAGGATGTCCGGATTGCAGTAGCCCGAGTTGAGGGTCCACGCCTGGGCGGTGCAGTCGATGTACTCCTTTCCCGTGTAGTCACGTACGATGGCGCTGCCCGGCAGGCCCTCGAATAATATCTGTTCCTTCAAGGGAGTGAGGGATCGTTTCCTCGCCTGTGCTATCTCCTCCTCCGTAACCTGTGTGAGGAGCTGTTCGACCTGCTCTTCGCTGAGCACCTCAGGTTCAAACCCTGCCATGCTTCACCTCCTCGCCATACCAACGAGCCACCTATCGGATGCCTGGATTATATCGCAGTTCATAGTATTGGTCAACATACTGATCAGGGATGGAGGTAGGGCGCATGCGCCGTGGGTTCGTGGTCCGACCCACGCTCTAGACACTCCGCTCGAGATGTTGTATACTTACGAAGTGGAGAGTGTTAGTCCAAAAAGGAGCAATAAGCCGTGCAGGCCATCAACACAGACGAAGAATTGCTGACGGCGTTGCAGGAAGAACGGGAAAAGCACCCCGAGTTGGGAGAGGTGATAGATCTACATCGTGAGGTGATCTCTGCTCGAGCGAAGACCGAGGTCGAGCCACCCCAGCTCGGGCCTGATGAACAGGAAGTGGCCGAGCTCATCGAGAGACGGGTCCCTCTCTTGCGACACTGGGAGCCGGGATGGGATCTGGATCGCGTCCGTGGCCTCTCCGCCCGAATCTGCCGCATCGGTGCTCGGCACAGGGAGGACCTGGCCGGCCAGTTCGAGCAGATCCGTTCCGTGCTCACCGAGGACGCTGAGGGGAGCCGAGAGCTCGTAGCTCACTACTTGCGGGAGGGCAAAGTCGAGGAGGCCAAACCGCCCGAGTTGGACGATGAGTTGCTCCGCTTTGTCCTGAACAACGGTCTTCACCCCTTCTTGCAGGCCCATGGGGCTGTGCTCGCTCCGCTGATCAAGGATGAGAAATGGTATCAGAAGCTGTGCCCGGTCTGCGGTGGTGAGCCAGATTTCGGCTATCTGGAGAAGGATGTCGGCGGGCTTCGACTGCTATGTTCCCGGTGCGATACGTTATGGACGTATAGGCGGGGGGAGTGCAGCTTCTGTGGAAACTCGGAGAGGGAGACCTTCGCCTACTACCTCGGCGAAGATGAGGTCTACCGCCTCTACGTGTGCGACAAATGCAAGCGTTACCTGAAGGTCCTGGATGGAAGGGAGACTGCCGGCAAACCGTCGCTCCCGGTCCAGCGGATCATCACCATAGGAATGGATATCTCCGCCCGTCAAGAGGGATATCGGTAGCACGGCCATAGACCATGGATAGCAGGACCATCGACAGCATAAGCTACGTCCGATATTCGGGAAATGAGAGCGAGGAACTGGAAAGGCCGTTGGTCCGGGAGGCTCCCTGGACTATTCATGTCAACGGAGAGGAACTGGTCACTTTGCTCTGCACCCCGGAGAAGATGAACTTCATGGTGGTGGGATTCCTGGCAGCTGAAGGCGTGATCAACAGCCTGGAGGACGTGGACCTGCTCCAGCTGTGTGAGGATCAGGAAGGCGTCATTGACGTGATGCTGAACAAGAAGGGCGACGTCAACTTGCCTGGCCGTCCTATTCTCCTCTCTGGGTGTGGTCGAGGCATCACGTTTGGCGACCTGTCGGCCAGTCATGCCAAGTTAGATTCGTCTCTCACCGTCTCTCCGAAGCAGATATCTGGCCTGATGCGGGATTTGCGCCACAAGGCGGAAGTCCACCGCAGCGCTGGAGGCACTCATGCCTCAGCCCTCGCGGATGGCGAGGGCCTTTTGGTGCTGGCTGAGGATGTGGGGAGACACAACACCCTGGACAAGATCAGGGGGGAATGCATGTTCAGAGGCATCCCCACCAAGGATCATCTCCTCTTGACCACAGGCCGCATATCCTCCGAGATGGTGAGCAAGGCGGTCAAGATGGAGGTGCCCATCGTCGCGTCCCTGACCTCGCCCACTGACCTGGCGATCAAGCTGGCCCGGGAATGGGAGATGACCGTCGTCGGCTATGCGCGCGGCGGCAAGATGAACGTCTACACCAGGCCTGATCGCGTGGTCCATGACTCTCATCAGTAGCTTTGTGGCCAAGCCCTCAGCCGAGCAAGCCGCGCCCATTGCAGAGTGTATCGTCTTTTCGCCCTGATGGCTCAACTGGGGCTTTGCGGACGTAACATCCTCGATACGCGGCTGGGCATCCCCCACCTGAGACCAAGACCCCCGTCTCACTGAGGCGGTCGGTGCCCAGTGAGCCATCGTGGTGGCAGTGCGGAGCAGCGCCGTACCGGTGTCCAGCGGGCTCTGATGAGCGAGCCCTCCAAGGCCATGCGGCGCGCCCCGCTGACACCCTGGAACCCCAGAGGCGTCCCCTTACGACGAAGATACCACACCAACGCAATTCCAACTCTTGCAACCCATCTCAACCGCAGTCGCAACCAGCCCCAGCGGTTTGGGGACGGTTTTTCTGCTATGGTATTCTATGGAGCGGGAGAGAGTGCCTCGGCGCACCATGGGCGCTTCTGGTGTTACACCGTCCTGGGCAGCGACATGAGCAGCGGGTATAGAATCTTGAACCTGCGAAGATGGCCAAGAGGACGGTTGTGTTTCACCCCGTGGGTCGCCACCACACGTTGACTGCCATCAAGCCCGTGACCTGCAGCAGAGTGTCGACAGACAGAGCCCGCGAGATTGACGTTTGGAGGTAGCAAGCAGGGCTGGTGCTGATCGACGCCAGAGGCAACCTGCAGAGCCTCGGCCAGGGTGTAGGCAGATCTGCTTGTGCTTGATTCTTGTGGAAGATTAGTGTATAATGGGTACAATTTCACATTCTCTAGTAGGAAATAGCAAATATCGATGAGGAGCGTGGAAGAACTCTGCGAAGTCTTGCGGGAAAGGGGGATGAAAGTCACGCCTCAACGGCGCTGGATCTTCGAGGTCTTGCATGGGACCGCAGAGCATCCCACCGCTGAGGATATCTATCACAAGGTGCGGGAGGTCATGCCGGACGTGTCCCTGGCCACCGTTTACCAGACGCTCAACGGCTTGGTCAGCATGGGAGAAGTTGTCGAGCTTGACCTCGGTGAGGGGAAGAGCCGGTATGATCCCAGCACCGATGGGCACTGCCACCTAGTCTGTCTGGGTTGTCGGCAGATTGTTGATGTCCCGCGCTCCGTCAACCCTGCTGAAGTACTGCTTGAAGAGCCTTGCGGCTACGAGATCACACGTTGCGACGTGGTGCTCTACGGCCGGTGCCCCAACTGTCAGAGGTAGCCTCTGACAGTTTTGAGACTCCATCTTGAGAAAAGGGAAAGGAGACCTAAGTGGATAAGTGGGAATGTCTGGCTTGTGGATATGTCTATGACCCGGCTGTAGGAGATCCCGACAATGGAATACCGCCGGGCACCGCCTTCGAGGACTTGCCGGATGATTGGGTCTGTCCCGAGTGCGGTGCTGAGAAGGACATGTTCGAGAAGCTGGAAGGATAGGCACGAACCACTATTGAGATCAGCAAGGGCATTTACGGGAGGGTCGCTTTGGATCCCGGCTTTCGGCTTCCCGATGTCCTGTTGGCCATCCTGAAACGAACTGCCCATGGCCTCACCCGAGCAGGGGCGAGAGGAATAGGGAAAAAGGGGAAAAGTGCGGAAAGGTGGAAACGCATAGTGCGTCCGTACGGCTATGACCCGGCTGAGGGAGATCCCGACAGCGGCATGGCAGTGGGCACCGCCTTCGAGGACCTGCCCGATGACTGGGTCTGCCCAGGGTGGGGGACTGGTAAGGCCATGTTCCAGGAGGTGGAAGAGTAGGCATGCAGCCCGTGGAGATCAAGGAGGACATCTACTGCGCCGGCGCTCCAGATCCCGGTCTTCGGTTTGTCGAAGTCCTCTTCCCCACCGAACGGGGGACCACTTACTATTCCCGCTTGGTCGGGGAGCAGGAAGCCTGTAGCTGGTGAAGTTCGTCATCGTCGGCAACGGCCTAGCGGGTATTACGGCTGCCAGTACGATCTCTGCTGGTGATGCCGGTGCAGTGATACAGATCTACACAGATGAACCACACGCGTTCTATTTGCGTCCGAGGCTCATAGAGTTCCTGGCCGGCCGTCTGAACCTTGGCGGCCTATATAGCCATCCGCGTGAGTGGTACGCCAAGAGAGGCATCGAGGTTCACTTGGCCAGCAGGGTGGCGCGACTTGACGTCTCGGGCCATCGCATCGTTCTGGAGGACGACACAGAGGTATCCTATGAACGTCTGTTGCTGGCGGTGGGAGCCAGTCCCTTTGTGCCCCCGCTCCCAGGAATGGGCAAGGGCGTCTTCACCCTCCGCACTATCGAGGACGCCGTAGGCATCAAGGGCCACGCCGAGCGCTGCCTCGCAGAAGGGTCGAATGAGGCGGTAGTAATCGGCGGTGGGCTCCTGGGGCTCGAATGCGCCAATGCGCTGACCTCCCTTGGCTTGCAGGTTACTGTGCTAGAGCAAGGTCCCTGGCTGTTGCATAAGCAGGTTGACCAGGAAGGTGCCAGAGTGCTTGAGGAGCGAATAGTGCGGCTGGGCTTTGGGGTCATCGCTGGGGCTGATCCTGGCGAAATCGTTAGCGATGGCGGTTTTGCGTGTGGCGTGTCGCTGAAGGACGGGCGCACCCTGCCAGCGAAGTTGGTGCTGTCTGCCGCCGGGGTGCGGCCCAATACGGACTTGGCTAGGGATGCGGGCCTCGATGTGAACAGGGGAATCGTGGTGGACGGTCAACTGCGAACCAGCGAGGATCACGTGTATGCTGCTGGCGACGTCGCAGAGTATGACGGGCAACTACCCTGCATCATCCCCGCGGCGGTTGAGCAGGGTAAGGTGGCGGGTGCCGATATGCTGGAGCCAGGATCCGCCACGTATCATGGCACTGTTCCGTCGACCACCCTGAAGGTTGTAGGCTTGCACGTCACCTCCATAGGGCAGATCGACGGACGGGAGGAACGAGATCAGGAGTTCAGGAAGGTGGATGGCGCCAAGGGCGTATATCGGAAGCTGGTCCTGCGTGAGGGGCGCATCGTGGGTGCAATCCTGCTGGGAGACAGACCTTTGGTGCCGACTATCACGAAGTTGATCAAAGAGGACACGGACGTGTCAAGATATGGAGATGACCTCATGGAGGACGGTTTTGACTGGCAAACGATAGCGGAAACATAGGGGGCTGAGAAAAGCAAATGAGGAAAATGACGAAGAGCAATGTTCAGGCAGCCTTTGCCGGCGAGAGCCAGGCCCACGTGCGCTATCTGATCTTCGCCGACAAGGCGGAGAAGGAGGGATTCCCCAATGTGAGCCGGCTGTTCAGGGCTTTCTCCTTCGCCGAGCAGATGCACGCCACCAACCATCTCAAAGATTTGAAGGGCATAGGGAGTACAGCTGAGAATCTGCAAACGGCCGTCGATGGTGAGACCTACGAGGTAGAGGAGATGTATCCTGCCTTCAAGGCTGTCGCCGAGTTGCAGGGCGAGAAACGATCCGTCCGCTCCATCACCTGGGCGCTGGAAGCCGAGAAGGTACATTTCGAACTGTACGATCAGGCCAAGTCAGCCGTCGCCAGCGGTGAAGACGCGGACATCGGCGAGTTGTACATCTGCGAGCTGTGCGGCTGGACGGGAACCGGCGAGAAGCCGGACAAATGCCCTCTCTGCGGGGCCAAGGCCGCGAGGATCAGGACCTTCTAGTCCACTGCGGTCGGTCTGTGCCTGTGTAGGTGGGGAGGAAGACGGCGATGAACTTGAAAACAAAGGGGCAGTGGTTCTGGCTGATGATGACTGCGAATAGGTGGAGCTCTGGTACCCTGTGCCGCGCTGGCGAGAGGGTGCGGGGAGATCGTCGTCGCCTCGCGCGCGTTCTGCCTGATGATCATCGCAGTGCTGGATGCCTGATGTAGGAAAGTGAAGATGCCAACAACGGCTGATTCCGTAAGACGAAAGCTCTTGGAGATACTTGAAAAGGCCATCGAACAAGAACGTGTCTCCCAACAGAGGTACGCGGCAGGCGCCAGCCTGGCCACTGATCCCGCGGTGAAGGAGATGTTCCTCCGGCTGGTGGAGGATGAGATGGGTCACGAGAGGATCCTGAGAGAAAGATACTTGGCCTTGGAGAAGGGAGAGGATTCATAGCACATCCATTCCCTCGGTGTTGGCCGCCTGTATGACGACCACAGGAGGGTTGATCGTGGGTTTGAAGTGCATCATTGTGGTGAAGAGATAGAAGGCGAGCCAATGCGGAAGGGTGATAACATCTATTGCAGTGAGGCCTGTGCCTTCGAGGCGGGGCGCAGCACGGGCTGCGATGACCGAGCCGATTCCACCGTGGCTGTGCCTAGCGCTGCACTTCTGGGGAAGAAAGAGGAGTAGAACATGCAGAAGGGTTCTCATTTGCAGACGTCAGCTGTGGAGCTCTGACCAACAGGACGGACCTGATGCGCCAGCACACGCCGGTAGTGGACGCTCCCGACAGGGTGAAGCCTGGAGAGCCGTTTGCCATGGTCCCGAAGATGGAGGCCATCGACGAGGTGGACGATCCTAACCTGAGGAGAAGAGCGTGTTCGGGCTGCCTCGCGTTGCGGCTGGCCAGCTCAGCCATGGAGTCCATCCATCGCAAGGACCGCCCGGAGCCGTATCCGGTGCTCTTGCCCAGCCGAATGCCCCAAGTGGATGGATCTAGTAGCGCCGTCACCACAACGCAAGTCAGAACACAGGGTCAGAGATCTTCCGCTGTTAACTATATGCTGGCACCTCAGTAGCGACATCGTACACCTATTGCTGGAAAGGGAGGTCAAAATGGGTGGCCAGGATGCGAAAGAAGTAATCGACATGTTAAACGAGGACATCAAGGGAGAACACGGTGCCATCGTACAGTATCTCCGACATGCCTACGCCATGGGCGAGGGTGAGATGGCCTGTGAGATCGAGGCCATCGCCAGGGATGAGATGCGTCACCTGGACTGGCTGGCGGAGACAGTCGTGGAGTTGGGCGGCGAGCCGTCGCTCGAACGCGGCAAGATGACCATCGGTGGCGCCAGTATCGCTGAGTGGATGGAGCGGGACGTGGGCCTCGAGCAGGACGCCATAGAACTCTATGAGGAGCACATCAAGGCTATCAAGGCCCCCAAGATCAAGCGGCTCCTGCGCCGCATCGTGGCAGACGAGCAGTCCCATCGCCATGACTTCGAGCACTTCGCTGAGAAATCCGCGAAGAAGGCCATGGAACCCATCGCTCCCTTGGAGGCTGCTGCAGGGAAGCCCCCAGAACTATCGGACATGCTGAACTGGGGGATCCGGCACGAGTATACGGTGATCCTGCAGTACCTTTACCACTCTTATCTCACCGCTCATGAAGACGTCAGCGAGCAGTTGGAGGATCAGGCCATCAACGAGATGCAGCACCTGGGTTGGCTGGCAGAGGAACTGACGGATACCAGCGGCGTGCCCGACATCGAGGAGACCGGCGTCGATCGCTCGAAGGATACTGCCGACATGTTGCGCGCTGATATCGAGGTGGAGCGTATGGTGACCACAGAATACTCCAAGCAGATAGAGCAGGTGGAGGACCCCGATCTCAAGAGGCTCATTACTCGCATCCGCGACAACGAGATCTATCACGACGGAGTGTTCACCGATCTTTTGGATGAAATCAGCGAGTAGATGAGCGCTATTCGTCTCAACATCCTGGGACTGGCTGGCAGCCCGCGTCGCCACGGGAATACCGATCTGCTCTTAGATCAGGTTCTAGCCGGCGCGGCGCATCGAGGGGCGCAGACCGAGAAGGTGATCCTCAGTGCCATGAAGATCGCTCCTTGTGATGCCTGCGAAACCTGTTTCGACAGCGGTAGATGCGTTGTACAAGACGACTACCAACTGCTCTATCCGAAGTTGATCAAAGCTGAGCGGATCGTGCTGGCTGCTCCCATTTTCTTCGCGGGAATGCCAGCTCAAGCCAAGGCATTCATCGATCGCTGCCAGTGCTTTTGGGCCCGCAAGCATGTGCTGAAGGACCCTTTGCCGCCTACGGACACAGGTGTCCAGCGCCAAGGATATCTCGTCTCCACCGCTGGCGGGCCGGACACCAGCTTCAAGTGCGCCACGAGGGTCATGAGGGCGTTCCTCGAGGCTCTTGACGCACGGTATGAGGGCCAACTGACCTTCGCCGGAGTGGACGAGAAAGGCGCGATTATGAAGCATCCCACCGCACTGGAGGACGCCTTTGCCTTGGGGAAGACTATGGCCGTCCCTCAAGAGGAGTAGCCGTGCCGCGAGTGTACATCGTCTATGAGTCCCACACAGGCAATACTGGCCGCATGGCAAAAGCTGTGGCCGAGGGAGCTTGCGAGGTGCAAGGCGTGGAGGTTTCCCTGCACAGAGCAGCATACGCCAAGGCGGAGGACCTGGCAGGTGCCGACAGCAGCATCATCGGGGCTCCCACTCGGAACACCAAGGTGCCTCCAGAGATGAGCGAGTTTCTCAAACGCATGAAGCAGGTACCTCTACGGGCAAGACTGGTGCCGTCTTCGGGTCCTACGGCTGGAGCGGGGAAGCGGTGAGTCTCATCAGGTCGGCCCTGGTTGCCCAGGGTATACGTGTACCGGGCGTCGGCGTACGTGCCAAGAGAACGCCTGACCAGGCGGCCCTGGGGAGTTGCAGGGCGCTGGGCCAGGCGGTGGCGAGGAGGCTCACAGACGGAAGAGAGTAGATGCGCTGCAGGGAATGCGAACCATATCCAACGGTGGGTTGGAGAGGGAGGGTAGGCCAGAGCCGGCAGGAAAGACGGCTTGCTTGGAAGCGCGCCCCTGGGGCTGGCCGGCTCCAGGAGACAGCGTCTTGACAGATCTTGAAGGGTGTGTGGAGATCGAGGAGATAGAGCGAGAGGAAACTGAAGAGGAGTTTAGCGAGCTAGTCAAGTATACTGCCGCAGGGTTTCTGGGAGGGCTTGGTCTGGGAGTCCTTCTGGACGCGATGGGCCTCCAGCTGAATCCCGTGGGACAGTGGATGGTCCGCACCGTTTCGGGCGAAGGGGAGAGCATCTTCGAAGGGATCTTCGCCATCCGTCAGCGACTGCGTGGCGCCGTCCGCTCCATGGCGGAGGCCTACGGATGGGGGAAATTCTTCGGAATGACGGTGCCGTGGGTCATAGATTGGGGAAGCCGGGCCCTGGGTGTGGACGTTTATGGGGTACAGGGTTTCTACATTCCCTACTTCTACTCATTAAGTGACCAGATTGGAGCTAATGTGTCCGGGCTTGTGTACCTGCGACGAAAAGAAGCCTCCTGGGTGGCGGCAGTGGGGCAATACGCGCGTCATCCCGTGATGCTAGCCAGCCTGCTCATTATCCTCGTCGTTCCCATCGGATTGCTCTCGGCTCGAATGTTGGGATTCAGTCCTACGACACAGACCTATACCGCCCTGGAGACCATCGCCGCCAACCTGTGCTGGGTTCCCCCTCTTGTGGGCTGGCTTGGAGAGCGGCGTGGAGGGCAGTGAGAGATGATGAGTGATCCTTGCCAGATCGGTGCCGTCTTCCTCAGTCTGCCGAGCCGCCTGTGCGCACCGGAGAAACGTGAGAAGGAGGTGGAAAGATGACATCCCATGGTTCGCGGCTAGATCACCCGGCGGACGGAGCACGAGTCCCGCCTGGGCAGCGGGTGACCGAGAAGTTTCCCGTTCTCCATTACGGCAGTATCCCGACGTTCGATCCTGACGCCTGGGATCTCAAGGTATTCGGTCTGCTTGAAGAGCCGCTGACCATGTCATACGCGGAACTCCTGGCTTTGCCTGCAACTAGAATTGTGGCCGACATTCACTGTGTTACCGGCTGGAGCAAGCTGGATACTGTATGGGAGGGCGTGCTATTCAAGCAACTGATGAAGCTGGTGCAGCCGGAATCCGAGGCCAAGTTCGTCATGGTGCATTGCGAGCAAGGCTTCACCACCAATGTACCCCTGGACGTGCTCCTGGATGACGATGTCCTCCTCGCGTACAAGTACGATGATGCACCTGTGACCCCAGAGCATGGCTATCCCTTGCGGCTGGTGGTGCCCAAGAGATACTTCTGGAAAAGCGCCAAGTGGGTGCGAGGGCTGGAATTGATGGCCCGGGATCGTCTTGGCTTCTGGGAGTTGAGGGGTTATCACAATAACGGCGACCCGTGGAAGGAGGAGCGTTACTCCTAGTGGCAGCAGCAAGCGAAAAGCTGGCAGAGCAGACGCATGGCAACCTGTACGAGGCCTTCGTCGGAGAAGCCAAGGCCCACATCAGACTCCTGAGTTTCGCCAGAAAAGCTGAGGAGGAGGGGTACGCTCAGATAGCCACGCTCTTCAGAGCCATCGCCGCGGCAGAGGAAGTGCACGCTGCCAACCATCTGCGGGTCCTTGGCGAGGCCGTGATCAGGAGTACCGAGGAGAATCTGGCTTTCTCCTTCGAGAGGGAGACCACGGTGAATGAAGTGACCTATCCTCAGTTCATCATGCAGGCCGAGGCGGAGGACGCACGGGGGGCTGTAGTGTCCTTTAGGTATGCGCGGGATGTGGAGGAAGGGCACGCCAGACTGTACAAGAAGGCCATGGACCACCTTCTTCAGGATGAAGATACTGACTACTACGTGTGCGGAGTGTGCGGCTACACCTCGGACGGAGTGCTGCCTGAGGAGTGTCCCATCTGTGGAGCGACCAGCGAAGCGTTCAGAAGGATCGACTAGCTGAACCCATGTCTCACTCCACTCGAGACCGGGAGGATCTACCATGTCTAGAAAAGAGATGACTTTCAAGATAGGAGGGGAGGCAGGGCAAGGAGTCGAATCCAGCGGCGCCGGGTTCGCCAAGGCTCTGGCCCGGGCGGGCTGGCAAGTCTTCGGCATGCAGGACTACTACTCCCGCATCCGCGGGGGACACAATTTCTACCAGATCCGTGCGAGCGAGAAGCCTCTCTACTCACACACCGAGCCTGTAGACCTGTTGCTGGCCCTCACGCAGGAGGCTGTGGAGCGTCACTGTGACGAGGTGGTGACCGGCGGAGGAGTGATCTGTGAGGAAGGCCTCGAAGTGGACTGTCAGGCGCTGGATGAGCGGGATGTCAGCTACTTCCCTGTGCCCTTGACCGACATAGCCACAGAGCAGGGTGGTGCCGAGGTGATGCGCAATACCGTCGCACTGGGAGTAGCCGCCGGCCTGGTCGCCTTTCCTTTCGAAGTCATGGCCAGCGTGATCGAAGACAACTTCAGCAAGAAGGGCGCCGAGGCCGTGGAAGCCAACCTCCGGGTGGCTAAAGCGGGATACCGCTTCGCCGGGGACAACTTTGGCGGCCAGCTCGACTACGAACTGGGGCGCGTAGAAGGCGCACCACCCAGGATGGTTATGAACGGAAATGAGGCGATTGCCCTGGGAGCCCTGCTCGGCGGTTGCAGGTTCGTCGCTGGCTATCCCATGACTCCGGCCACCTCCATCCTACAGTGGATGGCTGGACATGGAGACCAGTATGGCGTGGTGGTGAAACACACCGAGGATGAGATAGCCGCCATTCTGATGCTCATTGGCGCTGGCCACATGGGCGTACGCGCCATGGCTCCAACGTCTGGAGGTGGTTTCTCACTGATGACCGAAGGACTGGGGCTCGCTGGAATGACCGAGACGCCCATCGTTCTCGTCGAAGGGCAGCGTCCCGGTCCCGCCACGGGCCTGGCCACCCGCACTGAACAAGGAGATCTGCTGTTCGTCCTGCACGCCTCGCAGGGCGAGTTCCCGCGCATCGTCCTCTCACCGGGCACCGTGGAGGAGTGCTTCCACGCCGGGTGGAGAGCATTCAACCTGGCCGAGAAGTACCAGTGCCCGACGATCATCCTTAGCGACAACTGCCTGGCCAATTCCGTGCGTAGCATAGAGATAGATGCCTTGGATTTCTCCGGCGTGGAGATAGACCGCGGTGAACTGCTGACCGCCGAAGACCTGGAGCTTCTGAAAGGCGACTACGTGCGGTACGCTTACACCGAATCGGGCATCTCGCCTCGAGCTCTGCCCGGCCATCCCAAAGCAGTATATCAGGCGACGGGCAACGAGCACACACCCGATGGTCATATCACCGAGGAACCGGAACCGCGCCGGCTACAGGTGGAGAAGAGGCTGCGCAAGTTGGAGAGCGCGGTTCAGGAGATGGACGGCCCAGCGCGGTACGGCCCCAGCGAAGCTGAGGTAACCCTGCTGGGGTGGGGCTCGACGTACGGACCACTGCGAGAGGTGGTGGATCGGCTGAATGCTGACGGTGGGAGCGCCAACCTGCTCCACATCCACGATGTGTGGCCCTTTCCAGCACAGAGAATAGGCGAGGCCCTCAAGGATACAAAGCGGACGGTGATGGTTGAGGGCAACGCTACAGGACAGATGGCCTTTCTTCTCGAGGCTCGTGCCGGGATCAAGATCGACCATCACGTCCGCAGGTATGATGGACGCCCCTTCTCGCCCGAGTACATCCTGGCGAGGCTGAAGGAGGTGCAAAATGGTTGAGGTGAAAGACTACAAGAGCCCTATGCGGCCCACCTGGTGCGAGGGCTGCGGGGACTACGGAATCTGGAACGCCCTGAAGTTTGCCCTCGCAGAATTGGATCTGGCGCCCCACCAGGTCCTCATGGTGAGCGGCATCGGGTGTGGCAGCAAGACGCCTGACTACACCAAGGTCAATGGGCTCCACACGCTCCACGGTCGTTCGCTTCCCCCCGCTACCGGGGCGAAGCTGGCCAACCACGAGATGAAGGTCATCTGCGTGCACGGTGACGGCGACGGCTATGGCATGGGTCTGGGGCACATGATGCATGCTGCGCGCCGCAACATAGACATCGCGGATGTGGTACAGAACAACCGCGTCTATGGCTTGACCAAGGGTCAGTACTCCCCCACCAGCCCAGCGGGTTTCATCAGCAAGACCTCACCTGAGGGCGCGATCGACAGGCCGGTGAACCCCTGGGCCTTGGCCCTGGCCGCTGGCGCTACTTTCATCGGCCGCGCATTTCCAGCTGACTTCCGGCACCTCGTCGAAGTCCTCCGCAAGGCCATCCAGCATCGCGGCTATGCTTTGGTGGACGTGTTGCAGCCCTGCGTCACTTTCAATCGAGGCTATGCTTACACCTACTATCAGCCTCGAGTCTACAAGCTGGACGAGGAGCCAGGCTACGATCCCACCGATCGAGGAGCCGCCTGGGAACGGGCGCACGAATGGGGCGATCGCATCCCCATCGGAGTCCTCTATCAGGCTCAGGGAGTGCCTACTTACGAGGATCAGGTTTCCATCCTGCAAGCTCGTCCCCTGGTGAAGCAGGAGTTCCGGGAATGGACTGAAGACGATTATGAGTCCTTGAGGTCAGAGTTTATCTAGTGTTGAGCAGCGATCCTGAGAAGGCCAGTATCTGCTGTCGAATAGACAACAGAAGATGTTCAATTAGACAACACACATAAGGAGGGGCGATGGCAAACGAGGTACTGGATGTCTTGAAGAAGCGTAGGACGGTTCGCAGGTTCACCGACGAGGAGGTGACTGACCAGGAGTTGGAGACTATCCTGGAGATGGGCATGTATGCTCCCACCTATTTGAACCGTCAACCCTGGCATTTTGTGGTGGTCAGAGACAAGGAGCTCCAGGAGCAATTGGGCGAGACCCTGGGCATTCGTCCCTATGTCCAGCAGGCTTCGGCCGTCATTGCCGTGTACGGCGACCGGCAGATCTCTGACACCTGGCATCTGGATGGATGTGCCGCTATAGAGAACATGCTCATCGCCGCCACGGCCCTTGGTCTGGGGAGCGCGTGGGCCGGTAGTCCCGGCAATTTAGGTTGGGGCAAGGCCGAGGAGTTGATGCGGGAGGCCCTGAAGGTTCCCCACGGATTCAGTGCGCTGTCCCTGGTATGCCTGGGACACACCGCCAAGATGGTCGTCCCTCACACCAAGGACGACCGGTATGACAAGACCAGAATTCACTACGGGGACTGGAGAACCTTGAAGTTGTGAGCGCGGTTATCCTCTATACAACAGCGACCTGCGGCTACTGCCATCAGGCCAAGCAGTACCTAGCACAGCGGGGCATACCGTTCACTGAGTACGACGTGGCCGCCGATGCTCGGGCAGCTGACGAGATGGTGCGGCTGTCTGGTCAGCGGGGTGTTCCCGTCATCGTGATCGACGGCCGGGTCGTCGTGGGCTTCGATCGCCCTCGACTGGAGCAGCTGCTTGCTTCTCGAAGTGCGGCACCACCTCGCCTGGGACTATCCGTTGCCGATGCCAGCAGCATAGCGCTAAAGCGAGGCTCCGGGCCCTCTGAGGGAGCGTACGTTGGCAGAGTCAAGCCTCTGTCGTTGGGTGAGCGGGCTGGCGCGATGAAGGGCGACGTGATCATCGAACTGGCTGGGCGCCCCGTACGCAATGCGGACGATCTGGAAGCTGCGGCTTCTGCGCTGAGGCATGGCCAAGTTTTCGGCCTCGTCTTGCTGCGCAACGGCCAGAAGATTTCGGCACAGGTAGAAGCCTAGCAGGATCCCAGGAGTTGCAGGAGATAGGAAATGGCTGGGCAGGATCTAGCCGGCGCCTTAACGGCGCTGAGCATCGCCATTCAAACGGAGAAAGACGGCCGCGAGTTCTACAAGCGGGCAGCCGAGCGGACCAACGATCCAGGCGGCAAGGTCTTGTTCACGTCCCTCGCGGACGACGAACTCGAGCATCTCGGCCTGCTGGAGAAGCAAAAGGAAGCCTTGACGAGGGACGGGCGGTGGCTGCCTCGCTCTGAGATAGGTGTGGAAGAACAGAGACCAGAGGTCAAGGGGGCTCCGATCTTCTCTCGCCACGCCCTCGAGGAAGATATCAACGTCTACACGTCTGACCTGTCCGCTCTGCGCATGGCCTTCTTGATCGAGAAAGATGCGGTGGCCTTCTACAGCAAGGCGGCCTGTGAGACGGATGATCCGGAGGGCAAGGCCACCTACCAGTTCCTCGTAGAGATGGAGTTGGACCATCAGCGAATCCTGGACGAGGAGTACAGCGCCCTGGCAAAACAATTCTGGAGCACCATGGGCTTCGAACCTTTCTAGGAGCGCTAAGCGTCGAGACGTCTCATCTCTTGCCACCTTTGTATTTGCGGCAGACGGCTTTGCAATGGACTTGTACGATATCCATAGCAGCAAAGCGTTCCTGGTGAGCTTGAAGGCTATCATTGTCGAAGAGGGAAAGCTGCTAGTCCTCGAGAACACGGCTGAGAAGTGGGGTGGGAACTCCCAATGGGAACTACCGGGGGGATTGCTTGAAATCGGTGAAGGCCTTGAAGCGGGGCTGATCAGAGAGGTAGAGGAGGAAACAGGCCTCGAAATATCTATGGGTGGCGCTGTCGCTGTCTGGGACCATTGGGAGCGTGACTTTGAGTTTGCCGACGGCCGCGTGGTGGACGCACGGATGGTGGCGGTTGCCTTCGCCTGCCAGGTGGTGGCTGGAGAGATGAAGTTGAGCGACGAGCACAGCCAATTCAAATGGGCGAGCAGGGAGGAGCTTGCGAAACTCGATTTTGCTCCCAACTCGAGCGAGGCCATCAAAGCATATTTGGAGTCGAGCTAGATTTGTTTTCATCCACCAGGACGATTACTGGAGAAACTAAGGAGGGACCAATGGTAGGAGATACCGCCGCTGCCCTTTCGGTCTTACGGCAGGCAGTGCGCAATGAGTTAGATGGCAAGGCGATGTACTTGCAGGCTGCGGAACGGACGAAGGACGAATTGGGTCAAGCCATGTTTCGTTCCTTCGTCGGCGAAGAGCAGCAGCACATACACATCCTGCAGGTGCAGTATGCTGAGGTGAACGAGTCGGGAGACTGGATGGACCTGGATGCCGCCAGGAAAGAGCCGCGAGATCCGAGACTTATCCTCTTCCCCGAGGAAGAAAAGCAGATCAAGGGGATTATCCCGGAAGGGGCGAGTGACCTCGAAGCGTTACAGATCGCCATAGATTTCGAGAATAGTGCCGTGCGGATGTACGAGAAAGCCGCTTCCGAGGCAGACAATCCCACCGCTGAGGCCTTCTATCGCCAGTTGGCGGAGTGGGAAGGCACTCACTATGAGGTCCTGGATAACAGCCGCGACTACCTGGCAACGAAAGGGGAGTGGTTCTTCCAGGGAGAGGAGATGCCTTTCTACATAGGGTAGGCCCTGGCCCGACGTCTTTCGCAACCCCTACAGGTGTCTGGGGCGGCAAGTCTCTCCAGAGCCTGTCAAAGAGCGGCGCGCAGCCAGGTCGTGCAATTGCCTGCACCCACCATGCAGACTCATGGGGAGGAGCGGGCATCCTGTCTGCTCCTCAAGTCTGGCGAGGGCCGCTGCTCTGCTGCGGGTGATAGAGAGGGAGGCGACCTGTGACAGAGAAAACGGTGATCCTGTATAGCCAGCCTGGTTGAATGTTCTGCGGGAGGGTGAAGGAGTTCCTTTCAGAGAGGGGGGTTGACTTCGTGGATCGCGACATCACCACCGACGAGGAGGCTATCGCCGAACTCGACGAGTTGGGATACATGACTAGCCCGGTGACCGTGATTGACGGGGAGGTGGTCATCGGCTTCGACGCCGCGAAGTTGGAGGAGTTGCTGGGAAAGTAGCGCGAGGTCAGCACCACCGCCAGGTGAGGTTGACCTGTGTTGTGTTGTATAATAGAAGAGGCGATTCAAAATGGCAAAGGATCCCGTGTGTGGTATGGACGTTGACGAGGAGAAGGCGCCTGCCAAGAGTGAATACCAGGGCCAGACTTACTACTTCTGTGCCCCAGGGTGCAAGGCGGCCTTCGAGAGAGATCCCGAGAAGTATGTGGGAAAGGAGAAGGACGACTAAGGACTGGAGGAACCTGGATCGACAGCAAAGGGACGTCTAGCGCGCGTGCCGTGGCCAAGGCTGAGAGAGAGCGGAGCTATGGCTAGCTGCGGGCAGGTTCACCGTGAAAATAGGAGCGTGGAGAGATGGACAGGATCAAGTGGACTCAAGTCGGCGTGTTCGCGGCGATAGTTTTCCTCATCTTCATGGTGGGCATCACCGTGTTACCTTTCTTCTTTGGGGGATACGGTGGCTGGGGGATGATGGGGCCCCGCATGATGGGCGGAGAGCGATGGGGAGGCTGGTGGCCCTTCTGCGGTGGCACAGGAAGGTCTCCCGGCGGCTTCTACGGAGGCATCTTCGGCTGGCTGTTCATGTTGCCGGTCATGCTGATTCCTTTGGGCTTGCTGGTGCTGCTGGCCCTGGGCATAATCTGGGTGGTGCGGACGGTTGGCCGACCTTCCGGGGAAGCCGAGCCGTCGGCCCTGACGTGTCCCAAGTGCGGGAAGGCCGTCGAAGTCGATTGGCGTGTTTGTCCATTCTGTGAGGAGGATCTGCAGAAACTCGGGTAGTGTCCCTGAAAGGAAGAGGGGGATGAAGTCGGGCACGACTTGGATCGTGGTCGTTGTGGCTGCAGTGCTGGTAGGACTGGCACTTGTTTGCTGCGTCGCCTTGCTCTTTTCTGGGTACCTGGTGGCAAGGCCCACCACAGGGGGTGCTGAGCCTCAGGAGGGTGTGTCCAACGGCCAACAGATCTACTTCACCGGCAGGAACGAGCGAGGCGAGCGCATCCCGTTCGAGGGCGGGCCCATGTGGCTCTACATGCGCGGGGGGAGTTGTGCCGTCTGTCACGGAGCTGACGGTCGCGGTGGTGCACCGGTGATGATGGGTACCGAGATCCCGGGTGATATTCGATACCACCAGCTGATCGAAGAAGAGCACGAGGAAGAGGGAGAGGCAGAGCACCCTCCCTATACCGACGAACTGATAAAACGGGCCATTACGCTGGGGGTGAACCCGGCAGGCGAGCCCTTGGACCGGACGATGCCCCGTTGGCGTATGTCCGATCAAGATCTGGACGACCTGCTCGGATTTCTCAAGACCCTGAATGGCGATTTGTGAATGGGCATAGACTCCAGGCTTACTGCCCAGACCAGGAACCGCTACGGTCGCATCGCCGAGGTATACGATCTCATGGAAGAGCCCATGGAGCGGCTCCTCTACGCCTCCTGGCGCAAGCGAGTGTGGGCAGGTGTGAAGGGGCCGGAAGTGCTGGAGGTCGGCGTGGGCACAGGCAAGAACATGCCTTACTACCCGGATGGTGTCCACGTCACCGCCATCGACATCAGTGAAAGGATGCTTTCCAGGGCGCGGGAGCGGGCGAAGAGGCTGGGCTTGGACGTGGACCTCCGCCGGATGGATGCCCAGCAGCTGGCCTTTCCGTCCGATAGCTTCGACACGGTCGTGGCCAGCTTCGTCTTTTGCACTGTGCCCGACCCCGTCGTCGGCCTGAGGGAACTGGGTCGGGTCTGTAAGGCAGAGGGAGAGGTCAGGCTCCTGGAACACATGAGGGCCAGGAACGAACCCTTGGGCCGGTTGATGTTCGCAACAAATCCTCTGGTGGTGAGGGTTGTAGGAGCGAACATCAACCGGCGTACCATCGCTAACATCGAGAAGGCCGGGCTGCGGATAGAGAAGGTGGAAGACCTTTCCACGCAGGGCATCTTCAAGCTCATCGTCGCCCGGCCATCCAGTCCATGAGCGCCGGGCCTGTAAAACCGACTGGGAAGTGGACCAAGACTTGAATCGAGAAGGACCCGTCTCCCTAAAGAAGATCCACGTCACCGGCGTAGTGCAAGGGGTCGGTTTCCGGCCTTTCGTCTATCAGCTGGCCCATGCCCACGGCTTGAACGGCTGGGTTCTCAATACCTCCGCGGGGGTTGAGATCGAAGTAGAGGGCCCCGCCGCCGTCTTAGAGCGGTTCGTGGAAGAGCTTGAGACGGAAGCGCCACCCCTGGCGCGCATTGAAAGTATAACCGCGACCGATCACCCGCCAGATGCTTACCAGCAGTTCGAGATACGCCGCAGCGTGGCTGAGGAAGGGAAGTACCAGCTGATCTCCCCCGACATCGCCACCTGCTCCGATTGCCAGAGCGAGTTGTTCGATCCCCGAGACAGGCGATACCGCTATCCCTTCACGAACTGTACCAACTGTGGCCCTCGCTTCACCATCATCGAGGACATCCCCTACGATCGTCCTTTGACCACGATGCGGGATTTCCGCATGTGTCCCGATTGCCAGGAGGAGTACGATAACCCTCTGGACCGTCGCTTCCACGCCCAGCCCAACGCCTGCCCTGCCTGCGGGCCCCGGCTCCGCGTGACCGACTCCAAGGGGGTAACTCTGGCCGTGGAGGACGAGATCTCCACAGCGGTACGGTTGTTGAGGGAAGGCAAGATCCTGGCTATCAAGGGCCTCGGCGGGTTTCACCTGGCCTGCGATGCCACCAATGAGGGGGCAGTCCGGCGCCTGCGCCAGAGAAAACGAAGGCCGGCCAAGCCCATGGCCGTGATGATGGCCACCATGGAGGACATCGAGGCCCACTGCTTTGTATCGATAGAGGAGCAAGCACTGCTGTGCTCCGCGCAATGCCCTATCGTGTTGCTGCCGTGGAAGGCCGAGTCCGATGTTTCTCGACTGGTGGCGCCCGGGAATAGATACCTAGGGGTGATGTTGCCTTACACCCCCCTGCATCATGTCCTTCTCAGAGAGATAGGAAAGCCCCTGGTGATGACCAGCGGCAACATCAGCGAGGAGCCGATAACCATCGAGAACGAGGAGGCTCTGGACCGGCTGCGAGGCATCGCCGACTACTTCGTGCTTCACAACAGGGAGATCTACGCGCGGTACGACGACAGCGTGTGGATGGTGGTGGATGGGAAGCCCCAGCCACTGAGGCGTTCGCGGGGGTACGCCCCCTTCCCCATCCACTTGCCTTTCCAAGCCCGACGCGTGCTGGCCTGCGGCACGGAGTTGAAGAACACCTTCTGCGCCACAAAGGACGAATACGCTTTCCTGAGCCAACACATCGGCGACATGGAAAACATGGAGACGCTGGACCATTTCCGGGCCTCCATCGAGCTCTACGAGCGCCTCTTTCGCCTGGAACCGGAGATCGTGGCCTACGACATGCACCCCGACTACCTGGCCACCAGGTACGCCCTCAGCCTGGGTTCATGCCTGCCCCTGGTGCCCGTCCAGCATCATCACGCCCACATCGTGAGCTGTTTGGTGGACAATGGAGTCGAGGACCAGGTGATCGGTGTGGCCCTCGACGGCACGGGCTACGGCACAGATGGGCACATCTGGGGCGGAGAGTTCCTGGTGGCCGATTATGAGAGCTTTCGCAGGGTGGGACATCTCCAGTACGTGCCTCTGCCAGGAGGCGAGGCCGCCATTCGAAGCCCCTACAGAATGGCCATCGGCCATCTCTACTCCTCGCTAGGAGACGAGGGGCTGAACGCCGCCCTGCCTTTCCTGGGCCAGATAGAAAAAGTGGAATTGAACGTCATCAAGCAGCAGATCGACAAGGGGCTCAATACACCGTTTACTTCTAGCTGCGGCCGACTTTTCGACGCCGTGGCGGCCCTGCTGGGCTTCCACGGACGCGCCACCTACGAGGCTCAGGCAGCCATCCAGCTGGAGATGATGGCCACCGGCATCGATGACGGGATAAGCTACCCCTTCTCCATCCAGGAGCAAGACGGAACCAGAGTGGTTCGGTTGTCAAATCTCTGGCAGGGGATTCTGAAGGAGCTGGGAGCCAAGGTGCCCCCAGCGGTCATTGCCCAAAGGTTTCACAATACCATGGCCCAGATCACAGTAGAGATGTGTGAGGGGATCGCCACGGAAACGGGCCTCACGCGGGTGGCGCTGAGCGGCGGCTGCTTCCAGAACCGGCTGCTCCTGGTCAGGACGGTGGAGGCGCTGCGCGAGGCGGGATTCGAGGTCTTGACTCACTCGCTGGTCCCCAACAATGACGGCGGCGTCTCCCTCGGTCAGGCCACCGTCGCCCATCTCGCCGCGAAAGGACCGAACTGAAGAGGATTTGAGTATGTGTGTAGCAGTGCCACTCCTGGTGAAATCGATCGACGGCCTTCGGGCCGAGGTAGAAATGGGGGGCGTGACGCGAGAGGTTAGCCTGGCTCTGACGCCAGAGGCTGAGGAGGGCAACTACGTGATCGTCCACGCAGGCTATGCCATCAGCATCCTCGACGAACAGGAAGCCCTGGAAACACTGGAGCTCTTCCAGCAGATGGCCCGCCTGGCAGAGGAAGAAAATGAAGTACCTGGATGAGTTTCGCGACCCTCAATTGGCAAAGACACTGCTGGAAAGCATCCGCCGCCGTTCCACACGTCCCGTTCGCATCATGGAATTCTGTGGCACCCACACCGTAGCCATCTTCAAGCATGGCATCCGGCAGCTCCTGCCGCCTACCATCGAGATGCTCTCCGGCCCAGGTTGCCCCGTCTGTGTGACGGCCAACGGCGACCTCGACCGGGCTATCGCCGTGGCTGAGCTGCCAGAGGTGATCGTTACCACCTTCGGCGACATGCTGAGGGTGCCCGGCAGCCGGAGCAGCCTGGAAAAGGCCAAGGCTGAGGGCGGAGACATCCGCGTCGTATACTCCACGCTGGACGCCTTGCAGGTCGCCAGGGAGAACCGCGACCGCTCCGTGGTCTTTCTGGGCATCGGCTTCGAAACCACCGCGCCCACGGTTGCCGCTTCGATACTCCAGGCGGAAGCCGAAAACGTGGACAACTTCCACGTCCTGGCCATGCACAAGCTGACGCCCCCCGCCACGAAGGCCATCCTCGATGCGGGGGAGTCTCGGCTAGATGGGATCATGGGCCCCGGGCACGTGACCACGGTCATCGGCTCCCAGGCCTGGGAGTTCTTACCCCAGGACTACGGGCTCTCCTGCGTCATCACGGGCTTCGAACCGCTGGATATCCTGCAGGGCATCTACACCCTGGTAGATTCTTTCGAAGCTGGGAAGCCAGAGGTGGCCAACGCGTACTCTCGCAGCGTGCGGGCCGAGGGTAACCAGGTGGCCCTGGAGCAGATGTACAAGGTCTTCGAGGTGTGCGAGGCTGACTGGAGGGGCTTGGGTAAAGTGCCAAACAGCGGCCTGAAGCTTAAGCATGAATATCGCCCCTTCGACGCTGGAGAGCGCTTCGAGGTGGAGCCAGGTCCGCCTGTGGAGCCGCCGGGATGCCGGTGCGGCGAGGTGATACGGGGGATAGCCACGCCGCCCGAGTGCGGATTGTATCGCCAGGTGTGTACCCCCCATCACCCCGTGGGGCCGTGTATGGTCTCCAGCGAGGGCACCTGCGCCGCCTACTATCTATACGCTTCTGAGCAGTGCTAGCTTTCGTCTCTGAGGGCAAAAACAATGGACAAGATCCTTCTGGCCCATGGCAGCGGCGGTCAACTCAGTCACGATCTCGTCAGAGATCTCTTCCTGCCCCACTTTCCTGCTCGCCCCCTCGCCAAGCTGGACGATGCCGCGGTCCTCGACTCGCTGGGCGCTCCCCCTCAAAGGGGGCAGCTCGACCTGGGCGACGGTCGTCGCCTGGCCTTCACGACCGATAGCTATGTCGTCAAGCCCCTCTTCTTCAACGGCGGGGACATCGGGCGCCTGGCCGTGTGCGGCACGGTCAATGACCTGGCTATGGTGGGGGCGATACCGCTCTATCTGTCCGCGGGCTTCGTCCTGGAGGAGGGGCTGGAGCTGGACATCCTGCGCCAGGTGATCAGGTCCATGAAGGAGTCGGCTGGCGAGGCGGAAGTGGAGATAGTGGCCGGCGACACCAAAGTGGTGGAGAGGGGCGGCGCAGACAAGCTGTTCATCAACACCGCCGGGCTGGGCCCCGTCCCTGAGGGCGTGGACATTTCGGCCTCCAACGCGCGGCCGGGCGATGTGGTCATTGTCTCCGGGGCCATCGGCGATCATGGCATCGCCGTTCTCAGCGAGCGGGAGGGCCTGGCTTTCCAGACAGAGCTAAGCAGCGACGTGGCACCCCTCAATCACCTGGTGGGAGTCATGTTGGAGGCGAGCTCCGGCATCCACGTCCTTCGCGACCCCACGCGAGGCGGTCTGGCCACGTCGCTCAACGAGATAGCCCTCCAATCAGGTGTGGGCATAACCATCGAGGAGCACAAAGTTCCCGTGCACGACGGCGTGCGGGCCGCCTGTGAGATGCTGGGCTACGATGCCCTGTACGTGGCCAACGAGGGTAAGCTGGTAGCCATGGTCGCGCCTGGAGACGCGGACCGCATCCTCGAAGCCATGCGCGGGGAAACTCACGGCGAAGAGGCGGCGGTCATCGGCGAGGTACTCGCCGAGCCCCAGGGCCGGGTTCTGCTAAGGACGGGCATCGGCGGCACGCGCATCGTGGATATGCTGGCCGGCGAGATGCTACCCAGGATCTGCTAGCGACCACCTCCAGCGCAGGCGCACGCGCACCCCGCGCAGGCACAGGCGCAGGCGCAACCTCCTCCACCTCCGCCGCCACTCCAGCCGCGGCCGCTCGACGTCTTGACAGGGGCGGGATGGGTCACCCCCGTGACCCGGGCGGTGAAACTGGACAGACTACCCACGATGGTGTTGGAAACGCCCTGGATGCTGGTCACAACTGTGTTAGCCGCGGCCGCACCGGGGATGGTGCGTGGAGCGCCGGTGGACGGAGCAGCCCGGCCTACGGTGGCGCGCCCGGTCGTGGCGGTCGTGGCCGGCCGAGGGCCACCATAGATCCACCACCAGGCAGGCATTGGTATGGGACGCGGGCCAAAGGTCTCTGGCATCTTCTCGTCGAAATCCTCGTCCATCATCATCCACTCGAGGTTCTCGTCCACGACCTCTGGCGTATCAGCACCTTTGACTTGCTCCCAGGCCCGGGCCACGATGTCCTTGTAGTAGGCGATGGTGTCTTTGGCGTGGAAGCCTTTCATCTTCTGGTTGACGTCCTTGATCAGCTTGGTCACGACGTCCGTCAAGTCTCGCTCCTTGAGCTTGCCGTTGCTCTGGATAGCCGCCAGGAAACCTGTCTCGTAGGGATAAAGGTCCTCGGGTTGTGGATCGGCCTTCTCCAGGCGCAGGGGCTTTTGTTCGACCACTTTCACCGCCCCCTTCTTGGTCAAGCCGAAGAGGATCATGGTCAAGACCCTGTCCAGGGGGGCCTCCAGCAGCACCGCCGCTTCCACTGCGCTCAGACCTCGCTTGATGCCCAGGCCCTCCACCGACACCAGGGGTGGCATGTAGTCCATGAGCCTCTTACGTCGCCTGAGGGACCCCAGTACCGCGCCCAGGATGACCCACAACAGGATGCCGCCGCAAATGGTGAAGGGCAGCAGCGAGCTGAACAGCGCGCCAATGAAGCCGAAGACCGCCCCCAGTACGTTGGGCGTCGGTTCGGCGTAGACCTGCTGCACGTACTGCTTGGGGAAAGAGACGCCAAACTGATATTGCTGGTCCGCCCGGGCGTTGGGGATGGCCCAGGTCATGACCGGGCGGTCGCCTTCCATGTGCGCCTCTGTGTACTCGAGGTCGTGATATTTGGTCTCGCCGGGCTGGACGCCAGGTGGGAAGTAGATTGTCACCCGCAGATCGGTGGTCCCGTGAGCGGTGCCCTCGTAGTAATGAGGATAGAAGCGCACGCTGGCGTAGTTCTCGTCCTCAGTGTCCTGGTAGACCATGTGGGGGTTGTTGATCTCCAGATGCAGGGTGCCGGTGTCGCCCGGCAGAATCTGATTGGCGCCCAGGTGCACCTCCACCCCCGTGTCCAGCCACTCCGACTTATAGATGCCGGTCACCGGCTGGCCGTCTATGGTTGCCGTGGCACTGGAGAGGTCGTAATAGTCGTTGGGCAGCCCCACATCGGCGATGTCGATGACGTGAGCGCCGGGGTCATTGGTGTAGGTGATGTCGTAGACCAGGTCTACGGAGCTGTCCTCCTGTATATACACCTGGACGTACATCCTGTCCACGGTGAAGCTGTAATCCTGCCCGTAGGCTACGCCGCCAGGGAGGAGTAGAACGAGAGCAGCCAGCAGGAAACCGACCGCCAGCCTGCGAGACCGTGACCACTTAACTCCTACCACTTCGGTTCCTCCGTCAACTGATAAGTAGTGCCGCAGTAGGGGCAGGTGACCATCAATGCCCCCTGAACCAGAGACACGTCATTCTTGCTCAGTTCCGCGCCGCAGCTCTTGCAGTTGAGCTTGCCTGCCGTGACCTCGCCCGGCATGTCCACATCCACCTGCTGCGTGATCTGCTGGATGGGGGCTGGCCCCCGGGTTCTGACCACCCAGATGATGACCACCCCAATAGCCAGCGAGATGACGCCCACTATCAGGCGAGACACGAGCTGGCTGGGGGCCGCTGCTGGGATGGACCACAGGTACAGGACCCCGATCAAGATCAAGATCGCCGCGACGACGTAGCCGATGATTCTCCCCACCATGGCAAATCTCCTTCCTTGCAACCGTAAGGTGTACCTTCATTCTACCACAGGTGCAGGGAACTGAGCAACAATATGTTCGGGGGGGGGAAGGGGCTGCCGGGGACACATACGACCTCAGCCCTGCGCATCCTGAGTAGCCGGGAAGCGGCGTATCGAAGGGCGCGGCAGTCGCATGGAAGGGTGGGGTGACGTATCGGAGAAGCCACAGGGCGGGCTGCCACAGTCAGCAACGCGTTGGGGAGCGACTCGAGTGGCACTTATTTCCTATTGACAAAGTGTCTCAGCTGTGCTATAAGGTGCTGGAGGGAGCGAACCGGCAACGCAACATTAGCTCGTCTTCCACAAGGCTGGCTCAGCACGGCGAGGTGCTTCCTTGTGTGCGACGCCCCGGTCGTGCCGCCCGTGGGATATGGCTGGGCGAGCAAGGCAGGGTGCAACGCGACGCCCGGGGCACCGCAGCGGCGCACTCGAGTCCAGGAATTGCGGGTGTCACATAGCTGCAGAGTAGGTTGGTTCCGCATTAGCCTCTGCGGTCGACCAAGTGGAGGAATATGCCGAAAACAGGGAAGATTTAAGGTTCAGGAACCCAAATCTAGTTGACAATGGACACGAAATGTGTTAGTCTATTAGTGTTTTAGGGGGCTAATAGACTGGTGTGTTAGTTATCTGGTATTGGTGTCCTCAATAGCCCACAATTGCTGGGGGCTGCAAAGGGGACCAATGAGAGGTTGCGGAAGAAAGACAGTGAACCCAAGGGACGCGAAAGAAGAGCGACCGCTGCAGGATTTGTTCAGAGCGATTCTGTCTCTTGAAGACCTTGACGAGTGCGAGGCGATCTTCGAGCTGTTGCTCACGCCTGCCGAACTGGAGAGGATCTCAGCTAGATGGGAGATAGCCCGAATGATTGGTCAGGGCTCCCTAACCAACAAGGCCATCGCTGCAATGCTGGGGGTCAGCACCACGACGGTAAGTGCGGTGAATGCCCGGCTTAAGCGCAGGCAGACCGAGCTTCGGGCAGTCCTTGATCGACCGGGAGCCGAGGAAGCCGGCGACTACTGAAGACACGCCGGTTTGGTCATGAGCCATCGTGAATCCAGACAACAGGAGCATCGGTGTTGGAGAGCAGGCACCTCGAATAGAGAGTAAGAGTGTCGACTGACAGCAGGACCACGCACAAGCCGGATCAGGGCTTGAAGGCGGCTTTCGAAAGATATTTGGTTCCCTTCTTGAGGCCCTCGCGTGATACGATCGAGCCACTGCTCGTATTCCACCAGATCCGCCCATACCAAGGGATCCAGGAGGCAGAGTTCAGGCGCAAAGTTCTCTACTGGCGAGATCCCAGTGTGGACGCCTATTTTTATGCCCTCGCTCTCTTGCAGAATCCACGATCTGGACGAGACATCGGGGCTTGGGAGCTAGGATTGCGCCAGTATTGGGATGGGAACCTTGGGGCTTTCCGCCAGGGGCTGGCCTCAGAGCCGAGCGTGTATGGCAGCGCCATGGCCATTAACATATTCAAAGTCCTTGTCGGCGTGTCTCTCTATAAGGAGCCTTTGGGTTACGAACGCGCCAGGGACATGCTTGGGCCCCTGAGCATCGACGTTGATAGGATTATTGGCTTCGCCATGGCGTGCCAGGACAAACAATCTGGCGGATTCTATGACTACCCGCCGGGTGAGTTCGCTGAAGCAACGAGCATCCAATCGACGCACTCGGCGTGTTACCTCTTGTGGAACCTCGAGAGGCTAGATT
>CAZBJW010000018.1:0-3525 GCA_964492135.1 uncultured Anaerolineales bacterium
AGTACCCGGTACCAGTACAGCACAGTCTGGCAGATGTTGGTGCAGGCCAGCAGCAAGTCGGGCCTGGGTAGCCTGCCCACGGGCGTCTTCCCGGAGAGCACTGCTCCGATATCCGTCCGGGCATAGGAACATATGTCGCGGGAATAGCCAGCATCCTCAGCTTCGGAGGCCAGGTCCTCAGCCACGCGCACCGTGCCGCAGATAGCCGCGTGGTTCTCCGGGTACAGGACATAATACCCCAACGCAACCAGGAACTCGACTGGAGCGCCCGAGGTGACCCATGCCACCTTCTCGTGCAGGTTGGCGTACCGTCCCTTCAGATAGTGGCGCCCCACAAGCTGCTTGGTCCGGGGCGAGATCCTGAGCGGGCGAGCCAGGACCTCGCTCTTCCAGCCCGCACCACTACGGGCCCTACGTTCGCCCTGCCAGCGCGCCCAGCCAAGCGCCGCCCGACCAAGCACGTTGACATTCCAGTGATACCAGAGACTACCACCAATGCTCATCGAATCATCTCTAAGAAAGCTTCCATCCGCGTGAGCACCTGGTGAGGCAGCGGATCGCTGAGGTCCACCTCAAGGGCCAACGAGGGAATGCCCAGCCTGTCCAATTCTCCGCACAAGATCGGCAGGTCGAACAACTCCGGGTCGCAGAACTTGACATCGTAGAAGACGACGCCCTTTGCTCCCGACTGCTCCACGGAGCGCTTGAGATGGGTCAGGCGGTCACGGATGGGGCTACCACGGGTTGGGTCAGGCGGGGCATGGATCAGCCGCTCAGCCATGCGGCGAAGGGGCTCCTCACTGGCACCGGAAGGATACAGCCGCCGGCCGCAACATGCCAGGTCATCTGCCACCACCATGGCCCCCATCTCAGAAATGGCCTCCAGCAGCTCCATGGGCTCGGGCACGATGCCTGAGAGGATAATGGGAGTGCGCTCCTGCTCACAGTCTTCGACCCTAGCCTTGGAGCGGGCAGCAGATTCGTCCAGCTCAGTCGCGGAAGGGCAAAAGCGCGGCACCGCCCGCCCCAGAGCCTCCCGCGCCAATTCAATGAACGTTTCCGCCGGCACGTATTCGCGGGCTCGGATGAGTCGGTAGAGGTCGCCATCGGCCAAGGCCGTCCTCGAGCGGTTACGGTGGAGGTCAGACAAGAATGAGTCGGCCTGCTCCTCGCGCTTAATGCGTGCCAGCAACTGGTCGTCCGTGGGCGTACGACCGGTGATTGTCTCCAGGCGATGGTAGATGGAGCGAAACTCCTCGGCCAGGAAATCTACGTCGCTCTCTCGTCGCCCCCGAGGGAGATAGAGGGGCACGACGGTCTGTCTAGTGATAACCAGATCGGTGAGAATGCTGCCCAGCCCCTGCAGCGAGTCGCAGGCGTGAGGCACTACGAGCAGGTCAGCGACGTCGAGTCCTCCCGACAGCAAGAAGGACAGTCCGTTGCGGACGATGGAGCAGATGTTGGATTGCAGGTGCGCCGCCCCGTAGCTGGTGTCCACGCGGGGCGGGCCCCACACCTCCACCGGTAGAATGTCAAAGGCCCGGAGCAAGGCGCGGGGGTAGTGGATGGGAAAGACTGCGGCTACGGACCCACCTTGCCGCTTGTAAGCCGCGATCACTTCCGAGCGACGAGGAAGAGCACTCACTGCCCTCACCTGACAGCTACTCACTGCGATCAAGATGCGTCGTTAGTCGCCAACGCAAGATGGCAACCCCCGGCCCACACCCTCCGATGGGTGACCGCCGTCCAAGGACCGCACCCTACTCAACGATAGGGAAAAGCTGTGGCCTTCAGGCCACAGTCCCGTAGCACAGGAGGGCAACAGTACACCCCAGGAAGACCGCGTCTGGACCCTGGCGTGGCAATGTCAACTCACGTCACCGAATTGTCAGAGTTCAAGATCAAACTAGTGTGGCTCGAGAGTGACGTCCTTCCAAAACCATAGCCTCTGTGGCGAAGTGGGATGCTTCCTCACCCAGGGCTTGACCAGCAAATGGAAGCGCCCATAGTAGAGAGGCAGGACCGGTGCCTCCTCCACCATGATCTGGTCTGCTTCCCGGTACATCCTCATCCGCTCTTCCTGGTTGGTGACTCTCTGGGCGCTGTTCACCAGCCCTTCGTAGGCTTCGTTCTGCCACTGGGGTATGAACAAGTTGACGCGCAGAACATTATCGGGATCCGGATAATCCACCAGCCACTCCACCATCCACGAGTGCGGTCCTCGTTCGGAGATCCTGTCCACAAATTCACTAGTCTCTATCTGCTGCCAGGTGATCTCGACGCCTAGGTTCTCGCGCCACTGCGACTTGAGGTACTCCCCCAGAAGATCATGCCCCGCATCGCCCCTTGCCAGACAGTCAACGACTGGGAAGCCCTGCCCGCCTGGATAACCGGCCTCGGCCAGAAGGCGCTGCGCCTCCTCGGGATCGTAGGGCAGGCCGATCCCCGGCGAGTGGCCAGGCATGCCGGGCGGCACCAGACCGCCCGTGGCCGGGAAAGCATAACCTCTAAGGGTCACATCGGCCAGAGTCCCCCTGTCCGTGGCCAGGACGAAAGCCCGGCGCACCCGTGGGTCATCGAAGGGTGTTCGATTGGTGTCGAAGCCTACGAAATCCGTGGACAGCCAGGGCCCCGAGACGTACTCTGCTGCGTACCGTTGCCGGGCTTGATCCCGCTCGGCAGGCGGAAGGGAGTCCAACGGCAAGATATCCAGTTCATCGTCTTCGTACATCGCCAATAACCTCTGCGGCTCTCCGGCGAGGAACAAGCACTCCACCCGCTCCACATTGCCTCCAAAGCGGCCGTGGTAGTCCGGGTTCCGTTCGAGCACCATAGACTCACCCCGTTCCCAGGCCACGAGCCTGAAGGGACCGTTGGTCACAATACTGCTCAATTCAGTCCAGCCCACCCCGCGCGCTTCCACTATATGCCCGGGCACAGGATGCATCAGAGCCAGCAGGTGGAAGAGATAGCTGGTCGGTCCCTCCAATTCCACTGCCAAGGTGAGGGCGTCCAAGGCGTGAACTCCCACCTCATCTGGACTGGCGACTTCTCCCTGATGGTAGGCTCTAGCGCCCTCGATATCGTCAAAAAAGAGGGGCAACACCGACTGGCTCACGGGCTCCAGAGCCCACTTCCAGGCGTACTCGAAGTCCGCCGCCGTGACCTGGACTCCATCGCTCCAGAACACATCATCGCGCAGCTGGAAGACATACCTATGGCCGCCTTCCATCACCTCCCAACCGCGGGCCACATCGGGTACAACGCCCATCTCCGGCGTCGGCTGTACCAGGCCGCTGAACAGTTGTTCAACCGCGGTGAGCGAAGGGAGGTCCGCCATCAGCGTTGGATCCAGCGTGGTTGGCTCGACCACAGCCACCCTCAGCGCCTGAGGAGCTGAGGTGAGCACGGCAGTGGATTCGAGCTGCCCCACCCTCTGCCAGAGAACGAAGCCCTCCTCGTAGGCCTGTCGAGACCTCTTGAAGTCGAAGGCGCTGTGATACGTCAGACCCAGCTTCATCAACG
>CAZBJW010000018.1:3535-25614 GCA_964492135.1 uncultured Anaerolineales bacterium
TCAGGAAGGCCAAGGCATGCTGGTAGTGATCAATCGCCTCCTGGTGGGCGTACAGCGCACGCGCCCGGTCCCCAGCCTTCAATAGGTAGCCCGTCGCCTTCTCGGAGTTCCCCGCCTGGTCGTAGTGGTAGGCCAGCACTTCCAAGTTGTCCGGGTACAGGGTCTCAATGACTGTTGCCGCCTGGCGGTGTAATCGCCGGCGCTGTAAAGTCCTCATTTCCTCCACCAGCGTCGTCGGGATTAACCGATGCTCAAAGGCGAAGGTCCCTCCCCCTTCCTCGCTCACCTCTTCGATCAACTGCGCCTGTTCGGCGCCTTCGAGGGCATCGAGAAGTGTGTCCTCGTCCAGTTCGCTCGCTTGGGCCAGGGTAGCGAAGTCAAACTCGCGCCCCAGAATGGCCGCCAGATGCAGGGTCTCCTGGGTATCGGTGGGTAGTTTGCTCACACGTGACTCGATGGCCACCTTGACGCTCTGAGGAATCCCCAGATCGGCCATGCTCTTCGGTCGGTGCCAGCGCCCACCTTCGTAATACACTCTTCCACTTTCTACCAGCGCCCTGCAGACCTCCTCGATGAAGAAGGGGTTGCCCTCGGTTTCGCGGTAGATGCCATCCAGGAATTCGGCGGTGATCTCCTCGGCGAACAATACGGCCAGAAGCTCTCTGGTCTCCTCTCTCCCCAGTCGCGGTAGTTCTAAGTGAGTCGCCAGTCGCTCGCGATTGAGGTCGAGCAACACCTCGTGAAGGCTTCTTGCTTCGCCCAGCTCGACTTCGCGGTAAGTGGCCACGAGCATCACCCTCTGATGCCGCGTCTCGCGGGCCAGATGGCGTAGCAAGAACAGCGTGCCACTGTCGGCCCACTGCAGATCTTCCACGACAACTACTAAGGGAGTGCGGTCGCTCAGCACACTGTAGAAAATAAGCAGGTTCTCAAAGAGGCGCTGCTGCTCTTCCTGGGCATCGAGAGGCGGGTTCTCTGGCACCTCAGGATAGCGGGAGCGGAGCTCGGGGGCAAGGGTCAGAAGATCGGCCAACACAAACTCGGGCAGATCAAGGCCCTTCCCAGATGCGCTACGGAGCACCTCGCGTATCATCTGCCTGAACGGGGCATACGGTGTGCCACCCTCTGCATAGCTGACGCCGACCAGGACCTGGCTACCGGAGACTTCTGCTTGGGTAACAAGTTCGCGTACCAGCCGCGTCTTGCCGATACCAGACTCGCCACTGATGAGTATCATCTGGCCCTCGCCAGAGAGCGCCTTGCTCCAAAGGGCCCTCGCTTCCTGCATCTCCTGCTCACGCCCCACCATGCGGCCCCGCTCGATCCGCTCCAATACCGAGAGTTCTTCGGCAGGGACGGCCTCTTTGTCGAGAATGCTGGGCTCTTGCAGAGTATGCAGCACCTCGGTGGCGGAGGAGGGGCGGTCATCTGGATCCTTGCTCAACAGCCCCACAATGAGGCCATCGAGGGCTGGCGGAATCTCCGGATTCTTCGCCCGCGGGGGTACGATAGGCGCATGGAGATGTTGGGAGATCACGGCGACTGGATCGTCGGCCGCAAACGGCAAGCGCCCGGTCGTCAATTCATACAGCATGATCCCCAGAGCGTACAGGTCGGCGCGGCCGTCGAAGTCGTGGCCCAGCGCGAGTTCAGGGGCTAGGTAGAAAACCGTGCCCACAATGGTGCCATCGCTGGTCATACGGGAGGAGACGGAACGTGCCAGGCCAAAGTCGCTCAACTTCGCGGTGCCGTCTGGAGCAATGAGCACGTTCTCAGGCTTGAGATCCCGGTGCACAACCCCGTGGGAGTGGGCGTGCTCCAGGGCGGTGCACACCTGGCCCGCGACGGCGACGACATCCTCTACCGTCTCCGGGCGGCGCTCATGCAAGGATTCGCCTTCCACCAACTCCATCACGATGAAGGGGAAACCATCCGCTTCTCCTGCGTCGTAGACGGAGACGATGTTGGGATGGTTGAGCTGTGCAGCGGACTGAGCCTCGTGCAAGAGGCGGGCGCGCCCTTCGGTGCCCAAGGCAGCTGTGCTAGATATCACTTTGACGGCGACGTCACGCTTCAGCAGTGTGTCGTGGCCGCGATAAACGACGGCCATAGCACCTCGGCCAAGTTCGGCATCGATCCGGTAGCGTTCGGCCAGGAGCATGCCAATCATTCTGGGGTCCTCTCGGCCCTTGGCCTTTCACGATTTCGCTGCGAGCGTGACGATGAACCACCACGGCCGTAAAGGTCGCCTTCAGGCCGCAGGGCACAACACAAAGCACCCTCGCTAGAAACGAACATAGTGATCCTCAGGGCGTCAACGTGTGCTCAACCCCAGCCATTATACCCGGGGCTCGCTCCCTGTCGACCGTATTCCTTGATGGTTTGGTCTTTGCCCTCCCTTAACTCCTGCTGGGTGATGTAGCCGTGGGCGTCATGAGGAGGGAAGGGTATGTGCTTCTCGACCCTCGCGATCACAGTCTCTCTCACCCCAGGGTGGCCCTTGATCAGCGCACTGACCTCTTGCAGCGCTTCCTCGCTCTCGGCATCCACGGGGACAATGACGTTATAGGGCTGGTAGTCAACGATGTCCGCCCTGATGACGACGTAGTGCTTGCCGCCCTCGTGCCCTAGCTTCCGATACAGTCCCTGCATGGAGTTTGGCGCGTCCTCGGCCCGCACCAACAGCCATGCCCGCACGCGCTCGTTCTCAGCTACCCGATTTGCCATCTCCTCTTGCCTCCTTCTGCGATGATAGCCCCTTCGGTAACCACTCCTCTTCTCGTCACCGCTCCTCCGAGTGCAGCACAAAGTGTTTGAGACGCATCAGGACGGGGGAGACCAGGGGCATGGTCACCCACGGCTTCACCAGGATACGTCCCTGTGCATAACCCAGCGGCATGATGACCGTCTCTTCAGCCACCAAGGTGCGATCCGCTTCGCGGTAGAGCTCCATGCGCCGGGCCTGCTCGGTAACTCGCGCAGCTTCCTCCACCAGGGAATCAAAGCGAGGGTTGTGCCAGCGAGCATCGTTGCTCCCTTCCGTGCTGTGGAACAGTACTCGGAGGAAAGCATCAGGGTCCGGATAGTCCGCGCTCCATCCGAGCAGAGTCAAGTGAGCAGGATCCCGATGCAGTCGCTCCATTAAGGCCTCCCACCCCAGGCTCTGGGGCTCCAGGTGCAAACCCAGGTTCCTGCGCCATGCTTCGCGAAGAAAAGGCACAACCGGCTCGCCGGCTGAGCCGCCCAAGTGCACCCAGCTTACCTGGGGGAACCCCTGCCCTCCCTCATAGCCCGCCCGCGCGAGCAGGCGGAGCGCCCGGTCGGGATCGTAGGGCAGTCCGATGCCGCTCGCGTGCGCTGGCATGCCCGGCGGCACAAAGCCCCCTGTAGCTGCCAGATACTGACCCTTCGACGCCCCTCTAACCAGCGCTTCGCGATCCACAGCGTGTACGAGAGCCTGTCGCACCTGCACATCGTCCAAGGGAGGTCGGTCGACGCGAAAGACCAGGTAGAACGTTGACAGGTGGGGCGTGAAAACCAACTCGGAACCATGGGCTGCCCGCGCTCGCAGGGTCGTGCCCGGGTCGGCGTTGATCATACTGATCGCGTCCAGAGCGTCGGCGGCGTAAGCGTCCAACGCTTCCCCCAGATTTGCGAGGACTGGACATTCGACCCGCTCCGCGTTGCCAGGAAACCGGCCCTGAAAGAACGGGTTCTTGCCCAGGACCAATCTCTCTCCTCGCCGCCACTCCAGCAACTGGTACGCGCCATTGCTCACAAGGTTATCAGGCGCCGTCCAGGTCTGGCCTTCGCCTTCCACTACCCGTCGTGGCAGTGGGTAGGCGACGGGAAGAGACAACAGGTAAGGCAAATAGGCAGTTGGCCCCTCCAGACGCACCTCGAGCGTAAGATCATCCAGAGCGCGCACTCCCACTTCGCCTGGATCATCGATCTCTCGCTCCGCGAAGGCCCGAGCGTTCTCGACAACGTAGAGCAGGCGGGCGGCTGGAGACCTTGACGCCGGAGTGAGGTTCCGTTTCCAGGCATACTCAAAGTCGCTTGCGGTTAGCGGCGCCCCATCGCTCCAACGTGTGCCTTCCCGCAGGCCAAAGACATACCGCCTGCCCCCGTCGGCCACCTCCCAGCGCGCGGCCACTGCGGGCAACACGTTGTAATCCAGATCTAGCTCCACCAATCCCTCGAAGAGTTGCGCTGCCATGAACGTAGAAACGTCGTCGGCCGTCATACCTGGGTCCAGAGTAAGAGGCTCGTCCACGGCAAAGCGCAGGGCGGCGACGGTAACCCGAGGCTCTCGCAGATCCCTGGGCTCTCGCACGGACTCCCAGAGTGAGAACGCCTCGTTGTAGGCCTCCCCCGCCTTATCTGGCTCGAAGGCTGCCGTATACGTCAGTCCCAGCTTCATCAGCGTGCGTGCCGTTCGTTCTCGCTCCTGTTGCTCCTTGAGCAACTCCAGCGCTCGCTGATAGTAGTTGATCGCCTCCTGGCAGGCGTATAGCGCTCGCGCCCGGTCCCCCGCTTTCAACAGGTAGTCCGTCGCCTTCTGAGAGTTCCCCGCTTCATCGTAGTGATACGCCAGCGACTCCAAGTCGTCGGGGTGCAGGGTCTCAATGGCAGCGGCGACCCGACCCTGTAATGACCGGCGCTGCAACGTGCGCAAACTTTCCACCAGAGTGGTCGGAATCAACCGGTGCTCGAAGGCAAAGGTCCGTCGCCCTTCCTCGCTCACCTCCTGGATCAACTGGGCTCGTTCGGAGCTTTCTAAGGCATCGAGGAGCGTGTCCTCGTCCAGCTCGCTGGCCTGGGCCAGTGTCTCGAAATCGAACTCGCGCCCCAGCACCGCCGCCAGATGCAGGGTCTCCTGGCAATCGACCGGCATTTTCCTCACCCGAGACTGGATGACGACGCGCACGCTCTGGGGGATCCCCAAGTCGGCCAGGCTCCGCGGCCGGTGCCAGCCGTCCGCTTCATAGTAGAGTCTTCCGCTTTCCACCAAGGCCTTGCAGACTTCCTCAACAAAGAAGGGATTACCTTCGGTCTCGCGGTAGATGGCATCCACAAACTCAGACGAGACCTCTTTGGCAAATAGGACCGCCAACAACTCCCTAGTCTCCTCGCGCCCCAGCCGCGCAAGTTTCAGACAGATCGCCAGTCGTTCGCGGTTCAGATCGAGCAGTACTTCGTGGAGCGGTCGCGCTTCGTCCAGTTCCACTTCGCGGTAGGTGGCCACGATCATCACCATCTGGTGGCGGGTGTGGCGGGACAAATGTCGCAGCAGGGACAGGGTCCCGCTGTCAGCCCACTGCGCATCTTCCAGAACCACCATCAGCGGCACGCGATCACTCAGGGCAGTGTAGAAGATGAGCAGGTTCTCAAAGAGGCGCTGCTGTTCGCTCCGGGTATCGAGTGGGGGGCTCTCTGGTGCCTCCGGATAGCGGGGGCGTAGCTCCGGGGCGAGGGCAAGCAAATCCGCCAACACAGCCTCGGGCACAGTCAAGGTGTCCATCACACCGTTGCGTAGCACCTCGCGTATGATCTGTCTGAAGGGGGCGTATGGCATGCCACCCTCCGCGTAGCTGATGCCAACCAGGGCCTGCCCACCCGAGACTTCAGCTTGGGTGATTAGTTCGCGCACCAAGCGGGTCTTGCCGATACCTGCCTCGCCGCTGATCAATAGTAGCTGCCCCTCGGCGGAAAGCGCTCTATTCCAAAGGGCGCGCGCCTGCTGCACCTCGTGCTCACGCCCCACCATCCTGCCCCGCTCGATCTGCTCCAGGACCGAGAGTTCCTCCGCGGGGACGGCGTCCCTGTCCAGGATGCTCGGCTGTTCCAGTGCCCGGAGCACCTCGGTGGCCGAGGCCGGGCGGTCCTCCCGCGCCTTGCTCATCAGGCGCACAATGAGGGCATCAAGCCCTGGGGGGATTTCGGGGTTCTTGGCCCGCGGGGGAACCACAGGGGCGTGCAGGTGCTGGGAGATGACGGCCACGGGGTCATCGGCGCTGAAGGGCAACCGGCCGGTGGTCAACTCGTAGAGTATCACGCCCAACGCGTAGAGGTCGGCGCGGCCATCGAACTCCTTACCCAGTGCCAGCTCTGGAGCCAGGTAGAATACACTGCCGATGATCATGCCTTCGCTGGTAAGGCGGGAAGCTACTGAACGCGCCAGGCCAAAGTCGGTCAACTTGGCCGTACCGTCTGGCATAAGCAGCACATTCTCGGGTTTGAGATCCCGATGCACAAGATCATGGGCATGAGCGTGCTCCAGGGCGCTGCATACCTGCCGAGCGGCGGCGACCACATCCTCCAGCGTCTCTGGGGGACGCTCGTGCAAGGATTGGCCTTCCACCAGCTCCATGACGATGAAGGGCGAACCGTCAGCCTCGCCTACGTCGTAGACGGAGACGATGTTGGGGTGGTTGAGTTGTCCAGCAGCGCGGGCCTCGTGCAGGAGGCGAGTGCGGGCCTCCGTGCCGAGACCGGAGGCCTCGGACAACACCTTGACGGCCACATCACGCTGGAGTGCGGTATCGTGGGCCCGAAAGACCCTCCCCATACCGCCCCGGCCGATCTCCACGTCCAGATGGTAACGTCCATTCAGCAGCGTGCCCATTACTTGAGGCATTTGGCCACTACGATTGCCACGTCATCGAACGGGGCGATGGACCCGACGAACTCTTCAATGGACTGCTCCAAAGCGGAGAGTATCTCGGTCACGGTGGCCCGCCTGTTCTCGAGCACAACGCGCTGCAGGCGCTCCATCCCAAAGCTCTGCTCATGGGCGTCGGTCGCGTCCGTCACTCCATCGGTGTAGAGCAGCATGAAGTCGCCTGGATTCAGATGCAGAGTGCGTACTTCGAATGGCGAGTCCTCGACCACGCCCAGCGCCATCCCGGTGCGTGTCAGCGTCTCCAATTCATCCTCGTCCGCACGACAGAGCAGCGGTGGATTATGCCCCGCGTTGACGTAGGCCATCTTGGCAGTCACGGGATCAAGTAACGCATAGAACATTGTGACGAACATGCCGCGCGTCGCATCGGCACAGATCAGCCGGTTCGCCTGGGCGATTCCGTCCGCCGGCGAGTCTGTGCTGGCCACGCTGGCCCTGATGATGCTACGAGTGAGAGCCATAAAGAGCGCAGCGGACATCCCCTTATCGCTGACGTCGGCGATCACCAAACCCAACCTCTCCGCGGCGAGGGGAATGAAGTCATAGTAGTCACCGGCCACCTCGCGCGCTGGCTGCCAGTGTGCGGCAAACTCCCAGCCCTCAATCTGCGGCGTCTCCTGAGGAAGCAAACTGGCCTGCACCTGCCGCGCCATCTGGAGTTCTCGCTCCATGCGGCCCTTCTCGACCGCCACCTGATATAACCGAGCATTCTCTATGGCAATCGCCGCGCTGGAAGCTATGGCTGCCAGCAGGTCGAGATCCTCCTCAGTGAAGAGGCCAGTCTGGAGTCGATTGTCCACGTAGACAACTCCCAAGATCTTGCCTTTGATCTCCAGCGGCACACAGAGGATCGATCGCAGCCCAAGGACCCTGACGCTGTGGCGCATGCTGAAGCGCTCATCGCTCTGCGCATCGCTGGTGAGAATCGGCCGACCCTCGCGGGCCGCGCGTTCCACCACACTGCGAGAAACCTGGAACTGGGGATCATCGATCGTCTTCTGGTCCATTCCTCGCGCCACGCGGAAGATCGACCCTCCGTTAGCTTCGAGCAGCGTGACGAAGCCACGCTCAGCGCCTGTTGCGGCGATGACCTCATCCATCACACGGTTCAGAACCTCGTCGAGATCGAGCGACGAGTTGAAGGTCTGCGACAGACGATACAGCAGACTCAGGCGATCGCTGGAGGCTGGCGAAGGATCCGTGCTGGTCATGAACACTCCTCAGTGTCCTCCACGGCGCGCAAAAGGGCTTCACGGAATGGCAGAACTATGATATGCGACAGGCAGAGATTGGTCAAGCACGCAAACCGGTTTCGCCCGATTTCACCTGAGCATGATCTCCGCAGGGGTCCTGCAGACGCTTGGGATAGGAGCCGGGCTGTGATGAAGCCACCGGGCCGCGCAAGCCAAGTCCAGACAGCCAACACCTCTGGATGTGTCCCTTCCATGCTTGACTGGGCACCGGACTCATGGTATACTGAACATCAGTTCTATTCTCACCTGCTTCGGATCGATGATGAACCTGCGACAACTCCTCACCCAGATGGAAAGCACCCCAGAACTACGGGACCTTATCACCGCCTGGAAGACCACGCAGCCCAGGGAAGGCGCCTTCGCCGAGTTCCCGCCGAGCATAG
Organism: uncultured Anaerolineales bacterium; assembly: GCA_964492135.1. Taxonomy (GTDB): domain Bacteria; phylum Chloroflexota; class Anaerolineae; order UBA7937; family B3-Chlor; genus CAYGAW01. Next base: position 11,857 of record CAZBJW010000018.1, read on the forward strand.
ATCCTCGCCTCATCGCTGTGCTCAAGGGGCGAGGCATCGAGCGCCTCTTCACCCATCAAGCTGACGCCATCAAGGCCGCCCAGAGGGGTGACAACTTCGTCGTCGTCACGCCTACTGCTTCTGGCAAGACCCTGTGTTACAACATCCCGGTACTCAATTCCCTGCTGGAGAACCCAGATTCACGGGCCATATACCTCTTTCCTACCAAAGCCCTCTCCCAGGATCAGTTGGACGAGCTCCATGCGTTGATTACCGCCCTCGACGTGGACATCAAGACCTACACCTATGACGGGGATACGCCCGTCAATGCTAGAAAGGCCATCCGTGCCGCAGGTCACGTGGTGATCACCAATCCCGACATGTTGCACACTGGCATTCTTCCCCACCACACCAAATGGGTGAAGCTCTTTGAGAACCTGAATTACGTGGTCATAGATGAAGTGCACCAGTATCGCGGCGTCTTCGGGAGCCATCTGGCCAATGTCATCCGCAGGTTGAAGCGCATCTGCAACTGGTACGGCACCAACCCCACGTTCATGCTCTCTTCTGCCACCATAGCCAATCCCGAGGAGCTGGCGAGGAAACTGATCGAGGAAGACGTCGTCGTTGTCGACCACGACGGGTCACCAAAAGGGGAGAAACACATCCTCTTCTACAATCCCCCTGTAGTGAACAGAGAACTGGGCATTCGGCGGTCGTCGGTCCACGAAGCTCGCTCCCTGGCCAAGAACTTCATCGTGAACGACATCCAGACCATCACCTTCGCTCGGTCACGCAACACGATGGAGATCCTCCTCTCCTATCTCAAGGAGGATATGAGGAGGAGCCGGAAGGGAGAGGACAAGGTGAGAGGCTATCGCGGAGGATATCTTCCCAGGCAGCGACGGGAAATCGAGAGAGGGCTCCGCCAAGGAGACGTGCGTGGTGTGGTGGCCACCAATGCCCTGGAGTTGGGCATCGACATCGGACAACTGGATGCCTGCGTGATCACAGGGTATCCAGGCACCATAACCAGCACCTGGCAGCAAGCAGGCCGCGCCGGGCGTCGGGCGGACGTCTCCTGCGCCGTTCTTGTAGCCAGTTCCGCCCCCCTAGACCAGTATATCATCACCCATCCAGACTACTTCTTCTCCCAATCCCCTGAGCACGCCTTGGTCAACCCGGACAACTTGCTCATTCTGTTGAGCCACATCAAGTGCGCTGCCTTCGAACTGCCCTTTGAAGAAGGGGACCGGTATGGTGAGCAGTCCATCGCTCAGATACTGGAGTTCCTGGAAGAGCAGGGTGTTCTCCACAAGGCCGGCGACACCTATCATTGGAGCGCGGAGTCGTATCCAGCCGACGAGATCAGCCTGCGCACGGCGGCCAGGGACAACGTGGTCATCATCGACACCACAGAAGCTGAACCCCGGGTCGTAGGCGAAGTGGACAGCTTCAGTGCCCCCACAATGGTGCACGAAGAGGCGATTTACATGCACGAAGGCGACCAGTATCAGATCGACACACTCGACTGGGAGGGGAAGAAGGCCTACGCCACCCAGGTCGACGTCGACTACTACACCGACGCCAACCTGGCGGTCCAGGTGCGGGTAATCGACGAGTTTGAGTCCGAGAACCTCGAGGGCTGCAGTCGGGCTCATGGAGAGGTCCTCGTCACGGCCTTGCCCACCATCTACAAGAAGATCAAGCTTTGGACCCACGAGAACGTGGGCTGGGGAGACGTTCGGCTTCCAGAACAAGAGATGCAGACCACCGCCTATTGGCTGAGCTTGCACGAGAGTGCGACGGCGATGTTAGTGCCCTCCGATGTGGAGAGCGGGCTCGTGGGCCTGGCCAACGTGCTGGTCAACGTCGCCCCTCTTTTTCTGATGTGCGATCCAGGTGACATCGGGGTGAAGCCCGAGGTGCGCTCACCTCACACCAAGGAAGCTACGGTCTATATCTATGATCGGGTACCAGCCGGGATTGGTTTTGCCGAGAAGCTATACGGCATTCACGATCAGCTTCTGCTGACTGCGGAGCAACTGATCCGCGACTGCGACTGCGTCAATGGATGTCCTTCATGCGTGGGTCCCGAAGGGGAAGTGGGCGCCAGGGGAAAGAGGAACGCCCTCCGGCTCATAGCCGAAGCTAGAAAGCCTACTCTCTGAACATCGGAAGTGGCGACCAGTGGAACGCGGAAGACCTGAGGATCTTCGTCAACAACTCCAACGACTGGGCATCCGGCTGAGCGTGAGAGGTCTCGCTCCGCGACCGAGGAAGCCTCCCACGCCGGTGGACGAACTGGTTGGCGGCAAGGTGGTCGAGACAGAGTATGGGCCCTGCGTGGTTGTCGATGAGGTCTATGTCCAAGGTCACCATCACGGCAAGATACACATCGCATCCGCCCTGAGTCACAATGCTGACATCATAGCTGGTCTCGGTCGCGACCCCGAACTCGGATTGCTGGACGTCAGTAGGAGCGCCTTCCTCGATGTGGAGACTACGGGTCTTGCTGGCGGCACAGGAACCTATGCCTTCCTGGTGGGCATTGGCTGGTTCGAGGGAGCGGATTTCCGTGTACGTCAGGTATTCATGCGGGACTATGCGGAGGAACGTGCCGTCATCTCAGTCGTGGAGGAGACCCTGAACCCGCTCTCCGGGATCGTCTCCTTCAACGGCAAGGCCTTCGATGTCCCTGTGCTGGAGAGCCGCTTCATCATGTCGCGGCGTCGCTTTCCCCTCTCCCCGGCGCCACACCTGGATCTCCTCTTCACGGCTCGTCGCCTGTGGCGGGTCCGACTTGAGAGCTGCACTCTCTCCCACCTGGAGCCCACCGTCCTGGGCCTGCACCGGGAAGGGGATGTACCTAGCTATCTGGTTCCCCAGATCTACTTCGATTACCTTAGGCTAGGCCATGCAGATCCCCTCAAGGCCGTCTTCTACCACAACGCACAGGACATCCTCTCCCTTGCGGCGCTCACCGCGCTGACGTGCCAGTTCTTCGAGGATCCACTTGGCGGTGAGGTAGAGCACGGTGAGGATCTGTATTGCCTGGGCAGGCTCTACCTCCAGGTGGGAATGACTGAACGTGCCGAGGATACACTGAGAGCTGCCCTGGATGCCGATCTCCCTGAGGAGCTGCGGCAGGTGGTCGTTGGCGACCTCTCCTTTCACTACAAACGGGAAGCCAGATGGGAAGAGGCACTCAGTCTCTGGCATCAGGCTATTGACGAGAACCACGGTAGGCTCTATCCCTATGTGGAGTTGGCCAAGTACTACGAGCACCGGGCGAAGGACTTCGAACGGGCCGAGGAACTTGTTGTCAGGGCGATAGAACTCATCCAATCCCCCTCTGTGAAGCGTGATGCGTGGTGGACCGAGCGACGGCTGGCAGAGTTGGAGCACCGTCTCTGGCGGGTTCGGAGGAAGAAGCCGAGGCTCAGGGCGGAAGAGATCGCGAAGCGTGGGGTTGGAGAATAGTCTCCAAGGTATTCTCCCTTCGCCCTTGGTCCCGTGTGGAAAGCTTGTTCACTGGGGCTTAGATAGAGCAGATGAAGATCCTGCGGGGAGTGGTCCTCGACATGCTGGTCATCTTCCTGTTAATAGTGGTGCCGATCAGAACACTCCTCTTCGGGCTACTGGGTCAGACTTCTTCGGCGGTATTCCTCGTTGTGGGAGGCGAGTTCACTTGTATCTTGTGCTACTTCATCCTCATCAGGCCTGCGGTCTTTCGCCGCTTCCCATCTCTCACGCGGTGGTTCATGGACTACTAGAACCAACCACAGCGCGACGGATTTCCACACGGCCTGTGAACTGGTGCTGGGGACCATCGAGTTCCTGCCATCGGATGCTTTCCTCGGGGACCCCTGGTACAAACTGGAGGTGGAACTGAAGCATGATGAGCCAGAGACAGCTTGCACTCTGCTTTGAGGAAATCACGGAGACAGACCTGCCGGAACTCACAGGAGTCATGACGCGAGCCTTCGATGACGATGCGCAGAAGCACTTGGGAGTCGAGAGCGGAGGACCCGAGGGATACGACAATGGGGACTTCTTCCGCACGTGGCTGTTTCCCTATCGCGAAAGCGTCGGCTACAAGATTCTCTCGGAGGGCAGGGTCATCGGCGGTATCATTGTCTGGATTCTCGAGCAGGGGCACAACATACTGGGCACCATCTTCGTCGACCCGGCCTACCAGGACCGAGGAGTTGGGACTCAGACCTGGCAGTTCATCGAAGCCAGTTATCCCGACACCAAGAGTTGGCGGTTGGCGACCCCGACCTGGGCCACGAAGAATTTCCACTTTTATGAGAAGAAATGTGGATTCCTCAGGGTGGAATCAGACCCTATGGTGCCCTCCGAAGAAGGACAGTACATCTACAGGAAAGAGATGGACGATCAGGCCTGAGGCATTAGTCCCCGCCCGGCACCTCTGAGGAGCAGACCCGGCCGATGGCTGCCTTGCAATGCTTCTTGGACTGGCAACGCTGGCTACTGTCAATCGGGAGGCGATGAGGGCGCCAACTCTCGAGGTCTGATTCCCCGTTGCGGCGGCCGTTGGGGACGCTAGCGAAGGGTGTCTTGGATGTCGTACCGACACGCTGACTACGATCAGATTGCGCCCGTGTATGACCAGCGCTACGGGGCTCTCGAGTATGAAGGCATCGCTTCCACTCTGTTGTCTTTGGCTCAAAAGGGCTCCATAGAACGGATTCTCGAAGTGGGGTGTGGCACCGGACGTTGGTTGGCCGAATTGCAGGCTGTTGCTCGACAAGTTTACGGCTTGGATCTTTCTCTCGCCATGTTGAAGGAAGCCAATCAAGAACTGATGGGTTGCTTAGTGTGCGGGCAGGCCAGCGACTTGCCTTTTTCCGAGGCTCTTTTCGATCTGATCTTATGTGTGAATGCATTGCATCATTTTGACCAGAAACAAGAGTTCATACTTGAGGCTAGGCAAGCGTTGCGACCCGGTGGTACACTGGCTATCATCGGCATGGATCCACATACCGGCGCCGATGATTGGTACCTCTATCGGTATTTCGAAGGAACCTGTGAAGCAGATTTGGCTCGCTACCCCTCTGCTGATTCGATAAAGGAATGGATGACTAACGTAGGGTTTCTCCAGATTCGCTCTGGCGTGGCGGAGCACATCGAAAAGTCGCTAACAGGACGGGAAGTGCTCCGATCTCCTTTCCTGCAAAAGCATGGTGCCTCGCAACTGGCGATCTTGACAGATGAAGCCTACCAAGCTGGCCTCAATCGGATCAATGCAGACTTGCGGGAAGCGGAAACGGCGGGACGCCCTCTGAGACTTGAGGTGGACATCTCTCTGGCCTTGGTCACAGGTACGGCTCCCTAAAGTATGAATCGAGATGAGGGCTACCTATGCCTGAGAAGCTAAAGGACCTCTTCTTCACAACCTCGTTTGTTGATGAGTTGGGGGATGCTATCCGGCAGGCGTACCCCGATTTCAACAAGGAGAGGTTTGATGGTCTGGTATTCGATGGCGCCTTCGAGGCCAAGGAACTCAAGGAAAGGATGCGCCACATCACGCACTGCTTGTATGAGACGCTCCCCAAGGACTATCCAGAGGCGCTGGGGATTCTGACGAAGGTCGCCCCACCCTTTCCCGGCTTTGACGGTATGGTATTCTCTGATTATGTCGGGTGTTACGGGTTGGATGACTGGGAGCTGTCTCTCCCAGCCTTGGCGTTCTTCACGAAGCACATCAGTGCCGAATACGCTATCCGCCCTTTTCTGGCGCAGGATCCAGAGAGAGCCATGGAGCGTATGCGTGCCTGGGCAGAGGACGAGAACGAGGAGGTACGACGGCTGGCGAGTGAAGGCTGTCGGCCCAGGCTTCCTTGGGGAATGGTCCTGCCCGCCTTCAAGAGCGACCCAGGTCCCATATTGCCGATTCTTGAGAAACTGAAGGACGATGAATCGGAATCCGTCAGGAAGAGCGTCGCCAACAATCTGAATGATATCTCCAAGGACCATTCCGACTTGGTGTTGGACATCTGTGAGCGATGGTATGGGCACAATAAGAACACAGACTGGATTGTGAAGCACGCTTGCCGCGGCATGCTGAAAGGCGGGAACAAGCGCGCGATGCGCCTCTTTGGCTTCACTGACCCCAAGCATATCAGCGTAGAGAACTTGTCACTCGCCAAGGAGACGCTCTTCATCGGTGAGGACCAGCATTTCACTATTGATTTGACGGTCGATACCGACGAGGCCTGCAAGATTCGGCTGGAGTTCTCGGTCCACTACGCAAAGCCCAAGGGCAAAGGATCACGCAAGGTATTCCAACTCAAGGAAGCGAGCTTTGAGCCGGGCAGCCACTTGATCTCCAAGAAGCTCTCTTTCGCGGACCAATCGACCCGGAAGCACTACCCAGGGCAGCATCAGGTCTCGATCATTGTCAACGGTATAAAGATGGCGCAGGCAACCTTCGAACTCGAAGAGACCCTCTCCAGCGAAGACTGATTCTAGTTTGCTTCACCGCGCTCTTAGCTATAGGCTTCAAGGCGCGGGTGGATCTGCCATACCGGCTCGGCGAGAGCCCTGCAATTCACTCCACGGTGTTGCCTGTCCCACCGAGGATCATCTCTGTGAGATAGTCGCCAGCAGTGGGAGTTTCGAGACCGAGCCTATCACAATCAAATCTGCTGAAAGGAGTTGCTGAGATGTCTTCCGAGATGTCGAAATGCAAGATCACTGTGCTCAAACGGACCATCAACCGCGACTTGATCGAGGAGTATCTGGATGACGCCTACCAGGAGTCTACTCCCTGCGAGGTTCTGCGAGACGGCCAGGAGTTCCTATTAGAGGGCTTCGAGGCGTTCGCCACGGTGCCAGAGGGCTTCTGTCATTGGGCCTGGGCAGACATACGCGACGACATTCTGGCTGTCGCTACCGGTGCCAACAGTCCTGGCCTGAAGAAACCCGGCACGGTCATCACCGGCTGCTCGGATTGGTTCCGCCCGGTCATCTTCAAGATCGAGAGGATGGAGGATGACTGACTCCGACGATTACATACACCGCCTACGGGTGACTGATGCCATGCGCGAGCCCGTCCTTCGGGCGGCCGTCCACACGCTCCACCTCCCCAAAGGCAGTCGCGGGTTGGATGCGGGATGCGGAATCGGCCTCCAGGTCCCCTTGCTCGCTGACGCTGTCGGACCCGACGGGCATATCACCGGGCTCGACTTACGCCCCGACTTCCTGCTCGAGGCAGAGCGCGTAGGGGCGGAAGCTGGGCTTTCGGGGCGCGTTGCCTTTCGCCAAGGGGACATAAACAACCTCCCCTTTGAAGACAACGCCTTCGACTGGCTCTGGAGCGCCTCCTGCGCGGGGTATCCTGCCGAACAACCAGTACTTCTGCTGCAAGAGTTGGCAAGGGTGGTCAAGCCTGGGGGGACTGTGGCCATTCTTGTCTATTCTTCTCAGATCCTACTTCCAGGGTATCCCCTGTTGGAAGCGCGGCTCAACGCCACCTCCGCGGGCATTGCCCCTTTCACCAAGCACATGAGGCCGGAGTCACACTGGTTGTGTGCAGTGGGCTGGTTTCGAGACGCTGGCTTGGAGGAAGTAAAGGCCCGGACGTTTGTCGCTGAGTTTCAAGCGCCACTCACACCAGAGATTCGTGATGCGCTCGTATCGCTCTTGGAGATGCGGTGGGAAGGAGCGCAATCAGAGATGTCGAAGGAGGACTGGGCAGTCTACCAGCGTCTCTCCGAGCCTGAGTCATCGTACTTCATCCTGAATCGTCCAGACTATTACGCCTTCTTCACTGAGACACTGTTCCAAGGCAAGGTTCGAAACGACAAAGTCAATGCACAGGAGGATCGATCGTGACCAGAGCAGTGTCCCTGCACACGGAAGAATCACTCGACCCCGAAGATTGGAAGTCTATGCGCCGGTTGGGACATCGAATGATCGACGACATGATGACCTACCTAGAAGAGGTGGATCAACGTCCGGTCTGGAAGCCCATTCCGGACGAGGTGAAGGCCAGGCTGCGAGCACCCTTGCCGCTTGAGCCACAAGATTTGGAGAAGGTCTACGAGACGTTCGTCGAAGATGTGTTGCCGTATCCCATGGGGTGCATACATCCTCGTTTCTGGGGCTGGGCACTCGGGACCGGAACCCCTCTGGACATGTTGGCGGAGATGCTGGCCGCCGCCATGAACTCCAACACTGGCGGTGGCGAACACGTGGCCAACTACGTCGAGGCCCAGGTTCTGAACTGGCTCAAGGAGATGCTTGGCTATCCCACCGAGGCCAGTGGGCTCCTGGTCAGCGGAGGCTCCATGGCCAACCTCGTCGGCCTCACCGTCGCCCGCAATGCTATGGCGGGCTTCGACGTACGACGTCTGGGAGTATCGGCCTCACCACAGAAGATGACCATGTATGCCTCCACCGAGACCCACAGCTCGGTACAGAAAGCCATCGAACTATTGGGCCTGGGCGCCGATTCTCTCCGTCTGATACCCGTGGACTACGAATTCCGGGTCCAAGTATCGGTCCTGGAGTCGGCCATCCGTGAAGATCGGGATGCTGGGTATCATCCCATCTGCGTTGTCGGCAACGCCGGCACCATCAACACCGGCGCCTTCGATGACTTGGACTTACTGGCGGACATCTGCCAGCGGGAGCGGATGTGGTTCCACATAGACGGCGCTTTTGGCGCCTGGGCCGCCCTGTCCCCGGAGCTTCAGCCGCTAGTAGCAGGGATGGACAGGGCCGATTCCCTCGCTTTCGACCTGCACAAGTGGATGTACATGCCCTACGAGATAGGATGCGCTCTGGTCCAAAAAGAGGAGGCTCACCGACGGTCGTTTTCTCTTACTCCCACCTATCTGACGCACACCGAGCGGGGGTTGGCCGCGGGCGGAGCGTGGTTCAGCGACTACGGCGTCCAGCTTTCGCGGAATTTCCGTGCGCTCAAGGCCTGGATGTCCATTCAGGTGCACGGGGTCGATAAGTATCGACGATTGATCCAGCAGAATGTGGATCAGGCTCGCTACTTGGCTGAACTCGTCGATGCCTCGCCCGAACTGGAGTTGATGGCGCCGGTCCCTTTGAACATTGTCTGCTTCCGCTACCGTGCATCTCATCTCGATGATGCGTCACTGAACGAGCTCAACGAGGAGCTCCTGTTGCGACTGCACGAAGGCGGAAACGCACTATGCTCGTATGTGACTGTCGGTGACAAGTACGGGCTTCGCGTTGGCATATTCAACCACCGCAGTCGAAGAGACGACTTCGATGCCTTTGTGAGAGAGGTAGTAAGGTTGGGCAGGAACCTGCTGAGTGAGGGGTTTCCGTAGTCATGGGCCCCCATTCCTCCGGACGGTGAGCCAGGCGGCAAGCGGTCGTGGGCACGCGACTTGGTATCATCAGCACCCTCTGCTATCAGCGGCTCGCAAGCTGCCAATACCTCCCCAGTATGGAGCCTGTCTTGCCATCGGAGGTAACAAACGGTGGTCAAGAGAACGGAGAAAGTCGACCAGTATCTGGAGAATCTGCAATCAGAGCGACGGGCCGCATTGACGCAATTGAGGTCTTTGGTGTTGGAAACCGTGCCCGAGACGGTGGAAACGATGCGGTACAGGATGCCCACATACGATTACAAGGATCATATGGTCTGTGCGTTCGCCTCTCAGAACCAGTACATGAGCCTGTATATGGACACCGACATCGTGGACAGGCACAGGGAAGAGCTAGCACACCTAGACCTCGGCAAGAGCTGCATCAGGTTCAGGGGCTTGGACCAGCTGCCCTTGGACACGATCAGACTGATGTTGGAGGAGACGGTGCAGCTCAGAAGCTAGGACTGGCGGGCCTCAGTGACTCTCAGCTCACGCTTCCTCCAGCCCCCAACGGGTAGGAGTGAGGGGAATCCGGCAAGAACTTTCGTGGGGAGAGGAGAGCACAGGAGGCTTATCCTGGAGGGTATCATGAAGATCGAGAAAGCTTCCTTGCTGGGAGGGGCTGATTTCCAGCCAGGCACCGACACATATCTGGCCTCCTTCGAGACGGCCAGACTCCTTGCGACCCACGGCATCACGGTCTTGAACGGTGGGGGACCTGGGGTAATGAGGGCGGCAACCGAGGGCGCCCATGAGACCGGTGGACATGTCATCGGTGTCACCTACTACCCCGAATATGAGCATGCCATCTACGAAGGCAGGGACCCTCTCAACCACTTCGATGAGGAGATCATCACCGCCAACTACTTCGAACGCACCCAAAGACTTCTGGAGTTGGGCGACGTGCATATAGTCTTCAAAGGCGGAACAGGCACCATCAGCGAGTTTGGAATGAGCTGGGCTCTGTCGAGGATCCAGCACGGTCACAGTATCCCTCTCCTTCTCTTTGGCGCATTCTGGGAAGAGATCACCGACTGCTTCAAGAGGCACATGTACATGAGGCCGGACGAGTTCAGGGTCTACTACGTTGTTACCTCTCCGGAGCGGGTAATGGAGACGATCCAAAGCTTCGAATAATCCACCCATTCGGAGCATGAGCATGGGCGTTGGAATAGAGGGGTATGTGATCGGCAAATTAGTGCCGACATCAGGCTAAGCTCAGAACGGAGACAAGACGGCGATGCACCGCGCGCCAATCTCAGTCCAGAAACGCTCTGGCGAATACGAGCCCTTCTCCGAAGAGAAGGTGAGAAGCTCCCTGCAAAGGGCCGGAGCCGACCAGGAGCTAATCGACAACATCGTACACTATGTAAAGCTCAAGCTCTACGACGGCATCACAACCAAAGAGATCTATGCCCACGTTTTCGCCCGTCTCAGAGAATTGAGAAGCCCCGTGGTGTCCAAGTATGATCTCAAAGGCGCCATCCTAAGGCTTGGACCCTCTGGTTTTCCCTTCGAGGGGTTCGTGGCTGCTATTCTTGAAGCGCATGGCTACGAGGTGGCCGTGGGACGGATAATCCAGGGGAAGTGTGTTGAACATGAGATAGATGTGATCGCCCGGAAGGACGACAAGCATTTCATGATCGAGGCCAAGTTTCACAATCTGCCGGGAATGAAGTCCGACATCAAAGACGCCCTCTATACGTATGCTCGCTTCCTCGATGTTGAGAATGCCTGGATCGAGATCGAAGGACATAAACATCACTTCCACCAGGGCTGGCTGGTGACCAACACCAAGGTCACTTCCAAAGTGAAGGAGTACGCCCAGTGCGTCGGTCTGAAAGTCATCAGCTGGGACTATCCACCTGAGTGGAGTCTGAGGTCCCTCATCGAAGAGAGCGGCTTGATCCCCGTGACGGCTCTCACCTCGCTGAGGCGAGCCGACAAGAGGAGACTTGTGGAAGCGGGGTTGATCTTCGCCCGGGATTTGCTGGAGCAAGAAATCGATATGCTCCCCCGCAGTATCCGCCAACGAGCCAGGCGCGAGGCCAAGGCGGCATGCGGAAGCCAGGCCACTGGCCCCCGACGATGAGTGCTACCTCCGGTGCCGACCGAAAGTGCGCCGAAGCCCTCTTCGAGACCCCACCAATAGCATCCGACCAGGCCGTTGAACCTTTTTGCCACGTATCCACTATCTAAATAAATGGAACGGTGTAAGGCGAAAGAGAAAGGCAGGACCCCGGCGGCGCACTGCGTCCACGAGAAACAGGAGGGTGTCGATCTCAGGGAAAGGAGCGGACGATGTCGCAAGCGCAAGATTTCGAGCGAGCCTGGTTGGCCAAATTCTCCAGTTGTCTCGATGACTTCGCTGGAGAAGAGATTCGCAAAGAGGTGATGAAAGGAAGCGACCATCTATCATCGCACTCCAGTCCACAAGAAGTGATCGACTGGTCCAGGAAAGCCGTGGAGCGGCTCGATTCACTGGTGGACGAAGAGAAACGCAGAGAGATCATGACTGGCTGCGCGTGCCAGTACCCGAAATCGGATCTGCGGGACATCAGAGAAAAGTATGAAGACACCAGAGACGTAGACTTGGCCCATCAGATGCTACAGGAGCGATTCGAAACGTTCTTGGAGAACAGCCTTCAGTTGGATGACGAGCTTGTGGAAGAGATAGTCAGGCAAGGATGGGGCTTGGCAGGAGTCAAGAAGGGCGGCACGATCATCGCCACCAAGATACCCAAGAGTGCTCACCTCATCGAGTACATGAAAGAAACCGATCCTGACAAGAAGCGGCAGTACTACTGCCACTGCCCCAGAGTGAGGGATATGGTGGCGACCTCACAAACCATCTCTCCTACATACTGCTACTGTGGGGCTGGTTTCTACAAGGGCCTTTGGGAAGAGATTCTGCGGAAACCGGTCGACGTGGAGGTACTCGAGACCGTGCTCGTAGGAGATGAAGTGTGCAGGATCGCGGTACGCCTGCCTCCAGATCAATAGCCAGCATCACTTCGCCACGTTACGTGTGAAGGCAATTGTGCAGGCTTTTCACGGAAGGTTCGGTTTCAGTCGTCGCTCCTCTTGTTGAGCAAGACCCCGAGATTGCGGGGGAGGACTTCGAGGAGACTAAGCAGGTCGAGCTTCTCGAGCTTGACCACAGTCGCCGCCGGAAGTCGATCCAAAGCGACCCCCTCCAGGAGGAGAGCAGTCTCCTCCTCAGATAATTCATCGCCTTCTTCCATCCACCGCAAGAAATCCCGATTCTCTGGACAGGCCCGTTGACAGTGGAGACAACCCACCAGGTAATCGTGCCACGAAGGATCAACCCAGTTTGGGAAGGGAACATCGCCGGGCTTCTCATTGAGAAAGGTAAGGCACCGCTCAGCCCGAATCAGAAAGCGCTCATCAGTGATGGCGCCAGTGGGGCAGATGCGAAGACAGGCGGAGCACTTCTGGCAAGCTTCCATTGCGCTCAATTCCCTCCAATCATCCTCCTCGCCCGGAAGGTCGGAATAGAAAGCCACTAGGCGAAAAAGACTCCCCATTCCGGAGACATAGCAAATGTTGTTCCTGCCATAAGCACCCATTCCACTGTGTACAGCCAGGGCCTTCTTCGGAAGCGCCGCACCGGCGACACGATACCCAGCAACCGCCAGAATCTCCGTGAGCAGATCCTCTACACGTTTGTCACTCTCTCGCGCGTGCAGGTACGTCGGAGGCACGATGAGGGGAAGTGTCTTTCCCTTCCAGGTGAAGACGACCTGGATCTGAGGTTGGGGCATGGCAACCAAGATGAGAGACTCGGCCCGCGGCAGATCTTCTGGTAGATTGAACCCAAAGCCGGCAAGATACTCCTGGTATAGATCCTCGTCGATCAAATCCTGGCGGCGCCGCTCTTCGAGTTCCACCTCCAGGTCACGGAGGTGTTCGACACCCACGACTCGACCCCTGCAACCCTCTTCTTCCAGCCTGGTAAGCACTTCTTGCTTCATTCGGACTACCGCAGGATAGGCCCCCAACACGGTGAGGCCGAGATTCAGGCTGCGCACCTGGTGATGCCGCAGAAGAGGCCGATGTGCCCCCTCGCGGCAGTAGCGCTTCGCTGACCAGACTACGGAGCCCTTGGTGGACTATTGCCTTGGGCACTCCCGCAAGGGGGACGCCATGTCGTCGTCACTGGTTTCGTAACTTGGTCCATCATAATCCATGGAGTCCCTTGTGGGCGAGGGTGTAGCGCTATGAGATGGCTCAAGCATGCACCACATGGAGCCGCTCAACTCGCCTTCTGATCCAATACTAGCTCAAAGCGCCACGTGCGCCAGATGAGCCGCAGGATCAGTGCCCACACCCCCGTGACGATGGCGAGCAGCAAATAGTCTTGTGCGCGCAGAGGGGT
>CAZBJW010000018.1:25624-28321 GCA_964492135.1 uncultured Anaerolineales bacterium
AAGAAGGATCGCAGTGGTGGCACCGCCATAACCACGCCGTACACCCCTAGCATGCCCAGCGCCAACAAGGTCGGGCGCCAATCCCCACTCAGAGCATCGCCCCCGACCCAGGCGCTGGTGGGTGGCTCGACAAAGGGGATGAGCACCACACCACACAGCACTGTAACGGTGGTCAACGCCGTGCGGGCAATGTCCACCTCGCCCGTGGCTCCAAGGTACGACAGGTAGACGGCGACGGCGACGACGGCAATAGTAAGGGCTGCCGGCAACACGAAATGGCTAGCGGCCCGGATCACGCCCCGAGGCGGTGGACCAGGCCGCGCCCAGGCGGCGATGGAGAAGATGGGAATGCCCACTGTCAACAGAGCCAGGATCGAGTTGTGTTTGGGCGTCACCGGAAAGGGAAGTTCCGCAAGTTGAGTGATCAGGATCAAGACCATGACGTAGAGGGTTCGTGTCAGCAGCAAACGCACGACATCCTGCATGCCGTTGATGATCCGCTGTCCCTCCCTGAAGGCTATGGGGAGGGCCGCGAAGGAATCTCCAAGTAGCACAATGTCAGACACGCTGCGGGCAGCCTGGCTCCCGCTTTGCATAGCCACCGCCACCTGAGCCTGTTTGAGAGAGAGAACGTCGTTCACGCCATCTCCGATCATGGCGACGTAGTAGCGCATCCTCCGAAAGAGGCGCACGAGCCTCTCCTTTTGTTGCGGTGTGATGCGCCCGAAAATGGTCGCTTCTCTGGCCAGTTCCTCGACCTGAGCGTCGTTCAGGCCATCCAACTCCAACCCTGAGACGACTGGACGATCGTCCGAGAGGCCCACTTGTCTGGATAGCGCCAGGACGGTGGCTGGATTGTCTCCAGAGATGACCTTGAGTTCTATACCCAGCTCCGCAAAGCGCCTCAGAGTCTTGTGCACCTCAGAACGCAGCTCGTCACTGAAGCTCAATAGGCTCAACGGCAGCAGGCCAGAGGGCAAGGCCGGATTCCTCTCATCATCGTACAGCGGTGCGTTGACGGGTCGATATGCGAATAGCAGTGCGCGGAACCCCTGGTTGGTCCAATCATCGAGCTGTGAGTCCAGGCCTGGATCGGATTGAAGATGAGAGCGCAGCACCTCCGGCGCGCCGAGGACGTACACACCGCGCAAGCTCGGGTCGTCGAATGCCAGCGCACTCCACCTATGTTCAGAAGAGAACGGTACCTCCTCCGAGACGCGGCGTGCCCGCCCTGCGAAGGCTTCCTTGATCGCCAGGGTGGTCCGGTTGGGGCTCGACGTGCTGGCCGCATAGTCTCCCAGGATACCCCTCAGCTCCGCTTCGCCCGCGACTCCTGCCCCATCCACTCGGCGCATCGCATGCAGCTTGATGCGGTTTGTGGTCAAAGTCCCCGTTTTATCAAAACACAGAAGGTCGACATTGCTGATGGATTCCACGGCGTTGGCCTCTTGAATCAGGGCTCCCTCGCCAGCCACCCTCAGAATACCCATGGCGTAGGCCACCGTGGTCATGAAGAACAGGCCTTGCGGAATCAGGGCCACGATGACCGCCCCCGCGCGCACGCTCTCCACCAGGGGAACGCCGCGCACAGCATACGAGATGCCGAGCAATACGCCTAGCGGGGTCACTGCCAGGACCAGGACTCTAATGATGTTGTCCACGTCTCGCTGCAGAGGCGTCTTGACCTGGCGGAAAGCTCTGGCGCCAGCTGTCAGTTGATTCACGACACTGTCGTCGCCTACCTGTTGCGCTTCATAGACCCCGCTGCCGCTCACGCAGAAGCTGCCAGAAAGGACGGTGTCACCGGGCCTCTTGCGGACGCGTTCCGACTCACCCGTGAGCAGCGATTCGTCGAATTGCATCTCGCGCCCCCCGATAACCTGGCCATCGACGACGACTTGATCACCAGGCCGCGCGATCAGCACGTCGCCCACCACGACTTCGCTGGGATCGACCTCCGTCTCTTGCCCGCCTCGGATGACCTTCGCTTTAGGACGAGTCAGCAGTGCGATATGTTCGAGCTTGCGCTTGGCCCTGGCCTCTTGGACGACACCAACTACGACGTTCAGCAGCACCAGGCCTCCTGTCACCACAGCGTCGCCGACGTGTCCCATCAACACCAGAACTAAGCTGATGCAGAAGAGGACCGTGTTGATGAAGGTGAAGGCGTTCTTGCGCAGGATCTGGAGGTAGGTCCGGCCGGTCTGGAACTGGACGGTGTTTGCCTGTCCGCGCTCGCGTCGCGCGATAACTTCGCTCCCAGAGAGACCTTCTATCCCATACCATTCGCTAGGGCCAACGTTCACTCGGACTCTTCTTCTAACGAGAGGTTCTTGGAGTTGGTCTTGCGGAGCCAGGGATTACTTCGTCCACGCCCGCTTGGAGCCTCTCAGCAGGTTGTGAGCTGGCCTGGATCACGGCTCCACCGTCGGCAGGTGATCACAGAGCCCGTTGAGGTTGAGTGTAGCTTCCTGCACCCATCCAGTCACATTCGAGCCGGTGTTGCCCACGCCCAGATCAACTCTTGCCCAGGCGTTCTTCGTGATTCCCAATACCGCAGCGTAGTCGCCAAGAGTGAGTGTGGCCAGCACCTCGGACGAACTGTCAGGCTCGGCGTAGACAGGCACTCCTTCCATGGGCATAGTGAAGCAGAATCCCGGAAGAGGCCCCACCAGTTCGGGAAGCTCATCGCACGTT
>CAZBJW010000018.1:28331-32026 GCA_964492135.1 uncultured Anaerolineales bacterium
CGTTCCCTCCAGACGGATGGCGCTGCTTTCGTGGACCCACCGGAGCCGGAAGATCCCGATGTTCGCTGCCTGTGCAACAGCCGGCTCAAATCCAAGCCACCCATCGGCAGTTCTCCCTTTGACCATGACTCGTTGCCCAGGATACATAGTGCCAAAGACCATGGCACTCGGGCTCGGTCTATCGTATGCCGTGACCTCAGCCTCAGCCACCATCTCGCACGCCTGGGGCACGGGCCCGGTTTCCGTCGGCATCGGGCCTGGCGCGACTGTGGGTGATGGGCCGGCAGGCGTTACCGGGGGGGCTGAAGGCGTGATCATAGGTGTGGGAGTTGGGGCTACCGGCGTCGTGACAGGGGGGGTTGGTGACGGCTCCCGTTGCTCCTGCAGTAGCTCCGCCAACTGGGTAGCCTGGCGCGCAACCTCTGTCTCCAGGGCGCGTTCCGATTCCGAGGGAACCGATACCGAGCATCCGCTGCACAAGAATGCCACCAACAACGTTGAGAGAAGCGCAAGCCTGGCGGTTGCCACGGCTTTATGTCCCACGGCGGATGAATCATTAGCGACTCTCATCTTGGGCATCACCAGTAGTACCGTGGATGACGGTTAGCCACGGCCTCCAGGAGGATTGACACGTAGTCTGGATCCCCTCGGACCTGCCCTGAGAACCCCGTATCGGGGAGATCACCCACTCCATGCGTCAAAACCAGCTCCTTTGCTCGACCGACCATGGGCTCAACCATGCTGGCTAGTGATTCTACACTCTCCACAGAGGGCTGAAGCTGACGCAATCGGTCGTGGAAGTCTTCGATCAGCTGAGAGTACTCCGAACCCTCGTCGAACTGCTCGCGAGGGAGACTATATCCAGCCGCCACCAACTTCTCCCACACGCGAAAGATGCCGCCGATCTTCTCCGACCCACGAAGCCACCCCGAGCCATACAGTTCGGCTAACGTAGCGTTGACCTCCTCGATCCTGCGATCGACGTCTGAGATCTCCTCAGGCGATGGTCTCTCCTTCGACGTCTGAGGGATGAGCGTGGTCAGGTACTCCTGAACCTTCTCAGTCAGACTGACGCCCGTTTGTGCCCGCACACCGTCCTCTATGTCCAAGAACAGGGTAGCCAGGTCTCGAAGGCCCCCCCTCGGCAACCCGGCCGACTCCTGGAGTTCCCTAGCGTCCCTGGCAAAAGAGAGCATCTTCCTGGAGAAGCTCAGCAGATCTCCGAAGCTGAGGCTCTCCTGCTCCCAGCTACGTTTCCTCCTAGGCATCTTTCCGGCCCTCCTCGTCGGTCGATTCTCATCGCACCAATCCCCAGTCCATCGGCCCGGTGGACCAGTCCGTACATCTCCACGCTGCAGAGAACCCACGCTTCAGCCGTAAGAGCTTGCACGTCAATCATCTTCAGCGCGGTGGCCGCTCCTGCAATGCGTCGCCGGGGCTTCCTGCATCCATGCTGCTAATTCATCTTATCACGCGGCGCCGAAAGGGGCAACCGCTGCTCGGAACAGTGTTGCAGCCCAACCCCTAGCACTCGCGGGCAAGGATTCTGCACGGGGGTAGGATCCAGGACTATCGAGTAGTGGCGGCTTAAGGGATGAGCGCACCCCGGTCGGAGGACTGCCACGTTGCAGAGCGCAGCTTGCAGCGAAGCCAGTCTTGTGTTTCGACCAGAAGGGGAGGCCAAGTCAGCCTCCCCTTCCCGTCGCCAAGGGGCCACTACTGGCTGATGCCGCTGGTCTGTCCTATCTCATGAACCGGCATGTATCCTAGAAGGATCCGATTCAGCGCTACGGTCGTCCCCCCGGTGTGACCTCGAACCGGGACCTGAATGAGTGGGCGACCTCTAAGGTCCTCGCTATGTCGTCGATCGAAACTAGGAGTGAGAGGGCTGCCTTGCGGGTGCAGCCCTCTCCTCGCTTACGGCTGGATTCTAAGGTCCGACTCGGTACGGCCGCATCATCTCGTTGTCCTCGTGCTCGACGATGTGGCAGTGCCAGACGTACAGTCCCGCGTAGTCGAACGTGGCCTGCACGCGGGTGATCTCGTCAGGATAGGCGATGACCGTATCCTTGAAGCCGGTCTCCCAGGCCTCTGGAGGCCTGGCAGTTCCGCCAAATGGCTGCCGGTCGACCACGTGGAATTGCACAAGGTGGATGTGGATCGGGTGGGCGTCCTTCGTCAGGTTGTAGATTTCCCACGTTTCGGTGGCGCCCACGGCCGGATTCTCGCTGATGGCCTCCATCCATCCCATAGGCGTTGACGTACTGGTGGACGGATCGTAGGTGCCTAGCAAGGCCGCCGTGGGGCCGAAGGGCACCCCGTCGTCGCAGTCCAACTCCACCGGGATGACCCATTGTTCAGCGGCGTCGTCGAATTCGGCCTTGACGGTGGCGGACTCCTCCTCGTTGAGCGACACCGGCCGCGTAGGAGCAGTAACAGTGGGTGGTACCGTGGGGAGCTGCAGGAAGCCTGGCTCCGTGAAAGCGTTGGCCGGCAGCGACGAACCATTCACCACATCGAACCGCATCACCTTGCCGGTCGAGTTAGGATCCGCCATGGGGCCCCCGGGGCCGCCGAAGGGCTCGTCCGGGCCGAGGTTGAGGAGCTCGTAGCTACCAGCACCAACACCCCTAAAGTCGACAATGACGTCGGCGCGCTCGGCTGGGCCCATGAGAATCTTGTTGCCATGATCGGTCGTGACGTCCACCGGCGCGGCGAGGAAGCCGCCGTCGGCGCCGATCTGCCAGACTTTCACACCCGCAATGGCGCTGAAATCCAGGATCAGGAAGCGCGAGTTGCAGCCGTTGAGCAGGCGGAAGCGGTATTGCTGCTGCTCCACTTCTAGATAGGGCCAGGTCCCGCCGTTGACCACCATCATATTGCCGAAGAACTCCGGCTGCCAGATGGGCGCCACGTCGCTGAAGCCGTCGCAGGTGTTGGCACTGGGGATGAAGGGGAAGTTGGGGTCAAAGTCACCCGGATTCAGACCCTCGAAGAAGGCCCGGTGGTCCGGGTAGAACAGCGAGCCATCGGCGTTGAAGGAGCGGTCCTGGATGACGATGGGGATCTCGTAGTAGGTCCCGAAAGGACTGTCGCCGACGCCGGGCGCGGGTCCGGGCAGGACGGCGGGCAGACTAGTGGTCCCGTCGAGGACCATGTCATCGGGGCCGCCGCGGATCAGGTAGAAACCGGCCGGGCCAGCGTAGACGTTGACGCGGGTCATGCCCAGCGTGTGGTCGTGATACCACAGCGTGGTCGCCCGCTGAGTGTTGGGATACTTGAAGCTGACCGCGCCGGGCGACCAGTTATGGCCGTATGCGGTGCTGAAGATGTCGAAGTAGGTCCCCG
This sequence comes from uncultured Anaerolineales bacterium, assembly GCA_964492135.1. Classification (GTDB taxonomy): domain Bacteria; phylum Chloroflexota; class Anaerolineae; order UBA7937; family B3-Chlor; genus CAYGAW01. Next base: position 31,680 of record CAZBJW010000018.1, read on the forward strand.
TTGCCCATGCAATATTGGGATCCATGTCTGCCTGTGCTGGCAGATACCAGGCCTCGGGGTAGCCGTCGCTATCCTCGAAGGTGTGCGCCCCGTGGACATGGGTGATCATGGGAACAGGGCCCGTATAACTGCCATTGGGCCCTTGGACATAAGGATGGGTCCAATAAGGGTCCGCTGGATCATGGGACGGGGCCATGTCCCTCATGCCTATGGGGTTGGCCCAGTGCAGAGTCGGATCCACTGGCAGCAAGTGCGGCAAGGGGTTGCCCGTGGCGTCCACCAGTTCATTACGCCACTGGACCTGCGTGTCCTTGTTCCACGTGGCCTCGATGGTGAAGGCCGGGTAG
>CAZBJW010000019.1:0-31305 GCA_964492135.1 uncultured Anaerolineales bacterium
CCCAGAATGTCTTGCAGTTGGCCTTCGCGGAGCAGTTGTGCGATGCGACGCACGGCGAACATGGCGGTGCTTCCGCCACCAAGCCCCACCACCATGTCCGGTTCTACGAACTGCACGGCATGCCACGCAGTCTGTCGTTTCAACTCTGTGGTATCTGCACCCACCTTGTTTGCCTCATCGGTCTCCCCGGCGCTGCTTCATCATCTGCTCCACTACGGCTGTGACCTCGACTGGATTATCCACAATTCACCGTTCATCCAGCAAGTGCTGTGCGTGGATACTCTTGCGCGTCATGGCCGTGGTCACGACAATGCACCACATCTGGGCCACCAACGCTGCCTTCATGCGGGACGGTGAGTCCTCGATGACCAGGCATTCGATCGGGAGGCGGCGTATTGGCCGTATCCCGTCCGAAGAAGCTGTCCACGTAGAGCGTGTCGGGATAGAGAGGGTTCTTGGTGCTGGTGCAAGCCCAAAGAGGGAGCCGGACCCGGGCCCCCAGCTCCAATAGTCTCTCCCAACGGGGGCTACTGAAAATCTCTCTGAGGTGATGGCTGGCACCAGCACATCCTCCTGGGTGCGGAAAACAACTTCCCGCTGCAAATCAATCGTACAGTTGCTCCAGGCCATAGCAGGCGGCACCCATCAGCGCCGCCTGGGGAGTGAGGATGACATGGACTGGAATCTGCGTCACCAACTCTGACAGGCGGCCCTTGCTTTGGAAGGCGTGCATGAATTCTCCATTCGCCAAGACTGGCACGATGCGAGGCGGGATACCTCCGCCCAAGTACACGCCGCCTGTGGCCACCACTTTCAGGGCCAGGTTGCCCGCCTCTGCCCCCAAGATGGAGATGAAGGTATTGAGGGTGGCTACGCACAGTTCGTGCTGGGAGCCCTCATCCAGTGCAGCTTTCACTATGATGGGCGTCGGGTCTTCTGCCGCCTCCAACTCCTGCGCCAGCGAGGGCAGTTCCTCAGCATAGCCGCTATCCCTCAGATAGGCGTATATGTTTGGCACCCCGAGGCCTGAGCACACTCGCTCATAGCTGACGTGCTCGAAGCGATCCAGAAGATACTGGAGCAGTCCCACTTCCAAAGGGCTCGTGGGGCCGAAATCGGCATGCCCGCCCTCGGAGGCGTGGGGGACATAGCGCGAACCGTCCCAGGTCAGGAACGCCTCACCCAGTCCGGTACCTGGTGCAATGATGGCCAGCGCACCATCGACCACCGGGTGTCCTTCGCTCAACGTGTGGAGGTCATCCTGCTCCAGGATAGGTACGGCGTAGGCAATGGCGTCTAGGTCGTTCAGCAGACGGACAGTGGTGAGCCCAAGGGCGTCCGCCAACCGGAGCTCATCCAACATCCAAGGTAGATTCGTGATCTCGGCCTGGCCTCCCACTACAGGACCGGCGACTCCGAAGCTGGCTCGATCCACCGACACCTCGACCCCGGCCAGGAACTCACGCACTAAGGCTTCCAGGCTGGGATAGAGGTCGCTGGGGAACGTCGCCTGCGCCAGGGGCAATCGAGGCCCATTGTCGGACGAGAAGAGGGCTAGACTCGTCTTTGTTCCGCCGACGTCACCGGCAAGTACGGTCTCCTCTTGGACCATTCCTCACTCTCACTCTCCGTGCGGCGCGCCATACAGCTCGATTTCCACGGCGCCTGTGTTGCCAGTATTGGTCTCGGCAGCGTCAAAGCGAAGCGTGCGCGCCGTGAACTCCATGGGGAAATAGTACTTCTGGCTGCTGTCGGCCAGGCCAAAGGGCCCATAGGGTTCGCCATCATTGGTGGTCACAGTGAAGCTGAAGATCTGCGCTGTGTGGTTCGGCACAGTGCGCGGCCAGAATCGTATGGTATGCACGTCGTAGGTCGGATCCAGTTCAATCTCGATCCAGGCGTCGTCAGCATCGCCCTTGGATGACCATTCAGTGTTGGTCTGTCCATCGACTGCGTTGTTGGCACCAAAGCTGCTGTCGTTGTCTCCACTGCTGCTGGAGACGCCGATCACCGTGGCGGCAGCTGACAAGGAGGCTACGTTTTCTCCCTCCGGTTGCTCTGCTGGTGGAACTGGCTCGGCGGCAGAGGTGGTGAAGGTGAAATCCTCCGACTGGTAGACGCGCGCCTGTTCGTCGGTCAGGGTCATGCGGTAGTGGTACGTGGTGTTCGGCGTCAAACCGCGTAGTGTGACGGAGTGATCGGGGACTCCGCCTGCCATCATGGGCATGGTTCCGATAGCACCGTACGTAGTATCTATGCCGTAGGCCACATTGCACATGGTGGGCACGCCAGCGGCGAACTGAATGACCGCTGAGATCCGGGTGTGGTGAAGCGTGTTGGGCGCGTCAAAGCCGTCCGGTATCTCTTCTAACGGCAAGAGTACCGGCCCTGGGGTGTCTGGCCGCTACGGGCCGCCAGGGCCACGGCCAGGAGGGAGAACACTATCCTCAATGTGTATCTCATACCTCCTTCGCGCCCGCCCGCTGACAGAACCTGATTGGCGTCGCAGCCTGCATTCTCAGTACGAGATGCTCAAGGGCGATTGTTCGCACTGCAAATCGGAATCCAGGTGGATGTGCATCTTCGATTTGTTGGCAGAAGCGAAGGCCACCCTTCCCAGGTGCACGGGACATCATCAGTGCGCAGACTCTGGTCCGGACGTGGCGAAGCTAACGCAGTACCGTTATCGGCTTGTGAGTTCACCTTGCACGGACCAGGAAGGCTGACGTTGCGCAACAGAGTATTCGCTTATTCAGACTGGCCCTGCAGCATCTCCTTGACCGTCTTCTAGGCTTCTTCTAAGGGCACCTCCGTACCGCGTGCCTCCTTCTTGTGCTCTCTCGCCAGCTTTGCTACCTGAAGCTCGCTGCCCGCTGTGATCTCCTGCCTACACTCTGGACACTTGCCGCTCAGTTCAGCCATTGCGGCCGCCTTCTTGGCAGCTAACTCCAACTCGACGATCGCCCTTTCTTTCGAATGAGTCTGCACACTCTAGACCGTTGTCAAGTAGTCACGGATCGACAGAGCTGCGGCCGTGCCCTCGCCCGCCGCAGACGTGATCTGCTGAGTGCTGCCCAGCCTCACATCGGCGGCGGCAAAGATGCCTGGGACACTGGTCTCCATCATGCGCGGCGAAGACGGCAGTTGCTCCTTGCGTGGAGCAGGTCATGGCCTGTCATTATGTGTGCATGCCTCGTTACGTCGAGCATATCCTTGATCGGGTCGCTGTTTGGTGTCATGCAGGAACACGTCTGAGGCTCTAAGCTCGGTCTGCTCGCCGGTCTGGTTATTCCGCACGAATACTTACTCCAGCCCGTCCTTCGGCCGTAATTCGACCGCTTCTGTATTCCACAAGATCTCGATCTCGTTGTGGTCGAGAAGCTTCTCCGCCCGAGTCTTTGTCGCCGAAAGAGAGCTACCCCGCGCCAGCATTGTGAGGTCCGAGGTGAACTGGGTCAGGAATAGCCCCTCCTCGGCAGCGCTGTTGCCACCGCCGATAACAATCAGAGGTTGGCCTTTGTAGAAAGGACCATCGCAGGTTGCGCAGAAGTGGATGCCCGCGCCTGTCAACTCGTCTTCACCTGGCACATTCAGCCATCGGTACTTGGCGCCTGTCGCGATGAGTACTGCCTTGGTGCAGTAGTGCGTGCCTGGCAGGGTATAGACATGAAGGTGTGTGCTGTCCACCTGGATACGCTCCACCTCCTGGGCGCGCTGAATCTCGACTCCGAACCGGTCGGCTTGGCGCACGACGCGCTCTGCGAAGTCCGCCCCGCTAATACGGTCAGGGAAGCCGGGATAGTTGTCGATGTGCTGCGCGATGCCCGATTGGCTGCCCATGCTGTTCTTTCGATGAGCAGGGCCTCAATCCCTTCACGGCCTGCATAGATGGAGGCTGTCAGTCACGCCGGTCCTGGGCCCACCATGATCAGGTCGTGGAACTCAAGGCGCGCTTTTGCGTCCAGGCGCAACCTGGTGACCAAGTGGGCGTTGCTCGGTTCGACCAAGATCGATCCATTGCCAAAGACGATGGTCGAAATCATGCGCTTGCCGTGGTTGACGCGTTCGACGTAAGCCACGGCTTGAGGGTCCTGCTCGATGTCTAACCATTTGTACTCAACCTGCTGCTCGGCCAGGAGTTTCTTGGGGCGCTGGCAATCCGGGCACCAGTGCGCGCCGTAACGGGTGATGTGAGGTTGGTTGACGATCCCTCGTCAGACACCGATTGATGCTGCATGGTCCGCGCCCATGGTCCCGGAATTGTGAGTCGAAGCAATCCAAGATGCGCTCATGCGAGCAAGCCGATGCTCGTGCAGTGGCTATTGCATCGCTACTGAATCCCTAGCTTTGCAGCCAACTCGGCATTGGTCGGCTCAACCAGGAGTGAACCATCGGCGAACACCATGGTCGGGACGCTGCGCATGCCGTGGTTGACGCGCTCGACGAAGGCGCGAGCCTCGGGGTTCTGCTCGATATCAACCCAGATAGGCTCGATCCCGTGCGCGTTGAGGAACTTCTTGGCGCGCCAGCAGTCGCGACACCAATCGACCGCATAGACAGTGATCCCAGGTTGCTTCTTAGGGTTCTCCACGGTCACTTGTTATTTGCTTTCCTAGCTCAGCATCGCTGAGGAGGCAACGTCGCGCATCTGATCGGCGTTGGCCTTTGCCCAGCTGTAGAGCGTAAGCACTTCTTCCAATGCCTCCAAGGCGTGATCGGGACGTTCCTCCTCTTGGGCCAGATGTTGTAGCGAGAACAACAGCCAAATGCAGCCGATGTAGTCGGGCAGCGCACGTATCTCCTCTCTGTTTAGGGTGCCCGTCTCGGCATAGCTGTGCAAGAACAGAGAAAAGGGCTCCCAGCGGAGATGACCGGAGTAGACTATGTGCCTCATATGACGGGATTGGGGAGACGAGAAGTAGACTAGCGCTTCAGCTAGCTCCCGAATTCGCGGTTGCCAGCAAGCTTTGTCGTAGTCTACCACACCCACGATCTGATCACTCTTGAAGATTAGGTTGTCGGCGTAGTAGTCGCCATGGATGACCAGACGGTACAACGAACCGTGGGCGGAAAAGGAGGCTGCCAAATCGGCCGTTTCCGCCTCCAGCTGTCGGGCTACCTCCGCCTCGTTGCGGTCGTGAGGGAGCCGCCAGGCGGTGCTCAGATCGGTCACGGATCGGCTCACCAAGGCGGGATCAACCCCTTCGTCTGGACGGTGTAGGGCCCTGGGTCCAAAACCCCGCACAAGCGTGTGGTAACGTCCCAGCGTCAAGGCCGCCTCCTCCAGATGGGCAGGCTGCTCATGATCGTAGGCTGTGCCTTCGATATACTCCTGGATTTCGTACCAATCACTGTCCATCACCAAGAAAGTCTCCGCAGTAACCGTGGGCAGAATGGTGGGCGCTGGGAATCCCGACTGTCTGAGTCGACGGATGAGCCGGTGCTGGGCACGAATGAGGTCGGGTTGACGGAACTGAGGATGTCGCCGCTTCACGAAAAGACGGCCAGTGGTAGTGTCCACGATCCAGTTGTCGTTTACGAAGCCTCGCTCGGCTCTGCGAGCTGCCGCCAACTCTCCCGCACGATAGTGGCCGAGGACCCGCTCTAGGTCAGGCTCCATCAGTGCCCCGTTCAAGCTCTGTGTCGCTGCCGCTGAATCGCGCAGCGCCCAATTCGCATCTCGGAGACGTTGCAGCCCTTTCTGATCTCGCCGAAACTCCTGCGAACGCGATCGAACCCTCGGCGACTCTCAGAGCCCTACCCAGATGGTACCTTCCTCGACCTTGGTAGGGAACACAGGCAGTGGTTTCTCGCGCGAAATGGCTCCTAGTATTCGCCCGACGCCTGGGGGCCAAGGAGCCCACTCCATGACCTCGCCTGTGCGCAAATCAAAAGCGCTGTGATGTCTAGGACAGATAATGGTGCCGCCCTCAGTGACGTCGCCTCCGTCAAGCGCTGCACCCATGTGTGGGCAGACGTTGTCCACGGCATAGACCTGACCCTGGTGATTAAGCACGAGGATGGAGCGTCCATGTAATTCCACCGCACGACGCTCGCCGACAGGCAACTCATCTTCGCGAACAACGGCAATCCAGTCCATGTAGCACCTCTATCCAGGGATTCTATGGATTTGTAGGCTGGGCTCAAGAACTGCGCCAACTGCCCCAGAAGACGATTCGCTCATGCCAGGGTATATCATGATCGAGGAAAATGTGGCCGCCCAAGTGGACGGTTCGTAGATTCGACCATAGCGGGCAAGCATGTTTTAAAGTCCTCAGAGTGACCCCTCTGATGACCCAGTGCGGCAGCAGGGCGGAGCTTGTTCTGGCAGTTCACTCAGGCCACTCCGCATCTTCACCACCTGTTCCCCGTTTTCTCATTACCTCCCCAAGTGCTTCCCTTGCCGTGTCTCTGATCACTTCTATTTCCAGCGGCTTGTCCAAGCACCGGAACACCTCCAGTCGCGCTGCGTCGGCCGCCACCGTCCTGGAACCGTAGGCTGTGATCCAGACTACCTGAGTGCTTGGGTTCAGGGCTCTGATAGTCTCTGTGAGCTCCACCCCATCTATGTCCGGCATCCTGAGATCAGTGATGACCAGATCGAAGCGAGCCTCCCTGATCCTGGCCAAAGCGCTTTGACCATTCCCAGCGCTCACGATCTCGTAGCGGTCGCGCAGCGGTGCCAGAGTCTCCTGCAAGACAAAGAGTACGCTCGTGTCATCATCGACCAGCAGAATGCGCCCATGTCTGTCCATCGTGCCTACCTTCCGCCAAGATCAATGCTGGAACGGGCACCGCGTGGGGAAACCACGCGCAGAGATGGACAAGCAGTCGGCTGTAACAGGGTCAACCAGACCTCAATCCTGAACTCATCATTCAGTGGCCACCATCTCCCATTGCCCTACCAGCAGGACAACGAAGCAAACCGTCGCACCGGGTCACCAACACTTCATCTTTCAACCGTTGGTCCGAGATCAGACTGCCCCGGCGTTCTGCCCCACGAACCTCCCAAGCAACTTTCTCCGGCTTCAGGCGTGCTGGGCGGCATCGCGCTCCCGCCCGAGCCGGTCGCCGACCCGCTGCTGCCTTTGGGTCAGGAATGGTACATCTTGGATCATGTACTGGTTTGCCACCCACGAGGCCCAGGCTTGAAGGGGTCCCTTGGCGCAAGTTGGACCTTTCGGCTCTGCTGATGGTAGCGGAAGCCGTTGCAGCGGACCACGCTCTCCATCTCACCCTGCGCCCACGGGCATGTGTACTGCCTCCGCGTTGGCCACGTCTCTCACATAGTCGAGCGCGAGGACGGATTGGGCAAGTCCCAAAGGGCCCTTGGCGCCGCTCTCGGGCGCTTTTCACCCTGCGTGCGCCACCTTCTTGTGCTATGAAGATGCCATATGACAGGTAGAAGGCATAACGCTAGAAGACGTATGCCTGGGTATTCCTAATCTATCATAGCACAACAGGCCAACCCCAAACCGACGGATGCGGTTGAAACTATGGTTGGACTTGGGTTGGGAAGTTGGAATTAGGTTGAAGGCCTGCAAAAGTCTGAACTGGTTAGAGGTAAGGCGAGACAGACTTCGGGCGATGGCAGTTTTACTCCTGGTCTCTACTCGCCAAACCTGTAGGCGAGCCCATGTGCAGTCGGAAAATGGCGAGGGCGGGAAGCATCAGGCTCCACTTTGCGGCGCCGACGGTGTACGTACCACTTGATGATCCGTCGCGCATCGTACAAGGTCTCACACTTATATTGCAGTACAACCTATACAAGTTCCTTTGGGAAGACTACGCGGTGGGAGTTTCGCATCAAATGGACCAATGGCATTAACTCGGGGGGAGTCAAATCCAGGGTGCGTTCTCCCATAGTCACGAGGTGCTTATTCGAATCGACGCAGAAACGTCCACGGCGAAGGAGTTGCTCTTTCTTGCGCGTTTCTCTGGACCGGGACAGCATCTGGCGCCTCTCCATCGCTTCTTGCACAGCCTGTCGTAACTCGTGGGGCTCGACTGGCTTGAGTAGATGATAGCCGTTGACACCTTCCCTGATGGCGGCCATGGCCGACTCCAATGACCCGTGTGCGGTCACGATGATAACCACGGTCTCGGGCCAGCGCCACCTCACCGCTTCCAGGACTCGCAGGCCGTCCACTCGGTCGCCCAGCATCAGGTCGAGCATCACGAGGTCAAAGGCGGTCTCGCGGAGTTGGCCCAACGCTCTTCACCACTGGACGCTGTCACGACCACATGCCCAGCTCGGTGAAGGTTTCCTCGAGGAAGAAGCGGATCCCTCTTCGTCATCCACGACAAGGGTCTGCAGTCTGTCCGCCATCATTCACTCTTCCGTTGTCGCCTTCTCTGCCTGAACTCTGTCTTGACTTTGCTCGAAGTGTGGCTGGTCCATATGATTCACGCTGGCAGCCACAGTGTGAATGTCGTTCCTTCGCCGACACTGCTGTGCACGTCTATGTGGCCCCCATGCTCCTCCACAATGTTCCGGCTAATGAAGAGTCCCAAGCCCAACCCCTCGGTCTTCGTGCTGTAGAAGGCATCGAAAATGTAAGATAGGACATCGGGATCGATGCCGATGCCGCTGTCGGCAAGGGAGATGTGCACCCCGTCTGGTTCGCTTGTGCGGGTGGCACTGACTTCCAGTCGCCCACCGGCTGGCATGGCATCAAGAGCATTGAGCACCAGATTGAGGAACACCTGCTGCATCCGGTCCGGCACGACCGCGAGCAAGGGCAAATCCGTCGCCAGTGTGGACCGCACCTCTACCCCGCCCTCTTCGCACTGCTTCCGACTGAGAGTGAGCACCTGCTGCAAGAGCTCCGTCACGTCGGTGAGCTCTTTCTCCTCAGGCCTTGGCTTCCTGCTCAAGTCCCTTAGCTGCGCCACGATGCTCGCTGCACGCCGCAGTTCCTCACGGCCTATCTGAAGGTACCGAGTGACATCTCCGCCTTCAGCCAGCGTCTCCTCCGCTAGGCCCAGGCAGCCAATCACCGACTGCAAGGGATTATTGATCTCATGGGCCAACGAGGCGGCGAGCTTGCCGGCCACAGCAAGCCTTTCTGCCTGGATCAGCGCAGTCTGGTCTTGCTTCCTCCTGGTGATGTCACGAATAATGATTAGGTCGGCAGGTTGGCCGTGCCAAATGGTCTGGGCACCCGTTAGCTCTACTGGCACTGCTTGTCCGTCTCGGTTGATAAGGGTAGTCTCATACTGTCTCGGAACAGCCTCGCCGGCCACTCTCTTGCGGAGCCTGGCCACCAGCTTCTCGGACTCATCGGGGTGAGCTAGATCTTTCATGGTTATGTCGATCAGTCCTTCAGTACCGCGGCCGATTATCTCAGCGGCTCTCGAGTTTGCATACTCCAGTACCCCCTCTTCATTGGCGATAACGATGCCGTCATTGGCATTGTCGGCCAGGGCCCTGAAGTTTTCCTCGCTCTGGCGTAGCGCTTCATGCGCCTTGACGCGCTCGGTGACATCGGCTAGACATAGGACTAAGGCCTCAACCTTGCCCAAAGCGTCACGCTCGGGATGCAGGGTCCAATCCCAATAGGTTAGCCCTCGTTCCGGATGCAGTGCGTACTCAAAAGGCTTCGCGTAGGCAATATAGGGCTCACCTGTCTCCACAACTTGACGGAAGATCGACTCGTTCTCTTCATTGGGATAAAGATCGAAATGGTTCTTGCCTACGAAGAACTGCGGCTCACGACCATCTGCCATGGCGTAAGCGCGGTTTACGCGTATGAAATTGAAATCACTGTCCAAATAGGCAATCAGGAGATAGGTGGTGGAGAAGATTCTCTCCAGGAGTTCGTTGGTGGACCGCAGTTCGGCGGTGCGTTGCAACACCAGGTCCTCAAGGTCCTCACGATACCGTCGCAGGACATCCTCTGCTCGTTTACGTTCATTCTCCTCCCTGTCCCTCTGCAGCCTCGCGTGCAAGACCGGTGCTACGTAGTCGCCCACGCCTTCCAACAACTCCAAGTCGTGCTCGTCGTAGTCCGTTCCCTTGTTGGCGACAAGGATCATTCCAATAACCTTGCCCTGATGTCTGATGGGCACGACGACGGTTCTAATTATAGGGATATGCCCCTCGGGCACACGTCCGGGCTCGTTGGATAATAGGCTCTTCCCGAGTGTCAGCGCTCGACCCCAGATGCCGCCCCACGTGTCACGGGGGAATCTGATGGCCTTGTCCCTTATCTGACACTGCTCCCAGATGTCCGTAGTCAGGGACGGGCAAACCAAAGCCCCATCCTCGTCTATGTATCCGAAGACCCCGTACTTGCTTCCCGTGGCTTCCAGAAAGATTCTCAACGCCTCTCCGTACATCTCGTCATGAGGGATGCTGCGGAACACGAGTTCTATCTGATTTCTGATGTAAAGCCGTCGCTCTCTTTGCCTCAGTGCCTCCTGCCCTTGCCTCTGCTCTGTGACGTCCTGCGATAGGTGGAGAACTTGAATAGTCTGGCCCTCGTCATTCGTTATAGGAGATGTGGAGATCTCCACATACCTCTCTTCACCGTACAGGTCGTAGTGCAGGTGCTCGGAGCTTGAGCGTTTGCCCGTCAGCAGAGTTTCTTGCAGGGGGCAGATGTGGTTCGGCGGAGCGCACGGGGCAGACGCGCCGTGAGTGATCTCGTAGCAGGTTCTCCCAAGAGCTTCGTCTTCGCTTATGCCAGCCTGGGCAGAGAAGGCGCTGTTGCACCCAACTATCCTCAGATTGGAGACGTCGATGATGCAGACCGCTTCGCTCATACTTTCTAGGAGGATGTGGGGGAGGTCGTGGCTGCTCTTGAGCCGACTGGTCGCTGCTTTCAAAGCGCTGACGCGCTGGCGCAAGTGAGCCAATTCTTGTATGAGTTTCTCTCTCGTCTTCACTTGATCTTTCATGTCCTAGATCTCTGCGGACAGTGAGAAGGTCGATCCTCCCACCGGACGATGTGGTCAGTGCTCGCAAAACACATTATACCACGCTTGGCTCAAGTCCGCCGAGGGGGAAGCCTTGCGCAGGGAGACCACCCGGCATACCAGCGGCGAGGAATTGTGGGCCTCATTCCGAGACACTTAGCTGTTTGTGCTGGTTGACTCTGTGCTGCGTCGAAGAAGGCTTGCTCAGCAGCAGCTGACGCCTGAGGCCAAGGAGCAAGGGCCTGGCTCGCGGTGATCAGGCCAGGGGTCGGAAGCCAGAGACCGTAGGGCGGCGTAGGACGAGCCCGTCGCCGGCGCGTAGCTTCGCTGACCACCGGACATGTGAATGGCGCTCCCCATCTGCCAGTCTTCCTCCAGCTTGCTGGATCCATACTTGGTCTGTGATTCCGGTCGAGCAACAGGCAGGAGATGGAAGTCCTGGCGGATAGAACGGGGAAACTGCAGCGCGGGACAGCCGCTGATTCTGTGGTTTGAATCTCGATTCTGCCTATGCTAGAATCGGATGAGCGAGGCATGTGATGGCTGAAGAACCGATTCTACTCACTCCCGAGGGGCGAGAGAGGCTTGAGGCAGAGTTGGAGCATCTCCGTACGGTGAGGCGCCCCCGGCTGGCCCATCAATTGCGAGAGGCCATCGACGAGGGCGACTTGACCGAGAATGCTGGCTACGAAGACGCCAAACATGAGCAGTCCTTTGTCGAGGGGCGCATTGTTACCTTGGAGAGCTTGCTGAAACGAGCGGTGGTGGTCGAGGGTGCCCGAGGATCGGACAGGGTGACCTTTGGCTCGAGTGTAACGGTTATGGAGCGAGGTGGCGGGGAGGAGAGTTTTCAGATAGTCGGCTTCGCCGAGGCCGATCCTGACAATGGCCGCATTTCCAACGAGTCTCCCCTCGGCGGGGCGCTGCTAGATCACAAGGTTGGTGATGAGGTGGCCGTTGAAGCCCCTGATGGCGTGCTGTACTTCGAGATATTGGACATCCGATGAGCGAAGAACAAAATCAGAAGTTGAGCGATCTCGTGCACCAGCGACGCCTGAAACTGGAGCGGCTGAAAGATAAGGGCGTGGATCCCTATCCACTACGATCGGGGTGCACGCATACCACGGCAGAGGCCCTCGAGATGCTCGCCCGGTGGAAGAAGGAGGCCAAGAGGGACCCTCCTGAGAAGGTCAACCTCTGTGGGCGAATCATGAGCGTGCGAGTGATGGGAAAAGCCAGTTTTGCCCACATCGCCGATGGTAGCGGCCGTATACAGATCTACGTGAGACTGGCCGAGGATGGTGTCGATGAGCAGACCTACGAGTTGTTCAGGCACGATCTGGATATCGGCGACATCATCCAGGCCGAGGGCACACTGTTCTTCACCCGTACCGGTGAGCCCAGCCTGATGGTGACCAAGCTCACCTTGCTGGCCAAGTCACTACGTCCTCTGCCGGAGAAGTGGCATGGCCTGAAGGATGTCGAGACCCGCTACCGGCAGCGATACCTGGACCTGATCGTGAACGAGGACGCCCGTCACATCTTCGTCACTCGGAGCCGCATCATCGCCGCCTTGCGCCGATTCATGGACGGGCGCGGCTTCATCGAGGTGGAAACCCCTGTGCTGCAACCGATATACGGAGGGGCGATGGCGCGTCCTTTCAGGACTTACTACCAGGCTCTGGATCAAGAGGTCTTCCTTCGTATCGCCGATGAATTGTACTTGAAGCGGCTGATCGTCGGCGGCCTGGATCGCGTCTATGAGATATGCAAGGATTTCCGTAACGAAGGCGTTTCTTCTCAGCATAATCCGGAGTTCACGCAACTGGAAGTCTACCAGGCCTACGCAGACTTCCACGACATGATGAGTTTGGCGGAGGACGCTTTCTTCGATGTGGCGCAGGAGGTGTTGGGCACGCCGGAGATAAGCTACCAAGGCCATGCCATCAACCTGACGCCACCGTGGAAGAGCGTGTCCATGAGAGATGCCATTCTGCAAGAGACGGGCATCGACATCGAGGAATCGCCAACTCGCAACCTGCTTCGCCAGCGTGTCGAGGAGCAGGCATTAGAGGTCGATCCTCAACCCACCCGGGGAGCGCTCATAGATGAGATATTCAGCGAATACGTCGAGCCCAGGCTGATTCAGCCTACTTTCGTCGTCGATTTTCCTTTGGAGATATCCCCCTTCGCCAAGAAGAAGCCGGACAGGCCCCACCTTGTCGAGCGGTTTGAGTTCTTCATCGGGGGTCTGGAGCTGGGGAACGCCTTCAGCGAACTGAACGATCCGCTGGATCAGAGGGAACGGTTCCTCGCTCAGCGGAAGCTGCGGGAGGCTGGCGACGAGGAAGCCCATCCCATGGACGAGGACTACCTTCGAGCTTTGGAGTACGGGATGCCTCCCACTGGGGGCATGGGCTGGGGCATAGACCGCATGGTTATGCTCTTTACCGACCAGGCTTCCATCCGCGAAGTGATCCTCTTTCCCCACCTGCGCACCAAGGAACTCAATTCGTGATTTCGGCAACTCAGCGTGCTGCCAGGTAGCGGCTTGACCCGTCCGTCAAGTATCGGCTATGCAAGCTCTGGGCTCCGCTGGCGCCCTTCCCTCTGGCCTGGAAGCAGCAGAAGATGTGACCTGACCCGTCACCAGACTGAGAATCGACCCGATATCGGGCGGCACGGCGGCCTCCTGCAGGCCTGTAGGTGCGCTCTGAACTTAGTAGGGCAGTGAATTTGCGTGCCATCTAAACAGGCAACAGTCGGGCTAGGATGGTTGAGCAGGGGGTGTTGCGCTCTTCGGAACCCCTCCCTACATCTTTGAAGTTTCGAGCTCGCTCTCGTATAATATGGGGCAACGGATAGCCTTTCTTGTACCGGTGTAGCCAGATGATGCCGTAGCGAAGCACAGATGTCCATGAAGGACTAGGAATCTATCATGCTTGACTTGAAGCTCATTCGCGAGCATCCGGATGAGGTGCGTGAAGCCCTCATCAAGCTGAACGAGACCGCGCCCATTGATGAAATACTCTCCTTGGACGAGCAGAGACGAGAGCTGCTGGCTGAGGTGGAGGCCTTGAAGCATCGACGCAACGTGGCCTCCAAGGAAATCGGCCGGATGAACGAGAAGAGCGAGGCGCTGATCGAGGAGATGAGGGAGGTGGGTGCTCGCATCAAGGATCTGGACACCATGCTTGCCGAGGTGGAGGAGGAACTTCAGCAATTGCTGCTGCTGGTGCCCAACATGCCCGATCCATCGGTGCCCGTGGGCCGCGACGAGAGCGGGAATGTGCTGGTACGGACGGTGGGCGAACCTCGGGATTTTGACTTCGAACCCTTGCCGCATTGGGACCTGGGGCCGATGCTGGGTATCATCGATTTCGAGCGCGGAGTGAAGATCTCGGGCACGCGCTTCTATGTTCTCAAGGGGCTCGGAGCGAGGCTGCAACGGGCCGCCATCACCTGGATGATCGACGTACACGTCAAGGAGCACGGGTACAGTGAGGTCTATCCCCCCTTCATGGTCCTCAGCAAGTGCCTGGTGGGCACAGGAAATCTGCCCAAGTTCGCCGACAATCTCTACCGGTATGAGCCCGATGACCTGTGGATGATCCCCACGGCAGAGGTCCCGGTCACCAACCTCCACCGTGATGAGATCTTGCCTCCAGGTTCTCTGCCCATCAAGTACGTCTCGTACACCGCGTGTTTCCGGCGCGAGCAGATGTCGGCGGGGAGGGACACGCGAGGCATGAAGCGGGGGCACCAGTTCGACAAGGTGGAGTTGGTGAGGTTGGTGGAGCCTCAGACATCCGCTGAGCATCTGGAGGAGTTGGTGCGTGAGGCGGTGCGTATAGCAGAGTTGTTGGAGATCTCCTACCGGGTGGTAGAGATGTGCACGGGTGACCTGGCGTTCTCGGCGATGAAAAAGTACGACGTGGAGATGTGGGCACCGGGCGTGCAAGAATGGCTGGAGGTGTCCAGTTGCAGCAACTTCGGTGACTTTCAGGCTCGCCGCGCCAATATCCGTTATCGTCCTGAACCAGGGGTAAGACCCCGCTTCGTACATACTCTGAATGGCTCGGGGCTGGCCCTGCCCCGCGTGATGATCGCTATCATGGAGAATTACCAGCGGGCCGACGGGAGCATTGTTATTCCTGAGGTGCTGCGTCCCTACATGAATGGCCTGGAGGGCATACCGAGCGCGGGGAAGAGCTTCCAGCCAGGAAAGGAGGACTGATGTTAAGGAACTCATTTCGGATCGCCAGCATTGGCGGCATCTCCATCAACATCGACGCCAGTTGGATTCTTATCTTCATCTTGGTCACCTGGACTTTAGCGGGTGGCTACTTCCCTCAGGAGCACCCCGACTGGTCCCCTATCCTCTACTGGACAGTGGGGCTAATTACCAGCTTGCTGTTTTTTGGGTCGGTGCTGGCCCACGAGTTGGCCCACTCCTTCGTCGCCAGAGCCCGCGGGCTTCCCGTAGGCGACATCACGCTTTTCATCTTTGGGGGAGTGTCTCAGCTGGAGGAGGAGCCGGAGACGCCTGCGACGGAGTTTGTGATGGCCGTAGTCGGACCGCTGACCAGCATTGTTCTGGGCACTTGCTTTGGGGCGGTATCGCTGCTGGCCAGAGGTGTAAGCGAGCCCTTTTCAGCGTTGACGGGGTACCTTGCCCTCGTGAACGTGATCTTGGGACTCTTCAATCTGATCCCCGGCTTTCCCCTGGACGGCGGAAGGGTGCTACGGTCCATCCTATGGCAGGGCACAGGGAGCCTACAGAAATCAACGCGCTGGGCTTCATTGGCAGGTCAAGCAGTGGCCTATCTCTTCATCCTGTGGGGCATCTGGCGCATCTTCGGGGGCGACTGGGTCGGTGGCCTCTGGACAGCCCTTATCGGCTGGTTCCTGGAGAACGCGGCCAGGAGCAGCTACCGTCAACTGACAGTAAGAAACCTCCTCGCTGGCCACAAGGTCAGCGAGGTCATGAGTCGGGAGTGCTTGGAGGTGAGCGCAAGCCTGACGCTTGACAAGCTGGTCAATGAGCACCTGCTGCCGAGTGGAGCTCGCTGCTTCCCGGTGGTGGAGGGCGGCCTGGTTCGGGGGTTGCTCACCTTGCACAACATCAAAGGCGTGCCACAGGACCGGTGGGGAGTCACGACCGTAGAGCAGGTTATGACTCCCCTCCAAGAACTGCAGAGGGTGAGCCCCGACGAAGAGTTGTGGACTGCCATGCAGAACATGACGACGGACGGCGTGAATCAGCTCCCTGTGATGGACAATGGCCAGTTGTTGGGCATGCTGGGACGCGATAACATAGTTTCGTTCATCAGGATCAAGGGAGAACTGGGCGTCTGAAGCCTTTCACCAGCCGTGGGCGGTCCGTACGCCCGGCGGCCCTCCACTACTGCCTACTGGAATCGACTAGCGAGGCGAGTCCATCTCCAGGCGGTACGGCGTCCTACTCCGGCGACCGTTTGTCGGCCACATCGAAAAGGGTATTGGACGGAGGTGCCTGCGTAGACATGGCAGAGATGTCAGAAGATCTCCTGGACTTGATCAGGAGGGCGGCCGTTTGCTACCTGGGCACAGCAAGCAAGGAAGGCATTCCAGACGTAGCGCCCCTCGCCTCCGTACGCGCACTGAGCCGCAGCTCCTTGGCGATGGCTGCTACTCTGCATGGGAAGAGTGCGACGAACTTGCGGGAGAATCCCAGAGCGGCCCTCGTGGTTCACTCGACACCACCGCCCAAATGCGATGCTTCAATAGAGAGTATGTCGGAGGTCACGGGCGGGCAGATTAAGGGAAGGGCGACCGTGCTAACCTCAGGAGAGATACATGAGGAAACGCAGAGGTTGACAGCAGAGACCCTGGGCGCTGAGGCCGCGGAAATCTTCAACGCGACCCTTGTTCTCACGATTGATGAAATCCACACCATAACCCCTGGGCCGAAAGCTGGACAGGATGCGCCCTAGGGCCTAATCGGGCAGGCCGCTTTGGGTGCTCACCGAGCGGCTATGAGGTTCCTGGTCTGGTCGCCGCTCTGGAAGATGAGCAGTCGTTGGTCCCCAGGGCCGCCCCCATGCCCTGCGAGCGATTGGGCCTGCGGCAGGGGAGGCAGGCCGGGGGGGCCGTCGGAGCTTTGGACTACGAATACCCTTCGCTAGAACAGGCTCCATGGTTCGCACTGCGGTCATTACCGGCCATGATTTCGTTGAAGAAGTCCAGGCCTGGTAGGAGTGGCAGGATGAGCAATCTTGGGGCGCCATGGCGTGCAGAAATGAGCACATCGGCGTGGAGCGGACGGAGGCGGTGAGCGGAAAAGGCGTCTTGGTGATTGTCCTTGTGTTCTTAGCCTTGATCGCGGTCTGCTGTGTCGGCATACTGATCGGTGGGGCCTTGGTGGGGGGAGGCAAGGGCGGTACGCAGCCTGCACTCCCGACACAGGAGCGTTCACCCACAGTCCCGGCTCCGGTTCCTTCCACAGTGCCGTCGCCCGTGCTGACGGTCTCGCCTCACGTCCCGCCGCCTGCAACGCCGTCCTCCGGACTTCCACCAGACGACGACTTGCGGGCTCTGGTGACCTACGCCAACGCCGTGCAGCCGCTGCTCGAGGAGGCTGGAGTGCTCGTGGAAAGGGACGGCGAGATCCTGGAACAAGCTCAGGAGGGCAACGACGGCGTGCTGTGCGATGGGCGCTTGGCGGCTGACAATGCAGCCATGCAGGATCTGCTCCGGGGCGTGGAGGCCATTACTCCGCCTGCCGATGCGGCCGTCATACGCGACCTCATGCTGCAGAGTGGCGAGGCCTGGACCGAGGCGCTGGACAACGTCGAGCTCTTCTGCGAGACCGGTAACGAACTATACAAGATCCCGGCTGCTCTCAAGGTCTACGAGGCAGGCGCGACCCTACAGGATGCGGCCAACCGTTTCGCGCTGTTGCTGGCGGTCAAGGGCGTCGAGGATTGGGTACAGCGATAGATAGGGGCATGGGGAGCACTACCACGCGGTGGACAATGCTCCGAGAGCAGAGGGAGCAATGACCGAGCGCGAAGGCGGAGTTGAAAGTCCGTGTGCGAGCAGCGCTGAGGTCGTCAACGCTCTGTTCGAGGCAGTTCGCGGAGCGCGGAACTGCTTGATCGTGACCCACGACGATCCTGACCCGGACGCCATTGCCAGCGCTCTGGCCCTGGGCTATCTCCTACAGCAGCGCCTCGGCTTAAGGGTGACGCTGGCCCACGGAGGGATCATTGGCCGAGCCGAGAACAAGGCCATGGTCCGCCTACTGGCGATTGAAATCCGCCCCCTCTACGAGGTGGACCTTGAACGGTTCGACGTCATAGCTCTGGTGGATGCGCAGGCAGGGGCTGGGAACGTAGGTCTGCCGGAAGACGTCACCCCCACAGTGCTTGTGGACCACCATTCCGACGTCCAATCTGATCCCGCCGGCGTCTCCTTTGTGGATATCCGCTCATCATGCGGCGCCACCTCGACGATGTTGACGAACTACTTGAAGGCGGCCGGTCTGCCTCCAGATCGTAAAGTGGCCACGGCCCTGTTCTACGGCATTAAGGCCGATACGATGGGACTGGCTAGAAGTGCAGGGGACGCCGATGTCGAGGCGTATCTGTATCTGCTCCCGCTGGCTGACAACAGAATCCTGGCCGAGATCGAGCAGGCTCAGGTCCCCTTGGCGTATTTTCGCGCCTTCGAGAGAGCCCTAGAGCGCACCTTCATCTACCAGGATGTGGTCATTTCCAGTCTAGGGGAGATGGACTGGCCAGACCTGGCAGCGGAGATGGCTGACTTCCTTCTGCGCTGGGAGGGGGCACGGTGGATCGTCTGTATGGGCGTGTTCGAGGACAAAGTGGTCATCTCTGTGCGCACCAACGATCTAGAGGGCAACGCCGGTCTGATCGTTCAAGAGGTGGTCACCGGTCTGGGGACGGGTGGTGGTCACGGGTTGATGGCCGGTGGCCGGGTGCCGCTTGACAGTCGGTCACCGCGAGACGTGGTTCGCGAGCTTCGTCGCCGCTTCTTGCGTCAGCTGGGGCGCGATGAGAGTAAGGGAGAGAAGCTCATCTAAGAGCCCCTACGCGGCGGACCTGGCTGAGTGAATGCGTGGCCCTTACAGTATGAGCCTCGCCAGCAGTAGATAGGAAGGTTTCCTCTCAAGTTGCCAGCCGCTTAGCCTGCCGTTCGGCACCCCTCGCGAGGCGTTCTCGCTCCTCTTTGGTCTCTGCGATCACGGGTGGAATCTTACATGGCCGGCCCTTCTCATCAAGGGCCACGTACACCACGTAGGCGGAATTGGTATGGGTCTTCTCTCCGGTCATGGGGTCTTCGGCTTCCACCAGCACTTCCACTTCCATGGAGGTCCGACCGACGTAGCTCAAAGACGCCGTGAGGGTGACGAGATTGCCCACGTATATGGGGGAGAGGAAGGTCATCGAATCCACAGCCACTGTTACCACATTGGAACCGCTGTGTCTGACCGCCACAATCGCTCCGGCCTGATCAACCAGCTTCATAATTATCCCACCTTGCACGTTGCCTTGAGGATTGGCGTCGGTGGGCAGCATGATCTGACTGATAGTTGCCCTGGAATCCGCTATTCGTTTGGGCGGTTTGTCCTTCATTGGCCTCTCCGACGCATATTGTATCACACTCTTACTCTACGGGCTGGTCCTGCATGGGCCATCGGTCCGTGATCGCAAGATCTATGACCGATCGACCGCACCTTCTTCATGCTCCTTTCATGCCCCGTTCACGGTTCCTTCACAACCGGATGGTACAATGAGGGTCAGAGAAGTGAACGGAGGTATCGCTGTTCAGCAAAGCCAAACTCAATTTCATGGTGGACATGATGATCCTCATCGCCTTCATGGCGGCGACCATGTCCGGGTTAATCCTGATGACTATGCCGCATGGTGGATATCAGGGCGGGCACAATCCTGCCTTGAGTCAGACGCTGTTATTCTTGAGCCGCCATGAATGGAAGGACCTCCACGTGTGGGCCAGCCTGGCGATGATAGCGGGCATCGTCGTCCATGTGATCCTGCACTGGCGGTGGATAGTGGGCATGGTGAGGAGATTGGCAAGCCCTCTCGAGCCCACCCCTGTGCTGCCCGGCAGTCCCGAACCGTGTTAGGTAGTGGTGACCAGTAGCGGGAAGTGACATCCGAGTCAGGTGACAACTGGCAGGCTTCGCACTCGCGGTATTCGGCCCTCAATCTGACGTTCAGGGCCGTTTCTCTTCCCCAGTGGGAGCGGCCTTTGCACTTCACCTGAATGTGTGGCGGGCCGGAGCCAGGGTGACTATTGTGCTCTCGGTGTCGCGATGGTATAATTTTGATAGGACCAGTCTGACAAGAAATCGGCTTTGCCTAAGAGATTCAAGTCATGAAGAGGATACCACTCCTGATCATTTCGATAACGGCAATGGGGGCCATTCTCTCAGCCTGCGGTGGCGGAGCCACCGCCAACAGCGCACCCACGCACACGCCCATACCAACCGCGCAGCAAAGGGCCCTGCCGACCGAGGTACTGAATCCCGTATCACCTACCTCTACCCCCACGCCCACGGCCACGTCTACGCCCACACCGACGGCCACACCTGTTCCCACTCCGTTGCCGGTGCCAGAAGGGGTGATTAGCATCATGCTCCTGGGCGGCGACAGACTACCCGGTCAAGTAGATTGGCGGACCGACACCATGATCTATGTGCGCATAGACCCGAAGAAAAAGATCGTAGGTATGGTGTCGATTCCACGGGACCTGTGGGTGGAGATACCTGGATACGGGTACAATCGTCTCAACACGGCGGATTACTTGGGCGAGAGCCAGGGGTATCCAGGTGGCGGTGCAGCGTTACTCAGCGATACCTTGTTGAGGAACCTTGGATTCGGATTTGACCACTACGTGAGGATCAACTTCGAGGGCTTCAAGAGGATCATTGATATCCTGGGTGGCATAGACGTTGACGTCGAGTGCGCCGTAGAGTTGTGGGGGGCTGATCCGGATCGGCCCGGCGAATGGAAGCAGATAGGCTATGTGCCCGCAGGGATGCAGCACTTGGATGGCCCGACCGCGCTTCGTTACGCTCAGTGCCGGTATAATACCCCGGTCTTTGACCGTGACCGTCGGCAGCAGAAGGTACTGTTTGCCGTTCGCAACAGAGTGATGGAGCTGGGTATTGGTGGCCTCATACCCCGCGCTCTTGACTTGTTGGTCACGATGAAGGATATGGTGCAGACGGATGTTGGCCCCTCGGAGATAGTTACTCTGGCGCAGATGATACCTGAGATCTCACCTGCCAATGTGAACAGGTCATATATAGACTTGAGCATGGCACCGCAATGGACCACTCCTGAGGGGGCCTGGGTGTTGTTGCCCGACGGAGATAAGATTGCCGGGGTGATAATGGGCATGCTGGATCCGCCGCCAGAGCGGGTCAATCGGCTGAAGGAAGAAGGGGCGCGAATCGCGTTGCGCAATGGCACGCCGAACCGTGGCTGGGCCCGGCAGATAGGAGACCGTTTGCAGTTACGAGGCTTTCAGATCGCGGATGTCGCCCCTGCTGATAGGACAGACTATGCTGAGACGCTGATCTTCAGCTATGCCGACAAGCCCTACACGGTGAGCAACCTGCAAGCTTACCTAGAAGTCAAGAACCAGAATGTGCGACAGGAACCCGGTGCCTCCGATGAGGCAGACATTCTGGTTATCCTGGGTGATGACTTCCATACGATCTGTCCCGAGTGAGGGAGGCCTCAACCTCGGGCGGCCCGGCAACCCCCTACTGGCCCTGGTGGCAGACTCGGCTCGAGGGTGCATGAGAGGCCCCCGAGCCCCCTCCTTGACGCTATGACTATGGGCGACTGATGGGGCCTGGCGCGAGCAAAACGCGGTTTGCGCTTTCTCTGACTGCCTCCCTCGCAGTAGTCTGGCAGGTATGTCTTGCTCCCATCCTGGCGCCTTACCGCCTTTCCCAGCAAGAGGCAGTGGGCGCGCCCGAGGCAACACCCTTGCCCACACCTGCCACCCTGCCAGCGAGGATATTTAACATCATACTCTTGGGCAGCGACCGGCGGCCACCCGATGAGGGTTGGCGAACGGATAGCATGATCCTTGTTTCCATTGATCCTGAGGACAGAATCGTGAGCATGGTGTCCATCCCGCGGGATCTCTATGTTGCTATTCCCGGCTATGGAAAGAGCCGGCTCAATCTGGCTGACAACATAGGGGAGGAACTCCACTACCCGGGCGGAGGGCCGGGCCTGCTGAGAACGACTCTCGAGAAGAACCTGGGGATAACCTTCGATTACTATGTGCGCATCGATTTTGAGGGCTTTGTGGAAATGATAAACAGTCTCGGGGGCATTGACGTTGATGTGGCGTGCCCCACTGAGCTCTGGGTACCCAACATGAAGTTCCCGGATGAGTACCTGCTCTTTCGCACCATCCCAGCCGGAATGCAGCACATGGACGGCGAACTGGGTCTCATTTATTCTCGCTGCCGCGCCCAGACCCCAGTCTTTGACCGGGACCGCAGGCAGCGGGAGGTGCTACTTGCGATTCGCAATAGGATCCTGGAGCTCGGCGTCCCCCGTCTACTGCCCAGGGCCTTCGAATTGCTCACCACCATGCAGGATCATGTTCAGACCGACCTACGTCCGGGCGAGATAGTAGCGTTGGCCCAGTTGGCCTATCAGATCCCGCCGCAGAACATGACCCACAGCACGATAGACCTGAGTCTGGCGCCTGAGTCCTACACGCCACAAGGTTCGTGGGTTATGCTTCCTGAGAGGCCCAACATAAAGGAGTTCATGGCAAGCCGGATGGTCCCTCCCACCTGGGAGGAGGTCGCCTTGGCCGCCGAGGGGGTGGGAATCGCCATCGACAATGGCACCACGATTGAGGGCTTCGCCTCTCAGATGGCTGATCGCCTCAAGTCGCGGGGCTATTCGGTGGTAGACGTGGGAAAGGCTGACACGCTTGACCACACGAGAACTACCATCGTCAGCTACGCAGGAGATAGCTTCACACTGCAAAGTCTGTGCCAGTATTTCGGCATCAGTCAGGACCACGTGGCTTATCAGCCGGACTGGTCGAGCAGCATAGCTATCAGGATCATTCTCGGCACTGATGCACAACCGCAATGTCGGTGACGGGAGGCAGGATCCGCATGGAATCGCAGGACTGGCGAGAGCGATACAAGGGTAAGCTGGCAACTTGCCGGGAGGCGTTGAGGCTTGTCAGGCGTGGGTGCTCGGTGTTCATTGGTTCTGGCGCCGCGGTTCCCCAGCTCCTGGTGCAGGAATTGGCCCGGATGTCAGCTGAATTGGCAAACGTACGACTGATCCATGGTCTTACCATCGCTCTGACTCCTCATACCGAGTCCGAATATGGGGAACTGTTGCGCCATGACGCTCTCTTCATAGGACCTGACGTGAGAGATGCTGTGTGCCAGGGGCGAGCAGACTACACGCCTGTCTTTCTTTCGGAGGTACCAGGCCTCTTCGCCTCTGGGAGCATACACCTCGATATCGCGCTCATCCAGGTCACACCTCCCGACAAGGATGGTTTCTGCAGCTTCGGGGTCTCTGTTGATGTGGTGAAGTCCGCCGCGGAGAACGCCCGCCACGTCATCGCAGAGGTGAATCCCCGCATGCCTAGGACGCTCGGCGACAGCTTCATTCACGTAGATCAGATAACCGTCCTTGTGGAAAACGATGCGCCTCTGCCTGAGCTGCGCTTCCCAGCTCCGGACGAAGTATCCCTCCAAATCGGCCGAAATGTGGCCGGCCTGGTGGAGGATGGCGCCACGATTCAGATGGGGATCAGCAAGATCGCGTGCTCGGTTGCGCCTTTCTTGGAGACGAAGAGGGATCTGGGAGTGCACACCGAACTGGTCTCGGACTGGATCGTCGATCTGATGCAGAAGGGTGTTGTGACCAACGCCATGAAGAGTCTGGACCGTGGTAAGGTGGTCACCAGCTTCTGTCTGGGCAGCAGGCGTCTTTATGAGTTCGTGGACGACAATCCAGACTTTCAGTTCTGCCCTTGCGAGTACACCAACAACATTCTTGTCATCAGCCAACATGAGAATATGGTAGCGATCAACTCCGCGCTCGAGATCGACTTGACGGGCCAGGTCTGTTCAGACTCCCTAGGACAGGTATTCTACAGCGGTTTGGGAGGGCAGGTGGACTTCATCCGAGGTGCCGCGCAGGCCAAGGGAGGCAAGCCCATTATTGCCTTGCCATCCACTGCAGCTGGCGGCGTCATGTCGCGCATTGTGCCTGCTTTGTCCAGGGGTGCCGGGGTGATGATCACCAGGGGTGACGTCTACTATGTGGTAACCGAGTACGGCATCGCCTACTTACACGGCAAGAATGTGCGCGAGCGCGTTCTGGCGCTGATAAACATCGCCCACCCCAAGTTCCGCGCCCGGTTGCTGAAAGAGGCCAAGGACAACTTGTATATCTATGGCGACCAGTTGATCCCTGTGGGTGTATATCCTTCTGAGCTAGAGACAAGGGCCACCTTCAGAGGGGAGCAGATCTTCTTCCGGCCCATCAAGGCCACCGACGAGTCAATGATGCAGGATTTCTTCTACAGTCTCTCCGATCGCAGCATTTACCAGCGATACTTCACGCCTCTGCGGGCCATGCCCCATCAAACCGTCCAGACTTTGACCACCATAGACTACGAGCGGGAGATGGCCATAGTGGGCGTGGTGCGCACGGAGGGGCGCGAGAGAGTAATCGCTGTGGGAAGGTACGGTCTATTGGGAAGGGAGTTGGATTTGGCTGAGATGGCCTTCACCGTGCGCGACGACTGGCAGAACATCGGGATTGGTACCTTTCTTCTCCGGTACCTGGCTAACATTGGCAGGCAGCGTGGGGTGAAGGGGTTCACCGCGGAGATCCTGGAGTCCAATGGACCTATGCTCGCGATTCTCAACAAAGCTGACTGCCCTGTGGAATGCGTTTACGAGGATGGGATCTACATTGCCACCATGAGGCTTGAGAAGGATGGCCAGAATCCTGATCGTTGACGATGATCCCGATTTCGGGCGCGTCACTGGACGGATCCTGCAAAACCATGATTACTGCGTCTTGTCAGCGAGCGATAGCAGTGAGGCGCTGGAGATCATGAGTAAAACGAAGCCGGACCTGGTGCTCTTGGACCTCATGCTTTCCTATGACACTGAGGGCCTGGAACTCAAAGAGCGGATGGAATGGACGCCTGCATTACGGGACATTCCGGTCGTGATGGTCACCTCTCTGGCCGTGGTTGACGGTCCTGACGAATACATCGGGGAGACACGCTGGCTCAGCAAGCCCTTGAAGTCCAAGGTGCTGCTGCGCGTGGTGGCTGAGGAGATAGTCAGGACGGTATTCATCTATTCGCCTCGGTATGCCGACTATGAGTACGGGGAAGAACATCCACTCGAACCGCGGAGGGCCAGGGAAACGGTACACTTGTGCAACAGGTACAGCCTGCTCGAGAAGCCGTGGATAGATGTGTTGGAGCCACAACCGGCTCCACAGAGGACGTTGGCCCTCTTCCACGATTGGGACTACCTCGGCGCACTTGAGGAAGCCAATGATGGCGTCTTCAGAGAGAAGTTGATCGAGTTCGGGCTGGGGACGGTGGATTGCCCGGTCTTTCCAGGGGTCTATGACTACTCCGCGTTGGTCACTGGAGGCACTCTCCTCGCGGCCCAGTTGCTGGAGCAAGGGCGGTATGACCTGGCCTTCAACATCGCTGGGGGCTTCCATCATGCCCAGAGAGCGAATGCAGAGGGCTTCTGCTACATCAACGACATCGTGGTCGCCATCAAGGACCTCTTACGCCGTGGACATCGCATCGCGTACATAGACATCGATGCCCATCACGGCGACGGCGTTCAGGCGGCTTTCTATGACGAGGACCGTGTCTTGACCATCTCTCTGCACGAGAGCGGGAAGACGCTCTTTCCGTGGTCAGGGTTCGAGACGGAGATTGGTCTAGGGGTCGGCCGGGGGTATAACATCAACGTGCCGCTACCTCCGCAGACGGACGACGAGGTGTTCCTGATGGCCTTCAACGAGATAGTGCCGGAGGCGGTCACATCCTTCGCTCCGGACATGGTGGTGGCGCAGCTGGGCGCCGACGGTCTCCTGCTTGATAGTCTGTCCCACTTGGCACTGAGCAACAACGGGTATGCCGAGGCTGCGAAGACCATAGAGGCCATCTCCCCTAAGTGTCTCGCTCTTGGCGGGGGAGGCTACCATATGAACAGCGTCACCCGTGCCTGGTGCCTGGCCTGGGCGGTCATGAACGGCATCGAGCCGCAGGATGACTATGCGGGCTCCATAGGCGGGATGATGCTGGGCACCGAATATGTGGAGGGCGGCGGCCTCCGTGACCGGCACGTCTACACCACAGGGCCCATTAAGGAGGAGATCAGAAAAGAGGTCGAAAGGGTAACAGACTACATCAAGGAGACCGTCTTCCCCCTCCTCTCAGGAGCTAGACGAATGCGGGACCGCGTGGTCCGGGCATAGGGGCCGGCCTGACTACTTCAGGTCGAACTGTAACCCAGGACAACGCAGGCGTTCTAGTTCAGACAACATAGGGCTACCGTGCTCTGCTTGGTAGCCCTTCTAGCTTCCCGTGCTGCACCTTGGCGCACTCCACGAACCTCCTGTAGGCTTGAAACCTGCAGGAGATTTCCAGCCCTCGACGCAGCTGCTGAGCGCGTGGGGACACGGCATGCCGTGTCCCCTGCGACCAGTCACACGTTAGTCCGGACCGGCGGGCTACTGCCCGGCGACGCTAGAGTCTATCCTTTACCAACTCATCCACCACCGAGGGGTCAGCAAGGGTGGTGGTGTCGCCTAATTGGTCCCTCCCCTCGGCGATCGCCTTGAGGATACGCCTCATGATCTTTCCGCTGCGGGTCTTGGGAAGCGAGTCGGCGAACTGAATCTTGTCTGGCCTGGCGATGGGGCCTATCTCCTTCCCCACGTGCAAGGCTAACTCCTTCCTCAAGTCCTCGCTCTTCTCGAAGCCGCCCACCAGGGTGACGAAGGCGTACAGAGCCTGGCCCTTGATCTCGTGAGGGAAGGGCACGACAGCGGCCTCGGTCACCGCAGGGTGGCTAACCAGGGCACTCTCCACCTCCATGGTACCGATGCGATGGCCTGAGACGTTGATCACGTCATCTACACGCCCCATCAGCCAGAAATAGCCATCCTCGTCTTTCCTCGCTCCATCGCCCGTGAAGTAGACGAGGCCTGGAAAACGGGAGAAGTAAGTGTCTATGTATCTTTGGGGATTCTTGTATATGGTCATCAGCATGGCGGGCCACGGTTTCCTGATGGTGAGGTAGCCGCCCTCATTGAGAGCACATGGCGTCCCGTCGTCCCTCACCACCTCCGGAAAGATCCCCGGGAAGGGCTTGGTCGCCGAACCAGGCTTCAACGGTATGGCCCCTGGCATAGGAGTGATGACCACACCGCCTGTTTCCGTCTGCCAGTAGGTGTCCACAATGGGGCAATTCTCATGGCCAATGACCTTGTAGTACCACATCCAGGCCTCGGGGTTGATGGGCTCCCCGACGCTACCCAGCAGGCGCAATGAACTCAGATCACGCTTGGCCGGCCACTCTTCCCCGTCGCGGGCGATGGCCCTGATGGCGGTTGGGGCAGTGTAGAAGATGGTGACCTTGTACTTTTCCACGATCTGCCAGAAACGGTCGGGCTCCGGATAGTTCGGCACGCCCTCGAACATAAGACTCGTCGCTCCGACAGCCAAGGGGCCGTACACGATGTAGCTATGCCCTGTCACCCAGCCGATGTCGGCGGTACACCAGTAGATGTCCTCGTCCCTGATATCGAAGACCCATTTCATGGTCAATGCGTTGTAGAGGAGGTATCCGGCCGTGTTGTGGACGACGCCCTTGGGCTTGCCGGTAGTGCCACTGGTATACAGGATATAGAGAATGTCATCGGCGTTCATCACCTCAGGCTCGCATTCGCTTGACGCATCGGCCATGAGGTCGTCCCACCAGCGGTCCCGACCGTCACTCCACTCAATGTCGGCGCCCGTACGCTTGACCACGATGACGTTCTCCACGATGGGGCAATCGTCCAGGATGCTGTCCGCATTGGCCTTCAATGGAGTGACTCTCCCGCGACGGAAGCTGCCATCGCTGGTGATCAGGAGCTTGGCCTCGGCGTCCAGAATGCGGTCCTTGAGAGACTCCGCGCTGAAGCCTCCGAAGACGATACTGTGGATGGCTCCGATCCTGGCGCAGGCCAGCATGGCGATGGGCAACTCCGGAATCATGGGCAGATACATGCAGACCCTGTCGCCCTTCTTCACACCCAGGTCCCTCAGGACGTTGGCGAACTTGCAGACTTCTTGGTGGAGTTGCTCATAGGTGTAGCTCTTGCTGTCGCCCTGGGGCTCCCCTTCCCAGATGATGGCCACTTTCTTGCGTCGTTCGGTGTTGAGATGCCTGTCCAGGCAGTTGTACGAGGCGTTCAATTGACCTCCCACAAACCATCGCCAAAAGGGAGGATCACCACTGAGGACGGTATCCCATTTCTTGTACCAGTCGAGGAGTTCGTCCGCTTGCTTGGCCCAGAATCCCTCCAAGTCGTTCTCGGACTCCTTGTGCAGGGCTTTGTACTCCTCCATACTTTTCACCGCGGCTTTGCCGCGGAAATCGTCGGACGGTGGGAAGAGCCTTTTCTCCTCCAGGAGCGAAGTAATCGTGTCTTCTCTTTCCGCCATTTCTTGCTCTCCTTCCTCAATCGAAACAATACATAACTTCACAGGTTTAGTCAAGGACAAGTATCAAATCGAGCTAGAGAATATTCCCACATTCGGGGGTCTCTTGCGATTATCTCTCATGGACGCAACCTGACTGGTTCTTCGATTCCCTTGAGGATAACAACGATCTCTAAAGCGGATGGAAGTTGGACCTGCGTCCCTCTAGCACCCTGGTCGGGAGCATAGTTCTCCACAAGGGAGAATCGTTGCGAGAACTTCAGATGCGATACCTGCTGCTCCGCAGATCTGGAAAGGAAAACTCGCATGAGTCAGCCTGTCTCCCAGATGGGCAGAACTGTCCTCCCGTTGGCTTCGTTCAGCACCTCCGCAAGGCCCAGGTACACAGCGCTCAAGCCGCACACTATGCCCTCAAGGCCAGCCACCGTCCCGATTACAGCATTTCCGGTCAACTCCCTCACGGTGAGAAGGAAGAAGAGAATCGCCAGACTCACGAAAACAGTCTGCAGTATTCGATTCGTCTTCAATGTTCCGAAGAACATCACCAGCGTGAACACACCCCACATAGAGAAGTATGCTGCGAGAGATTCGGGCGTTGGTCCGGCTACTCCCAGACCCTTCTCAGGCAAAAGCAGCAAGACGACAAGAGACCACCAGAACAGGCCATAGGATAAGAAGGCTACGGTCCCAAAGGTGTTGCCCTTTCGGAATTCCATGATGCCAACAGTTATCTGCGCAATTCCGCCGTACGCGAAGCCCATGGCCACGATCATGCTGTCCAGCGGATAGAAGCCAGCGTTGTGCAGGTTTAGGAGAACTGTTGTCATCCCGAAAGCCAAGAGACCAAGCGGTGCAGGATTTGCGAGTTTGTCACTCATATTTCCTCCTACTACTCTTCGTAAAGCTGTTCAAATACCAGTGTCTCGGCTGACCACCTAGACTAGAGCACGTACGCGTCCATTCGCGGTAAGCAATCGTACCCTCTTGGCGCTTTGGATCGCCGCTTCACGACCAGGACGCACACCGGCGCCAGTAGATGAGACTCTGTCATGGTCATCCCCCGCGCTTTCCACCTAGTAGAGACGCTCATGGCGAGTCGCGACGGAATCGATGCCTTGGCCGAGGATAGCTCCCTCTAGTCCGCGAGGACAAGAACGGCCCAAGGCGCTGCATCTGCGTCACGAGGCACGACCGCCATGTCGCCTACGAACGATCCATCTTCGGGCCCCGGTAATGATGATAGCACAAGAAGGTCAAAAGACAGTCTTGTTTAGGTCTTAGTTTGGTCCAAAGGAGGAAGTCGAAGAGACTGCAGTGCTCGAGTGTCGGCCTGTGCATATGAGCGCTGCGCACAGGAGGCGCAGTAGTGCAGCTCGTCGCTCACTAAGGAAAAAGACGCTCCCGCGGCAGTGTCCTGGTTACCCAGGCCGAGGCGCCGCGCTAGCGAACCGGACGTTCGGCGGGAAGGTGCAGAGGGATATCCCGTATCCTGGGATTCTATCTATAGGGAGGAGCGCGCAATGAAGGGTTTGACGTGGATGAAAGGGAAGGCTGAAAGAGAGCCGGGAGGGCGCCTAGCTGGAAAGGCCTTCATGATCTGGCCCTGGATGACCTGCCCCGTTGAGTACGGGCTTGACAAGGAGCGCAGATCAGAGTATCATCAGTGGCAGAAGGAGAGTACTCATGACCATGACAGAACGCCAGAAGGCGTTCTTGCAACAGTTCTGGGACCTCTATAGAGAAGTCAAGGCACCGCTTCACTATTCCGTTGTGGCGGAGAAGTTGAAAATGAGCAATATCTCGGCCTATGACATGCTCCGCCTGCTCAAGAAGCAAGGCATGGTTGCCTCCCAGTACCTCTTGCCCAAGAAGCAGCGCGGACCGGGTCGCTCCACAATCGTCTTCTATCCAACGCAGCGAGCCAAAGCCCTCCTTAGTGATCCCTCTCCTGAGGACTTCGAGCGGAAGGAATGGGAGGACTTGAAGCGGAAGATCTTCCAAGCCCTCACGAAGAGCAAAGGCGAGTACGACCAGATGCTGGATGAACTCCTTTCACGCATCCCTGACCGGCAGTCACCAATGCTTCACAGCGCGGAGCTGATCACAGCCATCGTGTTGCAGATGTGCCAGCTGGGACAGGAGGCCCGGGCGCGTTTGCTAAACGAGGTCCGTAGACTGATGCTCGCTGGGGAATCCGGTCTCAGCGCCTTGGCCGGCTTGCCCCTCGGCCTGACGCTGGCGGAAGGAGCTAATGGGAGGTTCACGAACAAGCTCCTCTCCTACGTCGAGAGATATCAGGAAAACCTCAGCCGGATGAGTGCCGAGAGCAAGAGGGCCTTGTCTGACTTCCTCCTGGAGGTCGTGAAGACAGTGGAGCGGGAAAAGGAGTGAACGTTCCTCGCGCAGAGAGGTCCTTTTTTTGGAGCATTGTTTTGTTTTATTAGGCATTCAACAGAGATGCGCAAGCCAGGGGTGGTGATCAGCGTAGCGATGTCTAACCTGCCAGCCTACCCTTGGATATCGAGTTCGTCCAGTAGAGCCTGATAGCTGCTCATGCGAGCGACAGTAGCTAGAAAGACGGCCAAGGACGGACTT